>JAUIHM010000007.1 GCA_030432315.1 Alphaproteobacteria bacterium | reverse complement strand
TTGTTCACGCGCACCTCCTGGTCGCCCTGAATCACCAGGTGCCCGTTCGGCAAAACGTTGACCACGGTCGCCGCCACCCGCAGGGCAATCTTCTCGGAGCGCTTGACCGACCCCTTGCCCTTGAAATCCGAAGTCGAACCGAATTCCAGTTCCGGCGAGAGAGTCTGCATCGACTCGGGCAGTTTGCTGCTGATGCCGAAAAACGCATCGACGTTGGCCTTCTGCGCCCCCTGCCGGTTCGCCTGGGATTCGTTCTGAATCTCGGCCTCCTCATCGATCTCAATCTCGACCGTCAGGATGTCGCCCAGGGTTCGCGCCCGCCGGTCACCCAACAGCCCTGCCGGACCGTTGTTCCACAGCGATCCGTTCTGGTAGGCGTACCGCGCGGCCTCCGGAGCAGGCACGGCAATCGCGGCGCGCTCGGGGGTCAGGATCGGCCCCGCATCCGCGCTGGTTTCACCGATCGACGTCATTTTCGGCGGCGTTCCAATGCCGCAGGCCGTCAGACCGACAGCCGCCAGAATGGTTATGCCCGCCCGTGTCAGTCTCATTTCACCACCTCAATATCGCCGTTGTCCTGCACCGAACCGGTCACGATCTGCCGCGACGCGAGGTTCATCACCCTTACCCGTTCACCGGCACCGCCACGGTCGAGCACCCGCCCCTCGGCGGTGATGCTGAGCGGGCCGTCGCGGAAGATCATCCGCACCAGGGCGTTTCGCTCCACCACCGCCGGGGCACCGACCTGACCGACGAGAATTGGCCGGCCCGGATACAGTGTCACCCGTGCCTCCTTGCCGATCACATCGGCAAGTTCGGCTAGCCCGCCGGTCACCTCTTCCTCGACGATTTCAACATCCTCGGCGGCGATGACGGTCTGGCTGCGGATTGCCCGGACCGGGGTGACCGTCCCGGCGAGCACGCTCTGCGCCGCGACCGTCACCGCCAGGACCAGCGGAAGGAAAATTGCACCTGTTCTCATGACGTCAGCGGATCTGAACCGTCGCGGACATCATCTGGTCGGCGGCGGTGATCACCTTGGCGTTCAGTTCATACCCCCGCTGCGCCTCGATCAGATCCGTCAGTTCGCGCACCGCATCGACGCTGGAATCTTCCAGATAGCCCTGCCGGAAAATACCCCTTCCATCCTCACCGGCATCGCCGACATTCGGCTGACCGGAGGCTTCGGTCTCGCGGTAGAGGTTCGATCCCAACGCTTCGAGACCCTTCTCGTTGGTGAAGGTCACGAGGCTGAACCGGCCCAGAAGCTGGGATTCGACCTCGCCCTGAAACGAGACGTAGACCTCGCCGTCCGCATTGATGGTGATGTCGCGGGCGTCTTCAGGAATGGTGATGTCGGGATCAACCACAAAGCCGTCGGAGGTCACGATCTGCCCGTCGCCGTTGCTCTTCAGCGAGCCGTCACGGGTAAAGGCCCGCTCACCGCCGGGCATCTGGATCTCCAGATACCCCATGCCGTCGATGGCCAGATCCAATGCGCCGCCGGTCTCGGTCAGCGAGCCCTGGGCCACATGCATCGACACCGCCGCCGAGCGCACACCAAGACCGAGCTGCACGCCCGCCGGTACGATGGTGCCGTCCGACGCGGTCACCGACCCCGGCTGTACCGCCTGCTGGTAATGCAGATCGGAGAATTCCGCCCGCCTGGCGTTGTAGGCCGTGGTGCTCATGTTGGCGAGGTTGTGCGAAATCACTTCCACACGCTGCTGCTGGGCTGACATTCCGGTCGCGGCAATATTCAGGGCACGCATGCTAAATCTCCTGCTGTACGGGTTGGGATCAGGTCTGGCTGCCGAGGACCTTCACGGTCTGGGCAATGCGCTGATCTTCCTGGTCCATGAGTTTCTGGCCGTATTCATAAGCCCGCTGAACGGCGACCATTCGGGCCATCTCGCTCACCGCGTTGACGTTTGACTGTTCCACAAACCCCTGGACGAACCGGCCGGCGGTTTCCTCAACCGGCTCGGTTGCCCCGTCCACCCTATACAGCACGCCGGCCTCGCGGGCGATCTGGGTGACATCGACCGGTTTTACCAGTCCCAGTTTTGCAACCGGCTCCCCGTCGACACCGAGCGTTCCGTCGGGGCCGAGGACAATTCTTTCCGCTTCGAACGGAATGATGATGGTTCCGCCACCCTCGTCGAGCAGTGGCCAGCCGTCCATGCTGGTCACCTGCCCGGTTCCGTCGCGGGTGAAGGCGCCGGCCCTTGTCAGCCGCTCGCCGGCAGGGCTCATCACCATGAAATACCCGTCACCTTCGATGGCAAAATCGAGATCGCCGCCGGTCGGCACCAGTGCACCCTGCAAATCGTCCGCATAGCGTCCGCGCGCCTCCGCCATGGCGACACTGCCGCCCTCGGTGGGCAGGATCTGCACCATTTCCGCGAACACCACGCCTTCGCGCTGGTAACCGGTTGTGGAGATATTGGCGATATTGTTCGCGACGATCTGCAATTCCTTGTCGAGCCCTGACTGCCGGGTCAGCGCGACATAGCCTGCAACATCCATACTACCACTCCAGCTTTCTGCACTCATCCGCGCGGAAGTCCGCGCTCAACGGGCACACTGGACCGGTCTGGTAAAGATTTGGTCAAAGAGCCAAATTTGAGCGGTCGTTTAGAGAAATACACGGCGGATTGGCGCCGCGCCCTTAATCGGGCCGCCCGTCCGCTACCGAATCCCCCCGGATCGGCAGGCGATGCCCGCAGCCTGCGACAGGTCGGCGGTCAAACCGTCTGAAAGATCCGGATCAGACCTTCGGAACCTTCCATCACGTCGGCCCAGGTCGCCTCGAACCCGTCGTCGTCGCCGTAAAACGGATCGGGCACTTCCTGTCCCGCCCGACCCGGTGCGTGATCGAGAAACAGGCTGACCGCCGCAGGGGCCGGGTCGGGGGCCATCTTCTTTACCGCCCTGAGAATTTCATGGTCCATGGCAATGACGTGGGTAAACGCGGCAAAATCCGCCGGCGTCAGCACCCGCGCCCGCTGGTCGCCAATATCGACGCCGTATTTCAGGGCAACCGCCTGCGACCGGCGATCGGGCGGGCGGCCCACATGCCAGCCGTGCAGACCGGCGGAATCCGCCTCGAGCTTCAGCCCGGCCTTCGATGCGACATGCAGGAATGCACCCTGGGCCATCGGCGAACGGCAGATGTTGCCCAGACAGACGAACAGAACCTTTGGCGTTTTAGACATGGGACCACCGCTGCGGTTGCGATACAGGCACGGGGTACACAAGCAAAAGCCGGCAAGAACCGCAACGGAAACTGTCCACGCCGGTCACTCTATGTCGTCATAGACCGCCAGCCGCTGCGGGTCCTTCTGCGCCTGCTCCACCCATCGCGCGACGCTTTCGTGTTCCAGAAGCCGGGTGGCATACGCCTCGGTACTGCGCGAAAACAGCCCGTAGCTCTTCAGCCGCGTTGCCAGAGGCGCATAGAAGGCGTCCGCCGCCGAGAATTCCGAACCGGCCAGCCACGGTCCCCCGGCCCGCTCAATCGCCCAGGCCCAAAGCTCGCCCGCCCTTGCCACGTCCCGCAGGATCTCGCCCGACACGGTCTTCAGCGGCACATTGTCCCGATGCAGGTTCATCGGGCAGGCGGATCGCAGCGCCGTGAACCCCGAATGCATTTCCGCCGCCAGAACCCGGCCCACCGCCCGGTTGAGCGGGTGGATCGGCCAGTGGCCGGCGCCGGCATGGCGTTCCGCAAGGGTTTCCGCGATGGCGATACTGTCCCAGACCCGCCGCTGGAATCCGTCCTCCTCCTCCCACTCGATGATCGGCACGGTCCGCGCCGGTGCCTTGTCTGCCTTCATCGCCTCGAACGCCGGATCATAGAGCGGGACGAACACCTCCTCATAGGGAAGCCCGAACGCATCCAGCAGCAGCCAGCCGCGCATCGACCAGCTGGAATACGCCTTCTGGGATATGATGATTCTGTACATGCCGGACCGAACGCCTCCAAATAGCATCAACGCACGCCGGACAGACTGCCTTCGCCGGACGGCAATGACAATTGATGGTTTGTGCGGCCCGTCATTCCGAAACCGAATGACCGGGCCGCGGCAGGCCTTCGGCAGGCCGCCTAGAACGTCTTGAGGTACTCGATCAGCGCCAGCCGGTCCTCTTCGCCCAGATCGGTGCCGTAGTCGTGGCCGCCATTGCCCTCACCGGGCAGCGACGTGTCGATCCGCCAGGCCCTCGGGCAATCCTCATCCGCCGGTCCGGAGCGAAATCCGACCGGGCCGGGATCATAGATGTCGCAGCCCCGCCAGAACACCTCGGGGCGGGTCTCCGGCGGAGAGAGCAGCGCCTCGAGGTTCGGCACCGATCCGTTGTGCAGATAGGGTGCCCGCAGCCAGATCCCGTCAAGCGGCTGGGCGACGTAACCCACATCCTTGACCATGTCCTTGCGGCTCACGCCGATCTCTGCCGCGCGCGCATTGGTGGCATCCGCATGTTCCTGCTGCCAGGCATCGAACCGCATCCGGTCCGTGCCCACTTCCCCCACCGGCACCGACCGTCCGTAATAGGCGCCGCCCTCCGCATGACATGACGCGCATTCCGCCTGCCACACCGGCTCGCCCTGTGCCGCCAGCGCCGCGTCAATCGCATAGGGATACTCCGGCGGCTGTTTCGCCCGCAGGTATTCGCGCGTTTCGATCATGTAGTCCGTCACCTCGTCGGGCGGCGAACCGAGCCCCAGCGCCGAATCGATATAGACCGCCAGCGGATCCTGGGTTTCCCCCGCCCAGTTCATCGACTGCCCCTCGCGCAGACCGGCATTCCAGATCGACGGAAAATCCGCATTGTCGACCGTCCCGTCATCGGGCAGCCCCAGCAGGTTGAACTTGGTCAGGTTGAACGGCCCGTCCCGCCCCGGACCCCAGGCCGGCCGCCCCTCCGCATGCATCCAGGCAAAATCCGCCGCCTGTTCCAGCACGCGTTTCTTGGCAATCGGTAGGATCACGAACCGGTAGATCAGCTGTTCATCCAGCCGCAGATCGAAATTGCGCTGAATTTCCGGCATCATCCCCTCGGCGGACCATCGCGGATCGTTGGCGGCAGCTTCGAGGAAATCGAGAAACGCCATCGCGTTGGTGGTATGCGACGGTCCGGTCGGCACGATCACCGGCGCCGCATCCGGCGAAGTCCGATACTGCGCCGCATGACAGATCGCACAGGTCTGCGTCACCCGGGGAAACCCGACCGTCTTTTTGGAGAACCCCACCGGAAGTTCCCGCCCCTCCTCCCAGGGCAGGCCAAAGGCCGCGTACCCGCCCGGACCCGGCATCAGATCGGCAAACACCCGTGGCAGCACGTGGAAGATCGGATACGGCACGCCCAGCTCCCATTCCGCGCCCACCGAGCCGTATTTGAACCGCTCCTCCGCGTCGTCGGCACAGAGGTCGGCGCGCCGGTCCGGTTCGACGTCGCCGCACGGCACCTGCGCCACCTCGCGAAACACGGTGTAATACGCATAAACACCCCCCGCGATACCCAGCACCATCAGCACCGCGACGATCCGCCCGATCAGGAGCGGCCAGTTGGTCCCATTCCCATGCCGTGCCATTGCGTTCCCCCTTCAGAACGTCTTCAGATATTCGATCAACGCCCGCTTTTCCTGCGCGCTGAGGTCGACGCCGTAGAGATGCCCGCCATTGCCGTTGCCCCGGCACGGGCCCGCATCGCAGGTGCCGTTCATCTCCGGCACCGCCGCCGGACACTGCGCCATCCCGTCGCGGTGGGTGACATAGCAAAACAGCCGCGCCGCCTCTGCCGGATCCATCGCCGCCGGATCGCTGACAAACCCGAGCCGCGCCGGGTCATAAACCTCGCCCCCGCGCAGAAACATCACCGGACGCTCCTCCGGCGGCGACAGCAGCGCAACCATGTCCGGCACCGACCCGTTGTGCAGATACGGCGCCCGCAGCCACAGCCCATCGAGCGGCGCATTGGCATAGCCGTCGGTTTTGCGGAACGTCTGGAACCGCTCATCGCCATATTCCGCGTAGAGCATGTTCTGATTGACCGCCAGATCCCGGGTATAATTGTCCAGACGCGCCCGATCGGTGCCGATCCGGTCAATCGGCGTCACGCTGCCGATGTTCTCGCCGCGAAACTCCCGCGGCTGACCGTGACAGGCAGCACATTCGCCCGCGTAGATCGCGCTGCCTTCGGCCGCCAGACCCTCGTCGAACTGCGCCGGAAAAACGTCCTGAAACCGCGGCGGTTCCGCCACCGCCAGCCACGCCTCCATCCGGGCCAGCGATGCCCGGTCGAGCAGCGGCGGAGTGGCCCCGGTGCCGAACGCCGCCGACCGGTTGCGCTCACTCACCTTGGTGTTGTTGCCGTCCCAGTGGAGCTGCATCCCTTCCTTCTGGCCCTGCATCCACACGGACGGGAAATCCACCACCCCGATCAGTTCCGCCTCAGGGAGATCGTTGAAATTCCAGTTCAGCAGCGCCTTTGCCGGATTGAACGTATCGAACCGCCCCGGCCCGAAGGTCGGTTCGCGGTGCACAAAATCCTCAAACCGGTCAACGATGGTCAGCAGCCGCTCGCGCACGATCGGCACGGCGATAAACTTCATCGCCATGCGGTTGATCGGATTCATCTCCAGGCCCATGTGATCGATCTCGGCCACGAACCGCTCGCCGGAAAACCGCTCGTCCACCACCGCCCGCGCCAGAAATGTCTGAAAGGCCGACAGATCGACGGTGTTCGACGGCATCCCCGCATAGATCAGCCGCCTGCCCTCATCTTCCGTCCGCACCGCGCCCGCATGACACCCGGCACAGTTGAGGAAAATCCGGTCCATCCCCATGTTCCGCCTGAGCGAGGTGCCGACCGGTCGGACATGGTCGAGAGCCGCATCCTCCTCATAGAGAAAGCCGAATGCCTCCCAGCCCTCATCCTGCCGCCCTTCCGGCAACAGATCGGCAAACAGCACCGGCAGGGACTGCCACATCACATAGGGCAGACCGAAATTCCGGTCGCCCCCGGTCGATCCGTATTTGAACTGCGCCACCGGATCGTCGAATTCCTCCGCTTCATCGCGCAGGAAATACCAGCCGAGAAACACACCCCCAGCCAGCGAAAGCAGTACCAGGGCGACGCAAATCCGCGCAAACCAGACCCGGAAACACTGCCAGAACGACCGTTCCTCATCCATCTGCCGCCTCCAGAACCTGCCCCACCAGCCGCAGAACCGCCCGCCGGTCAAACCGCTCCGGCATCACTGCCGCCCGCAGGCCCTGCTCAAGCCGGAGAAAATCCTCCACCAGCACCAGGCGCGCCTGATCCGCGCCGAGTTTCAGCGCGTCGATCCGCCTCCCGTCGCCCAGCCGCGCCGGACGCCCGTGCCGGATCACCGCGAACGTCCCGGCCAAATTCGTTGCCGCGAGGTCCAGCCGCCCCGGGACCGGCCTGCCCTGGACCGTCACCGCCTCCAACCGCCCACGCCCGTTACCGTCGACAAAACCCGACCAGTGCGACCGCTCCGAGCCACAGTCGAACCGCTGCTCGCCCGCGCGCGCCTCAACAACACAGGGAAGCGCCAGAATTGCGCGCCGCGCCGCCGACCCCGCCAGCCGCGCCTCGATCCACGCCGCATCTCCTTCGGAAAACCATTCCGCCAGCGTCGCCGCGACGCCGTCCTGCGCCCGCCAGATCACCATCGGTGCACGCGCCAGTTCCGGGTTCTGCACATCCGCCGCATCGTCAAAATTCCCCGGATCCGCCCCGGCCAACTCCATCAGGGGATCGCGGTTGGCAATATCCGGCGAAATGACGGTCACCTCCGGCCAGGTCCCCGACAGCCCGCCGTCGTCAAATGCCCCGGTCAGCAGCCCGCGCAGCGCCGCAATCAGCAGATCCGACCGACAGACCGCATCGCCGCATCCGTCCCAGACCGCTTCAGCCAGTTGCAGCCGCGCCGCCCGGTCCACCGAGGCGTCAATCGCCGCCAAGTCATCAACGCTCGCGCGCCGCGCCACGCCGTGAAACCCCGCTTCCGGCACAAGCAGCGCCGCCGCGATCATCGGATTGGCATTGGTTTCCGACCAGAGCGGCCGCGCGAATATCGGCCCCCCGCCCTGATGGCAGGCGGTGCAGATGTCCCGCTCGGCAACGCTCAGGGCCCCGCCGGTGCCGTAGCCGACCACTTCGCGGAACCTGAACCGGCCGAAACCGTCGTCGAACGCAATGATCTCAAGCACCTCCGCCGCCGGCTGAAACCCGAAAAACAGCCGGTCAGCGATCCGCACATCCATCGGCCCCGCCGCGCGATCTCCCGTCACCGCCACCACGATCCGGGGCGATGCCAGATAGTCGGGCGCCGCCGCGAACCGCTGCAGCGACCGCCCGAAGGGGACCAGCGCGGTCTTGACATTCTCCGGCCCTGCGATCTCCTCCAGCCGCTCAAGTACCCGCTCGAACGGATAGGGAATCCCGTCCGGAAACACCTCCGCAACCGTATCCGCCCCGGCACTCCCCGCCAGCCCGAAAGCCAGCGCACAGGCCAGAACCCGTCTCATTGCAAAGCCGCGTGCCGCACCTGCTCCCCGGCCCAGCAGTCTTCGGCCACCGGCGCGCCCTCGGCAGAATCCGTCAGGCCCGCTTCGGCGACTTCGGCGTTCCAGAGGGTGAAATTGAGCAGAAACACCTTGTTGAGATAGGCCCGCCCCAGGTAGAAGCCCGGCCGGATCATCCGGATCTCGTCGCGCACCCTGAGCCCGTTGCGCCCCGCCAGCCCGTCCGGCCGCTCCTGATACCCCGGCAGATCGTCGTTATAGGCATAGTCAATGATCACGCTCTCCCGCCGTCCATCAAGCAGACTCTGCCCGCAATAGAGCTTGGCTGGAAACAGCAGATAGACATCCGTCGTCGGCAGGACCCATGACAGAATGCCCTCGCGCGGCACCGTCGCCCGTTCCAATGCCTCCGGATCATCGATCAGCCCCGACAGCGAGCGGAAATCCTCGATGAAGTTCCGCAAAACCCGGTCATCGCGGTAAAACATCTTGCCTTTCCAGAGCGCCCGGCCCGCACCCTCCACCGTCTCGATCTTCTCCGCCGCGATCCGCCCCTTCAGCCCGCCCAGGATCTCATCGAGCCTGCTTTCCATCGTATCGCCCACCGGAAAGAACAGATCGCCCAGATACGGCCCGTCCGGTATCGGCCCCGCCGTCAGCCGCCCGTAGAGCTGATCGACCTCCTCCTGGTTCATCGCCAGAATGTTCGCCGGCACCAGCCCTGCCAGATCCCCCCGGCTCAGCGGAAACTCCTGCTCCACCCGGGCCATATCGACCCGAAAAACCTTGGTCGGATTGTCCGCATCGCTCAGCCCCATGTCCACCAGCGGCGCAAAAGGTATCTCCGCCCGAACCGGTTCCACCCGCTCGTTCGACACCGACAGCAGATACCCGAACCCGGCCAGCCGCACCGCCCACAACCCGCCGACAATGATGATCGCCACCAGCGCCAGCCCCGCCAGAATCCGCAGAAACCCCACCATCACGCCGCCCCCCTCACAACGTCGCCACGAAGGCGGTCAGCGCCTGTTTCTGCCGCTCGCTCAGCCCCTCGCCGAACCGGTGCCCGGCGTTCTCCACCCGGTCGAGAATGTTGGAATAAAACCGCTGCACGAAATCATTGCCGACCCGCAGCGTCAGCCCCTCGACCTGATCGACAACCGCCTCATCATGACCGAGCGCCAACTGAATCGCCGCAATCGTCTTGGTTTCCAGCAGCACGGAACGGATCTCTGCCAGCCCGTCGCGCAATTCGTTCCGCTGCGCATCCGTCAGAAGTTCCGCATACTTTGCCTCGAACTTCGCCGGATCGACACCGATCAGCACCAGGTCCTGGATCATGTCCTTGTAGCGCAGCGAATTGACGTCAACCGCCGGGAATCCCGCCGGAATGGTCAGGCTGAGCCCCAGATCGCGTCCGAGCAGCTCCACGTTCGGCGCCAGATCAATGACAATGTCCCGATCCAGTACGAACATCTTCGCCACCCGCTGATCCGGGTTCAGCAACTGGTTCATCGATTCCAGATACAGCGCATACCGCCCTGCAACACTCGGATCATAGGCCCAGCATCCCGGCGCCTCCGCCAGGACCTGGCCGTTGCCGTCCACATAGGGCGACGAATAGAAATCGACCTCCGGATCCCCCGGCTTGCCGCAGATCTCCGGACCGATGGCATTGTTGTGCATGAACGGCGCATGGGCCCAGGCTGACAGCAGCGAGATGTTGCGCATGTACCCGCGCCCGCCACCCTTCATCACCTCCTGGCGCACCGGATCGGCCGGCCGCGCCTTTTCATCAAGCGACGCATATTCCGCCCAGACCCGGCTCGGCGCATGGTTCGAATGCATCGCCCGCGCCCCGTAGGTGCCGATCTCCGAGGCCAGTACCACCTCGTCGCTGCCCAGCCAGTCGCTGCGCAGCGTCGGATCGTCCGCCTCTACCGCCAGAAAATCCGTGTCCACACCAGGATTCTCCTGGCTTGAATGGCACCGGGCGCAGTTTTCGGCGAACACCACCCGCCCTTCCTCAACCGCGCCGTCGAAAAACTCGCCGTCGAGCGCAATCTCCAGGTCCCGCGGGCTTTCCAGCCCCCGTGCCTGCCACAGATCCGACGGCCGCGCGGTCAGAAAGAAGTTCTTGATGTCGATCAGCCGGTCCTCGATGGCCCGAAACGAGCCGCAGTCCCGCCGGCATTGGCCGATATCGAACGGCGTCTGCCCGTAGTTGCGCTGCGCCGGATCGGCCGCCCGCAGATCGACCACATGGTTGATCCAGCACTGCTCCGCACACGATCCGATATTGAAATAGACCCGCTGGATCGCCTCCTCGAAGCCGATCGAATCCTCGCCGCCCTTGAGGATCTGCGGCACCATTTCGGACTGGAGGCTCTTCTCCCAGCACTTGCCCTCGCGCTCAGGCTCGCACCAGCAGACATCCGGATCCGCCCCGGCCTCACAGGCCGCCACCTTGCGCCATTTCAGCACCTGATGCTCGAACAGCGGCCGCCGTGCAAAATTGATGATCGCGTTCATCGTGCCGGGATTGGAGACGAAATCCATCGGCAGCGCCGAAGTATCCACCACCCCGGGCCGCGCCCGCGCGATCAGCTGCCACTCCAGCCGATGCTGCGACATGCCGTTGCCGAGCAGATTTGAAATCCGGCTGTACTGGTTGCCGACCAGCGCGTCGATGTTCTCCCATTCAGGCGCCGACGGATCCTCCGGCGGGTTCAGCGGGTTGTAGGCGATGTGACAGGCACCGCAGGCCATGCCGATGCGGAACGGCGGCTCCACCGATCCGTCCATCAGCCGGTTGGCCCGCGAATCCGGATCCGCCGGATCACCGGCCATGAAGGCCGCATACCCCTCCCAGCCGCCGATCTCCTCCCAGTTCACCGGATCGAACCGCGGATTGGGAAACTTCCGCAGCCCCAGCGCCCCGGTCGAGGTCCCGAACCGCAGGTCACAGGCATTCTGCCGCTGATCCACCGCCCCGTGCGGCGTGCCCGCATCGAACGGCGCGTCCTCGAACCCGCAGGCCGGGTCCACGTACCCCTCGCGGCCAACGAATGACAAGAGATCGTCGTCGCCCGGACACCACATGAAGCCGTATGTCTGATCCGCCGACCGCGCCGGACAGTCCGGATCGCCCGGCAGACAGCAGTCCGGATCGGGGATCGCCCCCCAGGCCTCGAACAGATCGCCGCGCCGCCCCGCCGCCAGCACCTCGTACCAGTCGATCGCCGCCCCGAGGCGCTGCGGATAGGTGTAGGTGAAAAACCTGTCGTTGAATGCGGTGGCGAACATCCAGATTTCACGACCTGCCGCCTCGGTTGGCGTGTAAATCGAATTGGTTTCCGCAAACTCAGGGCTCAGCACTGACTGCGCTGACCCGATCCGGGGAAACAGGGCAATCAACAGGCAAAGAACCACCGCCAGCAGCCGGACACGGCCCATCACACTCTCCCGCGCAGGTGAGAAGTTAAAAGTATCTGAAAACTAAAGCTTATTTCAGACCGACTTTTTGCCGGAACCATCCGATTCTACCATTTTTGCGGTCGTCCGTCAAATGCGGCCACACGCTGCCCGACTGGCGTCCGGCACCGGGCCGCGCCAAAAACGCCACAGCGGGACAAATAATCCATACCTGTGACCTAAAGCAGGCCGCGCGCCCTCGCGCCCCGCGCGTGAACCGGCTAGATCGATCGGATGATTGGCTTCCTGCGCGACAACGCCCGCTGGCTGGGCACCGGTTTCCTGCTGACCATGTTTTCGGCCTTCGGTCAGACCTGGTTCATTTCCCTGTTCGCAGGACAGCTCAAGGACGTGCACGGCCTCACCGACGGCTCCTGGGGCAGCCTTTACACGGTGGCGACCCTCGCCTCGGCGACGCTGCTGTTCCTGCGCGGCGCCCTCGCCGACACGATGCCGCTGTCCCGTCTCGCCCCCGGCATCGCCCTGATGTTCGCCGCCTCCTGCCTGCTGATCGCCTGGGCGCCGAGCGTCTGGCTGCTCGGGGTCGCGCTCTTTGGCCTGCGCTTCTGCGGCCAGGGCATGTTCACCCACATTGCCATGACGGCGATGGGGCGCTGGTTCGTCGCCGCCCGCGGCCGCGCCGTCGCCATCGCCGCCTTCGGCCAGTCGCTGGGCGAGATGCTACTGCCGCTGCCGATCCTGCTGCTGGTCGGTCTGATCGGCTGGCAGCTTACCTGGTCCGCCGTCGCACTCCTGCTCGCCTGCGTGATCGCCCCGGTTCTGTTCATGCTGCTCGCCCGCAACCGTACCCCGAGGGGGCACGTCGAGGGCACGCAGACACCCGGCCTTGGCGGCCGCCACTGGACCCGCGGCCAGGTGGTGCGGCACTGGCTGTTTCCGGCACTGCTCCCGTTCCTGCTGACGCCCGGCTTCATCGGCACGGTGATCTTTTTCCACCAGGTCCACATCGCCGACGTCAAGGGCTGGACCCTGACCCAGATGGCCCCCGGCTACGCGGTTTTCGCCACGCTGACGATCCTGTCGAACTTCGCCTCGGGTTTCTTTGTCGACCGTTTCGGCCCGCGCCGGCTTCTGCCGCTCTACCTCGTGCCGATGGGGATCGGCATCACCATCGTCGGGCCGGCCGGTGCGGTCTACGGCTGGTTCGCCGCCCTCGCCTTCAACGGTCTGACCCAGGGCATGACCGGGGCGCTGATGGGCACCCTGCTGCCGACGCTCTACGGCACGAAAAACCTCGGCTCGATTCGTTCGCTGATTTCGACGGTCGGCGTCGTCTCCACCGCCATCGGTCCGGGGATCACCGGCATCCTGATCGACCAGGGCATCGTGTTTCCCCGTCAGTGTCTGGCGCTTGGCCTCTGGTGTTTCGCACTCAGCCTCTCAGCGATCCCGATCAGCCGCCGGCTCGCCCGGGAGACGTCCTGATCCTATCGCCTGGCGGCAGCGACGAAATCCGCCACCGGCACCGCCGCGATCACCCCGGCAACCGCCTCCGGCACCAGATCCCCGGCCCCTGCGAACCGCAGACACGCCGCCCCCATGTCAAACCGCCTGCCCGCCGCCCGAAACGCCGCCTCCAGCCGGTCCTTCAGCCCCGGCACGCAGTTTGCACCACACAGATAGAGCGCCATGTGCCGCTTCTGGCTGGCCAATGCCACATACATCAGCGGCCTGCCATTGTAGGTCGGTCCGGAAACCTCCATCGGCACTTCCCAGCAGATCATCCCCCAGTTCATCGCCTCGACATAGCCCTCCGGCAGCGCCTCCCGCACCAGCGCCAGCATCGCCTCCATATCTGCCCGCCGCGCCTCCGGCACCTCTGCCAGATAGGCCGCGACCGTTTCCGCATCCGACTGCATCCCGTCCTCCCCTTGCATTCCCGAGCAAAAACGTCAGCCTGCCGCCGACAGCGAGACATTTTCGGAACCGCATCATGACACGAAACCTGCTCAGTCACACCGCCGCCATCCTGCTTTGCGCTGCCGCGCCCGCCGCCCTCGCCCAGTCCGGGCCGGTCCCGCTCGCGACCCGGCCGGCAAGACAGCCCAGGGGGCAACCACCTCAAAACCGTCGGCGACGACGGCTGATTTGTCTGCTTCCGCCTCTACGCCCCCGAACAGGCTTTCTTCGACAAATCCTTCACCCTGCCCGACTTCGAAGCGGTGAACTGACCCGGCCAACGGATCCTTTCGGCGGGGAAGACCGGGAATCGTTGCCACGCGCCCCGATTCCCGGCACGCTCGGGCGAACCTCTCCGGCCCCCCATCAACGGACCCGTTTCATGCTTCGACAGATTCTTCTGGCCGCGTCCCTCGCCGCCCAGGCCGGCCCGCTCGCCGCCCAGGACTGGAACCAGCTCGCCTACTACACCGCCTGGATCGGCCCCGAGGACATGTTCAATTCCGGCGGCCAGCGGGTCGCCACCCTCGGCGGGGTGATCCAGCAGGACCGTGCGAACTACCACCGCTTCGGCATCCGCCACCCGCAGGACGACGGCGACCCGATCTTCGCCAACCGCGACTGGCGCGCCCAGATCCCCGCCATGGTCACCGCCGGTCAGAACGACCGCGGCACCCTGTCGCAAATGGCCCGCGACGGCCGGCCGTTCGGCGTCGGGGTTTTCGTCTGCGGCTACGGCAGCACGCCCTCGGTCATCTACCTCGCCGGCGCCGGCGAAGACCACTCCGGCTGCTACTGATCCCTGCCACCACCGCGCCCGGCGACGATTGCGCTTGCAAAACCGAATTACCGGTATATACCGAAATCCATGGAACCATCGTCCTGCATATGCAACCGCCTGCGCCGCGCCACCCGCGACGTGACGCAGATGTATGACGCCGCATTCGAGCCCTACGGCCTCAATGTGGCCCAGCACGCGCTTCTCAACGCCCTGCGCAACACGGGCACGCCAACCATCACCGAACTGGCCGCGACAACCCGGCTCGATTCCTCGACACTGGGCCGCAACCTGCGCGTGCTGGAACGCGCGGGCCATGTCGAATTCCTGCCCGGCTCCGACCGCCGCACCCGCCGCATCGGCCTGACCGACGAGGGCCGCGCAACCCTCGACGCCGCCTTCCCGGCCTGGAAGAAAACCCAGAGCCTCCTCGCGGAAAAGCTCGGCCCGAACGGCGAGCAGACCCTCTTCAACCTCCTCTCTTCGCTGGGCACATCATGACCGACACACCTTCACGGCCCGTCCCGCACCCCGCCGCGCAAAGCCTGCGCACCGCCCGCATCGTCATCACCGCCGGCGCGCTGATCCTCGCCCTGTCGTTCGGGGTCCGCCACGGCTTCGGCCTGTTCCTGCAGCCGATCTCCATGGCCAACGGCTGGGGCCGCGAAACCTTCGCCCTCTCCATCGCCCTGCAAAACCTGATCTGGGGCGCCTCGCAGCCCTTCGTCGGCATGATCTCCGACCGGTTCGGCCCGCGCTGGGTGATCGCCGGCGGCGCCGCGGCCTATGTCGCCGGCCTCATTGCCATGTCGATGCCACTCGGCCCCACCGCCTTCGTGCTCTCCACCAGCATCCTGATCGGCCTCGGCCTGTCCGGCACCACCTTCCCGGTGATCTTTGCCGCGATCAGCCGCGTGGTGCCGCCGGAGAAACTCAGCATGGCCATGGGCCTGACCATGGCCGTCGCCTCCTTCGGACAGTTCGCCATGCTGCCGCTCAGCCTCGGTCTGATCGGCGGCGTCGGCTGGTCCTCCGCGCTCTCGATCCTCGCGCTCGTCATCGCCCTGATCCTGCCACTCGCCTACCTGATGTCCGGCGGCAGAGGCGCGGTGCAACAGCCCCGCGCCGAAGGCCCCGGCATTCTCGACGCCCTGCGCGAAGCCATGTCGGTGCGGGATTTCCACCTGCTGTTCCTCGGCTTTTTCGTCTGCGGCTTCCAGGTGGTGTTCATCGGCGTCCACCTGCCGGCCTTTTTCGCTGACGAGGGCCTCGCCCCCGGTCTCGCCACCATGGTCCTGGCCCTTGTCGGTCTCTTCAACATCATCGGGTCCTTCGCGGCAGGATCACTGGGCGGCAGGCACTCGAAATCCGCCCTGCTGGTATGGCTCTACCTGCTGCGCGGCGTGGCCATCGCCGGCTTCATCCTGTTGCCGATCACCCAGACCTCGGCGCTGATCTTCGGCATGGTCATGGGCCTGTTCTGGCTCTCCACCGTGCCGCTGACCAACGGCATCGTCGCATCCGTCTTTGGCTCGAAAAACATGGCGATGCTCGGCGGAATCGTGTTTTTCGGCCACCAGGTCGGCTCGTTTTTCGGCGGCTGGCTCGGCGGTTACCTCTATGACCGTACCGGCTCCTATGACGTGGTCTGGTGGATCGCCATCGCCCTCAGCCTGCTCGCCGCCCTGTTGAACCTGCCAATCCGCGAAACTCCCATGGCGATCCGCCGCAGCCTCGGTCTCGCCCGATGACGACGCCGCGGATTCTCGCAACCGGCGCGGCGCTGGTCGTCGCCGCACTTGTAATCCCGGCCCTGCTGCGGGCCTGGGGCAGCCAGGCAATGGCCATGGCGCTCGACGTGATGGCGTTCTGCTTCTGAACCGCCGCCGCCCCCGGGATCAAGCCGATGTGAATTGACCTGAATCCGGGCCGGCGGCAACCATGGCCCATGCGCAGTATCACCGCCCTGATGCTTTCCGCCGCAACGCTTGCGACCCCCGCGGTGGCAGACGAAATCGACGTCGACCTCGAACTGGTGCTTATGGTCGATGTCTCCCGCTCAATGTCCTATCGGGAACTGGAGATTCAGCGCCGCGGCTATGCCGAGGCCCTGCTCTCCGATGAGGTATTCGCCGCGGTTCAGTCCGGATATCTGCAGCGCGTCGCCCTCGCGTATGTCGAATGGGCCGGCACCCAGCAGGTGATCGTCGACTGGCGGCTGCTGGAAACCCGTGACGATCTCGCTGCCTTCGGCAACACCCTCGCCAACCAGTTCAGCCCGACCCTGCGGCGCACCTCGATCTCCGAGGCGCTGATCTTCGGCGCGGCAAGCATGGAGGGCAACGGTTTCAACGGCGAGCGGCGGGTAATCGACATTTCCGGCGACGGTCCGAACAACCAGGGACGGCCGGTCACCGCCGCCCGCGATGCGGTGATCGCCCAGGGCATTTCCATCAACGGCCTGCCGCTGATGACCCGCGACGGCCTCGGCGGCCAGTGGCACCTCGACGGCCTCGACCGCTATTACCAGGCCTGCGTCACCGGCGGCTTCGGCGCCTTCACCATTCCGGTCCAGGACTGGGACGACTTCGCCCAGGCCGTCCGCCGCAAACTGGTACTCGAAATCGCCGCCGATCCCCAGCCCGAAACCATCATCCCGGCACAGTTCTCGCCCCGCGAACCCTATGACTGCCTCATCGGTGAAAAGATGTGGCAGGACCGCCAGCGCTACTGGAACGAGTTCTGACGCTCCGAAATCGCTCCAGGCACCGCATTGTCTTTCCCTGCCCCTGGTGCAATGCTGCACGGCACCGCCACAATGGAGAAGCAGATGAAAGCGGACTTCTGGCATCAACGGTGGAAAAACAACGAAATCGGCTTTCACGAGGGCAATCCCAATGCCCTGATGGTGAAACACTTCCGCGCTCTTTCGCTGTCGCCTAATGACCGGGTTTTCGTCCCGCTCTGCGGCAAGACCCGCGACATTGCCTGGCTGCTCTCCCGCGGCCACCGGGTGGTCGGCGCCGAACTGAGCAAACTCGCCATTGAACAGCTTTTCATGGAACTCGGCGTGGAACCAAAGATCGCCACCTCCGGCGAGATGCTGCATTTCTCCGCCCCGGACATTGACATCTACGTGGGCGACATCTTTGACCTTTCAGGAAACATCCTCGGGGACGTCGACGCGACCTACGACCGGGCGGCGCTTGTGGCCCTGCCCGACGACCTGCGCCTGCGCTATGCCAATCATGTGCACCGGATCACCGGTGCCGCGCCGCAACTGCTGATCTGTTTCGAATACGACCAGACGGTCATGTCCGGCCCGCCGTTCTCGGTCGACGCCGCCGAGGTCGCCCGCGTCCACGGCGCCCGGTATGAATTGACCCGGCTCGTTTCCGCTCCCGTCAAAAGCCTGCTGAAGGGCGTCGCTTCGGCGACTGAAACCGTCTGGCACCTGCACTGAGCGCCGTCGGGCGCAATCCTGGCGGCATTGATCGATCGGGCGATCTCTGCCAGGTCCCGCGCTGACAGAGGTCTTCCGCTGCGACGTTTCTGAAACGACCTGCCTCCACACTGTTGCTGCCCGACAGCCGGAATGGCTTCTGGGCAGCCGGAAAACCGCGAAGTGGCTCGGGACCGTCGAAGTCGACGCGACGCGAACCCACCCGGTTTGCGCCCCCATTAACCTTTGCGATCCGCCAATTCGTAGGTATCGGTCGGGTACCGGAAGGGTATCGAATGGGTATCCAATCGCCGCGCGTTTTCGGCCAGGTTAACGCGGGGCTCATGGTCGCTTTCCCAACTGCCCTGGACGACCCGCGCCATGTATTCATTCGCGCTGCAGAGTCGCCGCCGGCCCGCTGCCAGCCTGGTTCCCAGTATGGATTCCGCACCCGGTCAGATGCAGCTCATCTCCATTTTATCCATTTACATCAAACAGATATGGCCGCTGCCCGCCCGGCCCTTTTCATCGCGGGGCGCATCGCCCTTTCCCGCGCGCAGACGGCAGTTGGCGGTCCGGTCATCGTTTCGGTTATCCCATTGTTCCGACTGTGTTTTTTGGACGCAACATGTCCAACCACACTGCCATGACCACAACTGCCAACTGGCTTGGCAGGCATTGCGCCACTGAGTTTTCGGTGAAGGCCACCAATATTTGCCGGAGCTCCGCAAAGGCCCTATGCAGGTTCAGATTTGCGCTGTAGATCTTACGTATGGCAACTTTCATTCTGACGAACGCACGCTGGCTCGCCGCAGGTCTGCTCCTGGTTCTGGGATCTGGACCGGGTCACGTCTGGTTCATGTCATTGTTTTCAGACGACATTCAGAAGACTTGGAACCTGACGGACGGGGAATGGGGCGGTATCTATACATTTTCGACACTTGCCGCCGCGGCCTGTCTGTTCTGGAAGGGCGGGTTGGTTGACACCATGCCCGCGCGCCGGATCACCCTGCTGATGATCGCCATGTTCGCAGTGTCCTGCCTGCTCATGGCAGTGCCCGGCCCGGTCTTCGTGCTTGGCTTCGCACTGTTTGGACTGCGGTTTTTCGGCCAGATCATGCTGTCGCACGTTTCAATGACCCTGACCGCAAAATGGTTCCGGTACCATCGGGGGCGTGCCATCGCGATCGTAGGCCTGGGGCATCCGATTGCTCAGATCGTCTGGCCAATACCCGTCGTTCTGGCAATCACAAGCATCGGCCCATCAATGACATGGATCATCGTCGCTGCCATCCTCGGCCTCGTGTTGCTGCCGATACAGGCCCTGCTCCTGCGCCGGGAGCGAATGCCGGAGGGACCGTCACAGCTGCAGTCGGCACAGGGCCTCGACAACAGGCAATGGACACGAGGCGAGACGATGCGGCACTGGCTGCTCTACGCCATTCTGCCTTTGATGATGCTGCCGGGGATTATTTCAACCAACACATTCTTCTTTCAGTCCCATGTCGCATCCGTCAAAGGCTGGACGATTGTTCAGATGTCACCCGGGTATATCGCATTTGCGCTCAGCATGATCTTCGCGTCGTTCCTTGGCGGATGGATTGCCGACCGGTTCGGATCTACGCGTCTCCTGCCGGTATTCATGCTGCCGGTCACGCTCAGTCTCGCGCTCATTGCGCCAGCCGGCGAGGTCCGCACATGGTTTGCGGTCATGGCGCTTCTGGGCATGACAAACGGACTTTCGGTCCCACTTTGGGGCGCGATGCTGCCGGAAGTATTTGGCACCCTGAACCTCGGAGCAATCCGATCGCTGACCTCCACCATGTCAATGGTTGCAGTGGCCATAGGTCCAGGGGTCTCAGGAATCCTGATCGACAGGGGCATTGCCTATCCAGGCCAGGCTCAGGGCATGGCCGTTATTTGCCTAAGTCTGTGCGTTCTGGGCTTTCTGATCCAGAGAACCCTGGCACGAAAGGACCCTGGGCGATTCGGCACCATGCGGCCTGCCGCTGACGTGTGACAGGACCGCCCGGACGCCTGCAACACCGGGCGGCCGTACGGTCCTCAGGTCAGGTCGCGAACGTCCGTGAGCCGCCCCGTAATCGCTGCTGCCGCCGCCATTCCAGGTGAAAGCAGGTGCGTCCGACCGCCGCGGCCCTGCCGGCCCTCGAAATTACGGTTCGAAGTCGATGCGCAACGCTCACCCGGCGCCAACTGATCCGGATTCATAGCCAGACACATGGAACACCCAGCCATTCGCCACTCAAATCCGGCGGCAATCAGTTTCTCCGCAATGCCTTCTTCTTCCGCCTGCGCCCGCACCAGGCCGGAACCGGGTACGATCATTGCCCGCAACCCTTCCTTGACCTTCCGGCCCTCCATCACCTTTGCGACCTCACGCAGGTCCTCGATGCGGCCGTTGGTACAGGATCCGATAAACACGGTATCGATCTCGACATCGCTGAGCTTTGTTCCCGGAACCAGCCCCATGTAGTCGAGGGAACGGCGCACCGCTTCGACCTTGCCTCCAGAAAATTCTTCCGGTGAAGGAACAGACGCCGTGATCGGCAGAACGTCTTCCGGTGACGTACCCCAGGTCACAACTGGGGCGATGTCGGCCGCATCAAGCTCCACCACCTTGTCGTAATGGGCACCCGGATCGGAATACAGCGTCTTCCAGTGCGCCAGCGCCGCTTCATAATCGGCACCTTTCGGCGCATGCGGGCGACCTTTCACATAGTCAAACGTCTTCTGGTCCGGTGCGATCAGACCGGCCCGCGCACCGCCCTCGATAGCCATGTTGCAGACGGTCATGCGGCCTTCGATGGAAAGCTCCTCAATTGCCTGGCCCGCATATTCGATCACGTAGCCGGTGCCGCCTGCCGTACCTGTCCTGCCAATCACCGAAAGTGTGATGTCCTTCGCCGTCACGCCGGGACGAAGTGATCCGTTGACCTTGACCAGCATGTTCTTCGACTTCTTCTGGATCAGCGTCTGGGTCGCCAGAACGTGCTCCACTTCCGAGGTGCCAATACCGTGCGCCAGCGCCCCGAAGGCGCCATGCGTCGCCGTATGGCTGTCGCCGCAGACGATGGTCATGCCGGGCAGGGTCCAGCCCTGCTCCGGCCCAATGATGTGGACAATCCCCTGACGCACGTCATTGACGCCGTAGTAGGTGATGCCTGCCTCCTCTGCGTTCCGCTTCAGCGCTTCGACCTGAATTCGGCTTTCCTCATTGGCGATGATACCTGAGGCCCGGTCATTGGTGGTGGGTACGTTATGGTCAGGTACAGCAACAGTCTTGCCGGGGGCGCGAACCTTGCGTCCGGTCATGCGCAGGCCTTCAAACGCCTGTGGACTGGTTACTTCATGCACCAGGTGGCGGTCGATATAGAGCAGACAGGTGCCATCCTCGGCTTCATGAGCCACGTGGGCATCCCAGATCTTGTCATAAAGTGTTCTTGCTGCGGTCATTGTTTCCTCCAGCGCGGGGGGATTGTCTGAATGGGAGATGGAACTGCGGCCGCTCAGCGCAGCGGCAGCTGTCTGAAACGCCTGCCGTAAAAACGCCAGGGCAGTCGCGCGTGATCGTCCATGTCAAACATACGTGGCATCGGCGCTGTCTATGCCCAATTTGTCTGTCAGGCAAGATACCGCAGGCAGCGCCCTGCTTGCTGGAGACACGACCTGGCTGTCAGATTGCGGCACCGTTCATCCACAGTGCCGACGACGGTCTGATTTCCCCGGCCGGTCTGCCGGTCCGGCTCTCGATCGGCGGATTCAGCCACTTTTTGACCAAAGGATCCGCTTCGGAAAGCAGACCGATCCGAACAAGAAGCGCGGCGATCGCACATTCCGCTCCCCGGGTTCCGCCATCTTCGATCTTGACGGCTACCCCGAGACCCCGTTCCGGGAGAATGGCCGTAAACAGCGCCTCGGCACCGAATTTGACTGCGACAGCTCCGCTTCCAGCCGTCATCAGTTCGGAACAGGCACGACCGTGCCCGGCAACCAGAAGTGGATACGCAACCATTGCCGACACGAGCCGTCGGGCGGCTTCCTCACGCGCCGCGCCAAGGCCGGCGGGATCCGCCATGCGCGCCATGGCCAGCGCCAGACCCCGCGTAGTCGTGGCAAAATTCGGCGCCGAGCATCCGTCGATACCAAAACCCGGACTCTCTGAGCCGGTCATTTCCTCGAATGCAGCGCGAACTGCCTTTTGCACGGCATTGTCGGGTTCAACATAGTCTGCGCCGGCACCGATATGGCGCCTGAGCGTCAGGAACCCTGCGTGCTTGCCGGAGCAGTTGTTGTGGAACTGACAGGGCATCTCACCAGCAGCGCGCAGCCTGTGCCGTTCCTCAGTATCTCCCGGTATCTGCACGCCGCAGAGCAGATCCTTCTCCCCCATGCCCAGGGTCGACAGCCAGTCGCGCACGCGGTCAACGTGCATCGCGCCTCCCTCGTGGGACGCACAGGCCAGAGCAAGCTGTTCGTCACCCAGGTCACGCGCGGCACCGCTTTCCACCAGCGGGAGCGCCTGGAGCATCTTGCAGGATGATCGCGGGAAGATGATCGCGTCCGGATCACCCCATTCGAAAAGCGTATTCCCCCGGGCATCACAAACCACCGCATGTCCACGGTGGACGGATTCCACAAACGGTCCGCGCACCACCTCAACCATCACTGCCGAACCGTCCATCCGCACGCCTCCCGTCCAATCCATACACCCGATACCGGCTTATACATTCGCGCAACATCGGGCAATTCCGACTGAGCGCAAATCTTGTGCTCACGGCTGCTTGATTTTGCTGCTTGGGGCTGGCAAATGTCCCGCAATTCAGGGTAGACTGTCACCAGAAACAGGTAAAAAAGTAAGCTCGTTCCCAAAAGACCGTTAAGGATTCAGAAACCCTGACGTACGAAGAGCTTGATAAACGAGCAGGAGATACTTGCATATGCTTCGCAAGACATTGAAACCGATTGCGGTCTCAATAGCCGTTCTCGCTGCCGCTCCGGCATTCGCACAGAACGCGGAACGGGTGGCGGCACATACGGACTGGGCGGTTTTCGTCGCCGGAAACCCGAAGGAATGCTACATCGTTTCGCCGCCAACCACTTCAGTCGCCCGCCGCGACGGCAAACCGGTAGAGGTCCGCAGGGGCGATGTACGTCTGTTCGTGGCCTTCCGGCCTGGCGAAGGCGCGTCCAACGAGGTCAGTTTCACGGGCGGCTATCCCTTCAAGCAGGGTACGCCCGTGAAACTCGAAGTCGGATCGAACTCGTTCAATCTCAGCCCCGGCTCCGGCGATGCGGCGGAATGGGCATGGACCGATCCGTCCGAGGACGCAAGTGCGGTGGCGGCAATGCGTAGCGGCGCTTCCGCCAAGCTGACCGGGGTATCGTCGCGTGGCACGACGACAATCGACGATTTTTCACTGATGGGGTTCACCGCGGCAGTCACCGACGCCGAAGCCAGGTGCAAATAAGCACCCGATCTGGTAATCGGGCCGATATCTGCTATGTAACGCGCGTTGGCGCTGCAATGCGCGTTAAGCCCGGATCTCCAAAACGTGTCTGTTTCTGTCCCGCTCCTGCAAGATTCGCTGACCGTACCGCGCCGGGAGGTGCCGCCTGCTCTTCCGAATCTGGTTGGTCTGAGCCGGGAACAGCTGCGACTTGCGCTGATTGATAACGGAACGCCGGTACGCCAGGCCCGCATGCGTGTCGGACAGATTTGGCACTGGATCTACCACAAGGGCGCGCGTGACTTTAACTGCATGACCAATCTTGCAGGACCGTATCGGGAAACGCTGCAGGCCACTTTCTCAATTGCGCGCCCGGAAATAGTTACACGACAGGTCTCCGCCGACGGAACGCGAAAATATCTGCTCCGCATTCCCGGCGGCCATGAAATCGAAACCGTCTACATTCCTGAACCCGGTCGCGGAACGCTCTGCATTTCTTCTCAGGTCGGATGCACGCTGAACTGCTCGTTCTGCCACACCGGCACCCAGCGACTGGTACGCAATCTTACTCCCGCGGAAATCGTCGGTCAGATTCTTGTCGCCCGTGACGATCTTGAGGACTGGGACCGGAAACCGGACGAAAAGCGGCTGGTTTCCAACATCGTGCTGATGGGCATGGGCGAACCGCTCTACAACACCGACAATGTCCGTGATGCGATGAAGATCGCCATGGATGGCGAAGGCATAGCGCTGTCCCGGCGGCGGATCACACTGTCAACGTCGGGAATCGTTCCGGAAATCATTCGCGTCGGTGAAGAGATCAACTGTCTGTTGGCGATTTCTTTTCATGCCACGACCGACGAGATTCGGGACAAACTGGTTCCGATCAACCGCAAATACAACATTGCAGCGCTTCTCGAAGCCTGCCGGAACTATCCGCGGCTGTCGAATGCAGAACGGATCACGTTCGAGTATGTCATGCTCAAGGGTATCAACGACAGCGATGCCGATGCCCGCCGACTGGTCAAACTGATCAGCGGCATTCCGGCGAAGATAAACCTCATTCCTTTCAACCCATGGCCGGGCGCACCCTACGAGCGCTCCGATCCAGAGCGGATTCAGGCTTTCTCCGACATTGTAAACCGCGCCGGATATGCGAGCCCGGTTCGGACCCCCCGCGGTGAAGACATCATGGCGGCCTGCGGTCAGCTCAAATCCGCCAGTGAGCGCGCCCGCCGGGCTCCGCCCGGCAGTTCCGGTTCCGCACGCCCCGAATCTGCCGCTCCGGGCCGCTGACAGTTTCCGCAGCACTGCGCATGTGCACAACGGCCGCACCGGGCCTCGTCTTAATACTGGCGACGCTTTCCCGGTCAGCGAAAGTGTAACCAAAACGTCAACAGCCGGCGATTGCTCGAAAATCGTAACATTTTTGCAGTGATTTTCGTTCAGAATCACTACTGTTCGGGCTATGCTCGAATTGTTGAGCAAAAAATCGCCCGAAACGGGCAACCCGGTAGAATGCGAGCAGGTAAATGACCAGGAAAACTTGGCACGAAAAGGTCTTTGAACCCGAAACTTCCGTGGAGGAGACCGACGATTCCAGCAAGTTGTGGACCCGACGCAGCGCGATCGCGTTGACAGCCGGATTTTTGACCGCGGGTGCGATGCCCGGATCGGCCGCAACGTTCACTCACAGAGTACAACCGGTTGCAGACCATATCGTGGTCTCGAAGCGGAACAGGGTTCTCGCCGTCATGAAAGGCGAAAAAACCTTGAAAAAATACCGGATCAACCTCGGATTTGCTCCGGACGGGCACAAGACCCGGTTCGGCGACGGACGCACGCCGGAGGGCCGCTACTACATCAACCGGCGAAATCCGCGCAGCGAATTCCACCTCAGCTTGGGCATCAGCTACCCCAATGCCAAGGACATAGCGATGGCAATGGCCCGCGGCGTCAATCCAGGCGGAGACATTTTCATCCACGGCGGTCCGGTCAAAGCGGCTGACCGCAACCGAAAGGACTGGACCGCAGGTTGTATCGCCGTGTCGAACAGTGAAATCGAGGAAATCTGGGCCATGGTGCCCACCGGCGTTCCCATAACACTGCTCGGGTAACGCCGCAGCCCGCAGACCGGATGATCGGGAGGCCTACTCGCCGATCATCTGGACCCACCAGGTTTTTCCCGACGCATCCTGGTACCAGCCCAGTCCGATTCCGCGGCCTGACGGGCTGAGGATGACGTTCCTCGTATCCGCAAAATCCAGCCAGCTCTTCAGCACCATCAGGTCCGAATCAGTCCCTTCCGACAGGTTCTCACCCGCAATCTCCCCACGGTATCCCGCACGGAATGCCCGTTCACGCGGGCTGGTGAGATCTGAACCGAAATGCCACGCGCGCTGCTGAACAGACATGTCCCGCGCATGGGTCTCCGCGGCAGCATTGAGTTCCGCCGAAAGCTGCAGCGGAACCAGACCGGCCTGGATCCGAACCGCATTTACCGCATCGACATGACGCAGCCGGATTGCGCCGGAATCACCGGGGCTTACCTGTCCACCTGTGGTCGACTGGGTCGGTCCACAGGATGCAGCGGCAAGCATGATTAGCAGTGAAGCGAGAAGCGTGCGAAACATGTGCAGGACCCGATAAGAAAAGAATTCCCGCATGCTTAACGGCTTTCGCGACAGCGTTCAAATCGAAAGGCAACCCGGACGCGAAACTGTCATCCCGCCTTGCCCGATGCACGAGTTGCCGCAGAAGTCACACGGCGGTATCATGCAGGATCAGACTGAATTGCCGGAACTCCATGGGAGCGCCAATGACCAGCAGACACATCACATCAATGACACGCAGGGGTTTCGCAGGATTTGCTGCCGGAGCCGCCGCCGCGTCATTGGGCGGAACCGCCTACGCTGTTACCAGCGAAGACCTTCTGAATGACTATGTGCCGGATTCTCAGGATCAGCAGCACTTGTTGCGGCGGATTTCCGCTCTACGGATGCGGCGCTGGCAGGATTTTTTCAGCAGTGTAAACCGCGATTGTATCCTTTGCGACACAAACGACCGCGTCCTCCACTATTGGGGTTCAGACGGATTCTACCGCGTCTATCCGACATCAGTACCTCTGACCGACCAGCTCACACGTCGCGGCCGTACCACCATTACTCTGAAACGCCCGGACCCGGAATGGCGCCCCACCGCCAACATGTTGAAGCGTACTCCAGGGTTGCCACGTTATGTAGGGCCTGGTCCCGACAATCCGCTCGGAATCAGGGCGCTGAATCTGGGTTGGCCCTCCTATCGTATTCACGGAACCAACGATATTCGTAAAATTGGCAGACAATCTTCGAATGGATGTATCGGCCTCTTCAACGAGCACATCGTCGAAGTTTATGACCGTGCGCAGGTCGGAACGCCGGTGTTGCTAATTTGACAACACTGCATTTTTCATCGAATGGGTCTCTATCAGTGATTGAAAACACTACGGAAAGTTGGTTAGAGTTCAATCATTAGCTTGTCCGATCGCAGGTCCGGATGAGTTAGCAGTTTCGCAGACCCGCACTCTTAGGAGGACAAAAATGAAGCTCATCGTGACCACCGCGGCAGCGCTCCTGCTTGCCGGTCAGGCCTTTGCAGGCACCCTCGTATTCGAAGCTCCCGAGGAGCCCATGGTTGTTGTCGAACCGGCACCAATGGGTGGTTCCAATGCAGCCTGGCTCATCCCGGTTATTGGCCTCGCCGCTATTGCCTACGCAATCTCCAACGACGATTCCTGATCTCGTTGTGATGCACGATGAAAGTGAGCCAAATCTGATTTAGGCTCCCTTTCTGGCATTGAGTTTAAAATGGGCGGCGTTCTCGCGCTGCCCTTTTTTTATGGCGGATCGGCGATCTCACACACCACGCCTCGCCTTGGATCCAAAGCAGACATCGAAGTGGGGATTCCGACACCGGGTCGTATCAGAACAATGATTTTGAGAGCGATGCGGCCGTGACCCGGGCGCTACCGCGCATGTCCTTGTCAGCCCCCCGTGTAGGGCAGGACAATCTCTACGTCGACCAGCCCCTGGCGCGGCCCGGTCCACTGCAGACTCCGCCACACCCGGCCTGAAGACACATCGGCAAAATGCAGATTTTCGAAGCTGCCCGTCGGTCCCTGACAGTACTCACTGACTTCAATTCCCGAATGCCGTTGCCCGAGTATGACGATCTCTTTCCTGCTGCCGACTTCGAATCGGCAGGTAAACGATTCGACGCGCCCTTTCGGCGAATTGGCCGGAAACTCGTAACTCCGCGTCACGCCGGCCGGCCAGTTCGCAACCGGGATCGGACGGGTCAGCGGATCGGGCTGGCTCGACGCTGCCGAAAGCAAATCGTATCCCAATCCACGCGTCTCGGTAACCTGCGACCCGACCAGTGTAATTGTCTGCCGAAGGGCAGAGGAATAGGTGACGTAGGGGCCATTCTTCGCCGCAGCCAGCAAATACGTCGCCGTTTCGTCCCCGTCCAGCCGGGCGCGGATGGTTGCAACATCCGAGCGCGTTACGTCTGCCCGGGTCAACTGCTGCTGCGGTTCGACCGGCGCCTCGTCGCCACCGAACGGATTGACCTCTTCGACGGCGGCATTGAATATTGGATTTACGCCCTCGTTTGTGCAGCCACAGAGCAAGAATACGGCACCAACAGCGCCTGCAAGCCAGTATCTCATTGCCAGAACGAGCCCCAATTCTGATACAGCCAGTTTCGGTCGAAATTGCGCACCGTCGGATAGAGCCGATTGGCGACGGCGAGCCGCGCCCCGCCATCCCTGGAAATCGACGTCAGAGCAATGTCGTTGGTCGAGCGTGTCTCAAACGGAACGGTCCAGCGGAATGGAATTTCCAGCGACACACCCTTGTCGAAACTGCCCTCGCCGAAATCTTCCGCAGTAACATCCGTCTTGGTGAAATAGGCACCGACCGCCCAGCCGTTGGCAAACCGCCGCGTCAACCGAAACGTGCCGCCCCAGTCCCCTGCAAGATAACGACCCGCGTCAATCTCGGTCTGCAATCCGTAGAACCCGGTATCCCAGTAGAATGACGCATGCCCCGTCGCGACCTGGTAGTCATAATAGTCAAAGCCGAATGGATCATCGAAATCGCGCTGTGCGACATAGTTGAGTTCAAGCCCGATCCCCCAGTTCTGCTCAACCGGTTTCCAGAGCACTTCGCCACTGATACCACCAAACATCCGCTCAATCTGGCCGACCGACGCCCGTGCATAGATGTCCTCACTGAGCTTGGTAACGTAGTCGAGCGTCAGCTGTGCGAGTTTGGGTTCAAAATCGGCATAGTAGCGCGGCGTATCGCTGCGGACATGCTCAAGAACACTGTCTGACGGACCCGGATCTTTTGGTACATTCAGCAGTGGTTGGCTGATCTGACCGGTGAACGAAAGTCCGCCACCAAACTGCACCGTCCCGCCGACTTCCAGGTTCAGGCCGAGCCGTATCGGATCATCCGGTGTCAAAAGATAAAGGTAGGGCGCCGGGATCACCGACCAGATAAACGCCGGATAGGCATCGCGTTGCCATACGTCTGCACCAAGCGACGGCATTGCCCCTTCGAACGTGGTGGTTTCCCAGCTTTCCTCGCCGGCATTTGGCCGGTTGACCTGCTCTTCCATCGCCGAACGGCTGATGACGGTTGTCGCCGTGCGAAGCTGGTCCTGAACCATGGTGATCCGGAACGTCTCAACCGATGCCGGCATGGCGACCGTAAGAACGCGCGCGGTACGCCCGATCGCCTTCGGATCCTGGTTGAACCGCCGGTTTATGATCACAACCTCGGCCGTCCGTCCGTCACTGGCGAACTGCTCCAGGACCACACCTTCGGATTTCAGCACCTCCGCCAGCGCCGTTGCCAACTGGTCACGGGCTGCAGGATTGCTGGCCCAGGACGTGCCCTGAGGGGCATTTATGTCGCGTGCATTGATCGGCAACGGTCCCGCACCAAGATCCTGTGGCGTAATCGGATTGTTCGGGTTTCCGCTCAGTGCGACATTGAAGCCGATCTGATCGCCGTACATATAATATGCACCCAGGGTAACACCTTCGAACCAGCGGTACTCGGCACCAAAATTAAACGGTGACTTGCGGTCAAATTTCGCGTTTTCACCCCGCTGCTCACGGCTGTAAACATCCGACGAATATTCCGCCTTGAGGGTAAACTTGTCGGTGGCACGCCATTCGATACCGCCAAAGACCCCGACGTCCTGACCCCGGAAATACGTGTCGACCGACGGCTGGCCACCCTCGCCAAAATCGTTTTCGCGCTCACACATGGAATCGGAAATGGCGCAGAAAGGGTTCTCCGCCGCACCTATGCCCGCGAGCCGTCCCCAGCCGACGCCGCCCGTAACCGTAAAATCGTCAAGAATGGTCTTGGTCGCAACCAGGTACTCGCTGGAATAGACACCGGTTCCCAGAAAATCCCGCAACCCGATGGCAACCGCCGGCTGCCAGCCGTCGCGGTCTTCCTTCAGCAGCTGAAACTGAAAATCGAAACTGCGGTCATAGAGATCGTAACTCGGATCTTCCCTGTTGCCCCAGTTCTCGATCGAGGAATACCGCAGGGTTCCCGAAAGCCTCGGCAGAATCTGGAATGTGAAGTTGCGACGCGCGGTTTCACCGAACTGGCTGTAGCTGAGGGAAATCTGCCCGTCCGGCTGCGACTGCGCGCTCGGCATGTCAATCAGCCCGGTCGTGCCGTACAGCGTAAGGCTCGGACGCGGAATCGTTTCCTGAGCCGGTGCGCTTCGGACAACGCCAATTGCCGTGGCCGAGGCCAACGCAATCACTGCAACTCCCGCGCGCAGGTGTCTCTTCGACATCCCACCTACCTCAATCGCGCCTCGCATTCAGCGCTTTGTTAATGTTTGGACAAGCAATGGACGATCTCGCGATCAAATTCCACCCCGTAAACAAATACGGCCGGGTTTATGGGAAATTGTTGCCTGGTATCCTCACGATTCAGCGGCATGGATCGCCCGAAGTCCCTCTTTGTAACCTGGATACATGAGCGACACGCCCAACTCCTCTTTGAGACGCCTGTTGCAGACCTTTTTCGACTCCCGATAGAACGACAGTGCCATCGGTGAAAGATCTGCCTCCGCGAATGCCACCAGTTCCGGTGGCTCGATCCCGAGCAGTTCGGCTGCAAATTCGACAACGTCCTGGGGGGGCGCAGGCACGTCGTCAGCGAGATTGTAGACCCGTCCCGGATTTGGCCGTTCAGACGATGCACGAAGCGCCTGCGCGATATCGTCGCGATGAATGCGGCAAAAAATCTGGCCTGGCCGGAAAACCCGCCGCGCCTGCCCGGACCGCAGCCGCTCGAGCGCATTTCGTCCCGGCCCATAGATCCCGGCGAGCCGAAAGACATGGACGGGTAGACCGCTGTCGAGCCACTCCTGCTCAGCTGCGACCCTGCGTCGCCCGCGGTCGCTGAGCGGCTGAACCGGTGTGGTTTCATCCACCCAGCCCCCCTGCCGGTCGCCATAGACCCCGGTGGTTGAGAGGTATCCCACCCAGGCGGGAGAAGCCGCGCGCAGCGCATCGCCGTACGCGGCCAGCACCGGGTCTCCGTCGTCGGTCGGCGGAGCGGACACCAGGACGTGACTGGCGGACCCGATCGCCTCCAGAACCGCGGCACGATCCGCCCAGTTTACCGGAACGATGCCTCCCTGCCGCAGGCCAACCCACTTCTCCGCAGAACGCGTCGTTCCGAAGACCTGCCAATCTGGCTGGAGGCTTGCAGCGAATGCCTCCGCCGAGTAGCCATGTCCGAATGTCAGGAGAGTTGAAGAGATCATCGAAATACCCCATGCGCGCGCCAGACCCTGAATACGGACTGCACCTTGTCCTGCGAAGCATTTTCTTGCTTTTTCTGCTCTGCGGTGCCGGTGCCGCTTCCGCTGACATCACCTCGGCAGAGACCTGCAGAAGTGCCATTGCAGAGAACCCGGAAACGGCCCGCGAGGATGCCGCCTTCTGGTACCGCACTGGCGGCGGCGTCGCTGCGCGGCTGTGTGAAGCCTCCGCCCTCGAAGCGATGGGTGCAACGGCAACCGCCGCCCGCATCCTCACCGGGATTGCAGAAAATCCCAACCGGGCGATGGATGCCGTCCTGCGCGCCACCGTTTTCACTGACGGCGCCCGCCTTTGGCTCGACGCCGGTCGGCCCGACCTTACACTGGAAGCGCTGCGTCAGGCGGAAACCCTGCTCGTGCCCGGTCCTGATACGGTCATCCTGCGTGCCCGCGCCGAGGCCGCTCTCGGTGACTGGCCCGCCGCCCTTGCCACAATCGGCCCGGTCATCGAGAAGCGTCCGGACGATGCAGGGGTGCAGGCGTTTCTTGCCGCTGCCCTGCAGGAAACCGGCAAATACAAAGAAGCCCGCGCCGCCGCGACACGCGCGCTAGAGATTGACCCGGACCAGCCGTACGGCCTGCTGCAGCTGGCAGAAGCAGACGCCGCACTCGGAGATGTCTCCGCGGCATCCGACACCCTGTTCAGGCTGATTGATCTTTATCCCGACGGGCAACTGGCCGCAGTCGCGCGCCAACGGCTTCAGTCTCTGCGCTGAGCCGCCGAACCGCCCAGGCCGCAGCGTCGCGCACAACCGGGTCCGGATCTGCTTCGAGCGCCCGGGCAGCCTCCAGCAGGGACGCGTCCCGCGAATTGCCGATGGCATAGAGCACGTTGCGGACGAACCTGTTGCGCCCGATCCGTTTGATCGGCGATCCGCGAAACACCTGACGAAATCCGGCATCGTCAAGGGATACCAAATGCTCCAGCTTCGGACACATCTGTTCCACCCGTGCCCAGTAGCCTGCCTCATGCGCCGTCGCCGCAAACTTGTTCCACGGACAGACCGCCAGACAGTCGTCGCAGCCATAGATCCGGTTGCCCAGCGCCGCACGCATTTCTTCGTCAACCGGTCCCGCATGCTCGATTGTCAAATAGGATATGCACCGCCGCGCGTCGAGCTTGTAGGGTTCCGGGAAAGCCCGGGTCGGACAGACATCGAGACAGGCGGTACACGATCCACAGTGATCCACCTCAGGTCGATCCACCGGCAGTTCCAGATCCGTGAAAACCGATCCGAGAAAGAACCAGTTGCCGATGTCGCGGCTCAGCAGGTTGGTATGCTTGCCCTGCCAACCCAGACCTGCCGCCTGCGCCAGCGGCTTTTCCATCACCGGCGCCGTATCGACGAACACCTTGATCTGCGCACCTGTTTCGGAAACCAGCCACCGTCCCAGCCGTTTCAGGCGCTTTTTCACCAGATCGTGATAGTCCTGCCCCCGCGCATACACACTGATTGACCCGCGCTCCGGCCGTTGCAGGAGGTCAAGCGGGTCATACTTCGGCGTATAGAGTTCCGCGAGCATCACCACGGAGCGCGCTTCCGGCCAGAGCGCCCTGGGGTTGCCACGCCAGGTCACCCGCTCCGCCATCCAACCCATGGTGCCGTGCCGGCCGTTTTCAAGAAACTCGCCCAGCCGCGCTGGAGCTTCAGGGATGGAACCGGGATCGCAAATCCCCACCGAGCTGAAGCCTTCCGTGGTCGCGCGCTCCCTGATCTGCCGAACCAGGTCGCTGCGACCGGCCACGCCCATGTCAAAAATCCAGGTCGGCGTAATGCTGTGGCGGTGTGAAGCCCGGAACCAGGTCGGCCAGGATCGACCGGAACGCGGGACGCGATTTGATCTTGGAATACCACTCATGCAGCCCGGCATTGCGGCTCCAGTCCACGTCCTTGACATAGTCCAGACAGGAAAGATGCGCCGCCGCCGCGAAATCGGCGATTGTCAGCGTGTCACCGGCCAGCCAGCGCCGCTGCTCCATCAGCCAGCCAATGTAGTCGAGGTGAAGCTTGATATTCTTCATACCGAGCTTGATGTTTTCGCTCGAAGGATGCCCGGACCGCGACAGCTTCTTGTTGACCCGCTCGTACAGCAGGTTCGCGGTTACTTCCCGATGAAACTTGTCGTCGAACCACCCGACCAGGCGTCGCGCTTCTGCGCGACCCTCAGCCGTCTCCGGCAGAAGGTGCGGTTCAGGGTACTTCTCTTCGATATACTCGAAAATCGCATTGGAATCTGCCAGAACCAAACCGTCGATTCTCAGCACCGGAACCTGCTGGGCGGGATTGAGACGCAGGAAGTCCATCCGGGCTTCCCAGGGCTTCTCCTCAACCAGTTCCACTTCGATTTTCTTTTCAGCCAACACCAGCCGGATTTTCCGGCAAAACGGCGAAAGCGGCTGATGATAGAGACGGCGCATTATCGACCCTTCTTAAGTCAGTTCCACCTTATCATTCCTGGACGGCAGGTTTTCAACCCGGACCACCGTCCCCCGAAACATTTGTGTCACGAAAAACAGTCGGCGCGTCCGTCCTGGCGGATAGTTTCCGCTCCCCGCTCGATCGCACGCCCCCGCGTATTGATCCAGCCTGATCCTGAAACCGGAGAACGGCGCTTGGGTGAGGGCAAAACGGCCATCAGCCGGCCCGACCGCTGCGGGCCCAGAACTGCTGCGTCGATACCCCAGTATCGCTCTGCCGCCGCCTGTACGCCGAACACGCCCTCGCCCATTTCCGCAACGTTCAGGTAAACCTCCATGATCCGCCGTTTCGGCCAGAAAAGTTCGATGAGCACCGCGAATCCCGCCTCGAGGCCTTTGCGCAGCCACGTCCGCCCCGGCCACAGGAAAACGTTCTTGGCGACCTGCTGACTGATGGTTGACCCGCCGCGCAGCCGGGACCTGTCGGCAAAGGCCGCCCGGATGCCCTCGACATCAAAGCCAGGATGTCTGCAAAAATTCGCATCTTCGGCTGCAGCTGCGGAGCGGGGAAGATATGGCGACATTGCCTCGATCGGAACCCACACCTGTTCGATTTCTCCAAGCCGGGCCCACTCCCGTGCCATATAATATGTCAGCGGCGGATTGACCCAGCGAAACAACAGCACCGCCATGGCGCAGATCAGAACGCATACAACCATAACGCAAACAATCCTGCGCCAAAGGCGCCGAAACAACCGCACCCGGCTCAGCCGCGTAGCCGACGCAGCACGCGCCAAGGCAACCCGCTGCGGTTCTTTTTAGAGTCCAGCGACACCTGACAGTCCTCCGGCCAGCGCAGTTCCGGCCACAACCCACCACACCGGCAGGCGCCAGACAACAAGTGCAAAAAATGCGACTGATGCGATTGCAAAGTCAAGCGGATCGCGTATCCCGCCGACGAACACAGGGTCATGGAATGCCGCCGCCAGAACCCCGACCACCGCGGCATTTACACCGGCGAGTACCGACCGCGCCGCCGGCCAGGCGCGGAACCGGTCCCAAAACGGCAGAAAGCCCGCAACGAGCAGCAGTCCCGGCAGCGACACTCCGGCGAGTGCAACCAGCGCTCCGGCAATTCCGTTCGGTTCCGGCCCGGCGCTGGCGCCCAGAAAGGCGGCAAAAGTGAACAGCGGCCCGGGCAATGCCTGCGCGGCGCCATACCCGGCAAGGAACTGCTCCGGTGTCACCCATCCCGGCCCGACAACCGCGCTTTTCAGCAACGGCAGCACCACATGCCCACCGCCAAACACCAGAGATCCTGCCCGGAAAAAGGCATCGAACAGCGCTAAACCCTGTCCTCCGACACCGAAAGTCAGCAGCAGTGGCCCGGCGACGAAGATCGCAACCGTCAGCAGAATCCAGGCCGGGCCCCAGGTCCGAACCAATGCGGTGCCCCCGGCGACACCGGTCGAAACCGGCACGTCTTTCCGGCCAAATCCCGATGCCAGACCCACTGCCGCGCCAATGCCGATCACCACGATCTGCGCCAGTGGCGCGTGCCAGACCGAAAGCAGCAGAAGCGCGGCCAGCGCCAGTGCCAAACGCGGGCGATCCGGACACAGACTGCGCCCCATCCCCAGCAACGCGTGCCCCACCACCGCGACGGCGAGGATTTTCAACCCTCCAATGACGCCTTCAGCAAACGGTCCTTCAACGACATTCGCCCCATGGGCGAACACCAGCATCAGCACCGCCGAAGGCAGGGTAAAGCCCGCCCAGGCCATGATGCCACCCGGCCAGCCGTTGCGGATCAAACCGATTGCAAAGCCAACCTGGCTCGACGCCGGCCCTGGCAGGAACTGGCAGAGCGCAACCAGATCGGCATAGGATGCGTCACTGAACCAGCGCCGCCGGGCGACAAACTCGGTGCGAAAGTATCCCAGATGCGCGACCGGCCCACCGAAGGACGTCAGCCCGAGGCGCAGGAAGATCAGAAACAGCGCCATCGGTCCTGCGCCGTTCGATGCGCCGCCTTCCTCTCCGTTCAACCGCGCATCCACACTTTCATCCCTATCGTACACCGAAACGCAAATCTGCCGGTCCAAACACCAGACCGGACACGCCTCCAGCGCAATACCCGTTTGACCCCGCGGTTTCCACCGCCACGCTCAAGACACCAATGGTTTTGTCCCCATAGGTCCGCCCAAATCCCTGGTCGGACAAAAGGACCGAAGTTAACACTTTTTTCGACCATTCGCCGGCATCTCGTGTTAAGTTACTCGCCCAATAGGGGATATCGACATGCCAAGAAGTTGGGACTCGCGAACCTCCACATCGTCGCACAGGCCGTCGCCCGGCGCAGGCGGTGTCGGTGTATTTGACCATCGCGCTGCCGAACTGCAAACGGCCGCCAACCTGAATCCCCAGTCAAAGCGGCTGCAAACCCTGCAGGGACTGTTCGAATCCACACCGGTACAGCGGGCGGAAGAGGAAGAAGAGCTGCAGATGGTTCAGCGGGCCGTCGAGGACGAGGAACTGTTGCAGGGTCGGGCTGACGGGGAACTTGCAGCCGAATCCCCCGGCGGTTTGCCGCAACAGCTGAAGTCCGGAATGGAAAACATGACCGGCGTGGCGCTCGATGACGTCAAGGTTCACCGCAATTCCAGCAAACCGGCAAGCGTGCAGGCCCATGCCTATGCCCAGGGCACGGACATTCACCTTGCGTCGGGTCAGGAGAAACATCTGCCGCACGAACTGGGACACGTCGTTCAGCAAAAACAGGGACGGGTGCAGCCGACAATGACCCTTGGAAACGGCGTCCCGGTCAACGACAGCCCCGCGCTGGAAAACGAAGCAACGGCAATGGGTGAAAAGGCCCTTCAGGGCAAATGGGACAGGAGCCGGAAATAGGTGACCCGGCGAACCGTGGCGGTCGCCGTGGAGCCGGACGAAAATCGGGCGGCCTTGATTCAAACTTGATTAACCTTGGTTGAATACCACCCGACGACACTCGCAATGGTTTAAATTTGTCTTGATTCGCAGCGTATTACGCGTAGTCTGTAAACGGCAAAATCTCAGGAAATGTCTTGAACGCTGACGCCAAACACTGCTTTCCCGGACTCCGCGCCACGGTTTTATCCAAATCGGACCGGTCATGATTGATCGTGCGCTCTCCCTTGTTGCCTCACGGCTCAATCAGCAGCTGCGCACCCGCTTTGACATCACCGACGATCTCGTCGCCCTGACCGGGTTGACCGACAGTGAGGGGAAACCGGCTGCCGGCGCCCGCAACCGGCTGGCGGTTTTTGTCACCAACATCGCCGAGGAACCCGCCGCCCGCGGCATAGCCGGGCGTACCGGCGTTGTGGCCGGACGCATGGGCATCAATCCCGGGCCGGTGTACCTGAACGTCTATCTGATGCTCGCCAGCAACTTTGACTCCGAAAACTACGCTGAATCGCTCAAGGTGCTGGCCCAGGCGATCCAGTTCTTTCAGGCCACTCCGGTGTTCGATCACAGCAATGCCCCGGAAATGGACCGGCGCATTGAACAGCTGACGATGGAGATCAACAACCTCGATCCTGATACCGCCAGCCAGCTATGGGGTACCCACGGCGGCCGCTATGTTCCATCGATCCACTACAAGATGCGGATGATCGCGATCCAGTCCGGCGACACCACCCGCGAGGAATTCGTCATCCGCAGACCGCAGGCCGAACCCAGCCCGGCAGCCGCGTCATGAACAGCTTCGAGCCAATGTTCCGTCTCGACATTCGGCACGATTACTGGGCGCCGCATTCCCCCCCGCTCATTGCTGAACCGGATGAAGAGACCCGGCGTTTCGCCTCCCTTCCCTCGGTGCGGCTGCGCTACGGTCGGGGCAGCGTCGAAGGGTTCTGCACCACCGACCGCCAGGCCCTGGCCATGATAGCCGAAGAAGCGCCGATAGCCCTGACGTTCAGGCTGCGCGCCACTTCGGATGAGGTTCTCACAGTGACCGACGTTTACGCAGCCGGTCAGAACCAGACCGTAGTGATAACCGCCACGGCCCCTGACTCCGGCACCCTTCATTCGGGCGAAACCGTTACGGCCTCAGATCTGCGGTCTCTGAAGGATCCGGCCTTCCCCCTGACCGCCAGTGACCTTGTTGCACGGCCGTTCGCCGTTGTCAGTCTGACACTGGATCCCGGGACGGTGAACCGGACCTGGTCAATCCGGTTTGGCGCCGTGGAGCGATTCTGGACCTACAACGTGTCTGGCGGCGCCGGGGATGCAAAGTTCAGTGTCAACGATACCCAGGATCAACATGTGTTTGAGCAGATCGATGCGCTCGACCGACCCGATGGCCGGGTGATGCGACGGTTTCGCTCCACCACGCCGATCCCCGCAAGATCCCGGCCCGACCAGCGTTTCGAACTGGTCAATGACGGACCGTTCGGGCGCCGGGTCATCATTCCGGTCCTGCCTGCCGCCTCTGCTCGCATCGGAGCAATCGACCCGTCCGGCACTCCGCCAGGCGGAAATACCGACATCTACGTTTACCTGTAAACCTCACCAGAAAGGAAGGTTGCCATGAAACCCATGAAGACCCCAGGCGTCTACATCGTAGAAAAGAGCGCCTTCCCAAATTCCGTTGTGCAGGTCGCAACTGCGGTTCCCACGTTCATCGGCTATACCGAGACCGCGATGAACGGCAACAAGACCCTGCACAACAAACCGTGGCGCATCACCTCGATGGCCGAGTTCCACAATTACTTCGGCGGCGCCGCCCAGCCGAAATTCAGCATGAAACTCCGTGAGGATCCGACCGCCGGCGACTTTACGCTCGAAGGCACCAAGGCCAGCGACAAGGATCCGCTCTATCCTGCCAGCCTGACGGTCGGCGACGGCGCCAACCGCAAGATCTACGATTTCACCCAGGAAGGTGAAGCCTACGCCCTCTACGGCGCCATGCGCGCCTTTTTCCAGAATGGCGGCGGCCCCTGCTACATCGTCTCCATCGGCTCCTATGACGACCCGATCGACGCAAACCAGATGATCTCCGGCATCAAGCTTCTGGTCAAGGAACCTGAGCCAACCATGCTCGTCATTCCGGAAACCACCCGGCTTTCGCGTGCCAATGCGGTCAAGGTCCAGCAGCAGATGCTGAACCACTGCGGCAACGTGATGCGCAACCGCTTCGCGATCCTCGACGTCTACGCCGGTTACCTGGACCGCGCCAAGGGCGATCCGGTTGCGACCTTCCGCAACGACATCGGCATCAACTTCCTCGACTACGGCGCCGCCTATTACCCTTGGGTGCATACCTCGATCTATCAGGCACGGGATTTTACCTACGAGAACATCACCGACGACAGCCGCGACGCGTTCGTCGCGCTGCTCAAGAAGAGCATCGCCCAGCCCCTCGACCAGATCGACTATGTAAAAACCCAGCCGGCGCCGGAGCCTGGTGCCGTATCCACCTCCGTGACCCAACCGGTCACGATTCCCGTCGTGACCCCGGACAATGATGCCGACCCGGCAACCGTCACCCTGGACGGAGCCGACGACGGCAGCGACGGTCGCGTCAAAACCGTAGAGTCGGTTGGCGTGTGGACCGCCGACGCTGCTTCCGGCGCCATCACTTTCACGCCCGACGACGACTTCGCCGGGCCGACCGCCGAACTCAAATATTCCGCGAAGACCATGGCCGGCGAAGATATCGAGCCGGCCAACATCACCGTCACCATGGAGGAACCGGTTCCTCCCGCGGATATCATCGACAAGACGCTCCGTGCCGTAGTGCCGCTCTACACCGAAGTCACCAACGTGCTTGCCGAACGCATGAACTGCATGCCCCCGGCGGCGCTGATGGCCGGCATCTACACGATGGTCGATTCCAATCGTGGCGTCTGGAAGGCACCGGCCAATGTCAGCCTGAATTCCGTCACCGCGCCCACGGTCAACATCGACCATGACGAGCAGGAAGACCTGAACGTCACGCCGCAGGGCAAGTCGATCAACGCCATCCGCCCGTTTGTTGGCGAAGGCACGCTTGTCTGGGGCGCGCGCACCCTCGACGGCAACAGTCTCGACTGGCGCTACATCAACGTCCGCCGGACGATGATCATGCTCGAAGAATCGATCCGCCTTGCATCCAAGGCCTACGTGTTCGAGCCCAACACCGCCAACACCTGGGTAACGATGCGCTCGATGATCGAGAACTTCCTCACCGGCATCTGGAAACAGGGCGGCCTGGCCGGCGCGGTCCCCGAGGACGCGTTCAGCGTGCACGTGGGTCTGGGGGAAACCATGACTCCGGTCGACATTCTCGAGGGCATCCTGCGCATCACCGTGCTCGTCGCGGTCGTACGGCCCGCGGAATTCATCGAGATCACCTTCCAGCAGCAGCTTCAGAAATCCTGAACTCCATAAGACGAGGACTTAACCATGGCAGATGATGGTTCCGCACAAAGCACGACGGTTTGGCCACTCCCGAAGTTCCATTTCCAGGTGAAATGGGACGATCAGGAGGTGGCCTTCCAGGAGGTCTCCGGCCTCGACATGGAAAGCGAGGCAATCGAATACCGCGCCGGCAACAATCCGGTATTCTCCAAGGTGAAAATGCCCGGGCTGAAGAAGTTCAGCAACATCACGATGAAAAAGGGCGTTTTCAAATCCGACAATGCGCTTTTCGACTGGTTCAATGAAATCAACATGAACATCATCACCCGCAAGGCGCTGACGATCAGCCTGCTGGATGAGAGCGCATCGCCGACAATGGTCTGGAAGGTTCAGAATGCCTTTCCGGTCAAGATCAGCGGTACCGACCTCAAGGCCGAAGGCAACGAGGTTGCCGTCGAAACGATCGAAATCGCCCACGAGGGCCTGACGATCGAAAACAGCTGAGACTAAGCCATGTCCGACTTCGTGATGCCCGTCTCATTCTACTTCACGGTCTACGTGGACGGCGGCTTCATGAATCAGGACATGGCCTTTCAGGAGGTCACCGGGCTGGAGGTCGAAATGGAAACCCAGCCCGTGATCGAAGGCGGAGAAAACCGCTTCGTCCACAAACTGCCCAAATCGATCAAACACCCGAACCTGGTGCTGAAACGCGGCATCGCCGACCGGACCAGTTCTCTCACGCTTTGGTGTCAGGACGTTCTGGAGATGGATTTTGCCAAGGATATCGTACCACGCGACGTGGTTGTCGGTCTGTGCAACGCCACGGGCATTCCGATCCGCACTTGGTCGATCGGCAACGCGTATCCGGTCAAATGGAATGTCTCGTCCTTCAACGCCATGAAAAATGAGATCGCCATCGAAAGCATGGAATTTGTCTACAGCACACTGGAGAGGAAGGCCTGATGGGGGTGGAAATCGGCAGCCTGGTGGTCCGGGGAAGCTTCAGCGCGCCCTCCGAAAAACCACAGGCCGATCCTGAAGGGATCCGTGACGAGATCCAGCACATGCGTCTGGAAATCCTGCACGAGGTGCGCAACATGCTGGCCGAAATGGAACGGCGCCGGTCGGACAGGTGATGCTTGGAACGGCTTAAAATCACAAAGTGTCTGGTGCAGGACGACGGCACCATCGACATTCAGGACCTGTCCTTCTCGACAACCATCAATCCCGAAAAATATAGCCATAATTTCAAGATCTCCTACTCCGGCGGCAAGCCGACCGACCCGGCACCCCTGGGCCTGCCCAGCAAGACGCCGCGCTATGCGGGGACAGACCCCGAGACCCTTTCGTTCGATCTGATCATCGACGGAACGGGCGTCGTACCCGAAACCAGTGGCAAGACCGTTGCGGGCCAGATCGATGCGCTCAAGGAAATCGCCTACACCTACAACGGGGAGATCCATGAACCCAACGTGGTGCTGATCACGTGGGGGTCCGGTCTTACCTCCTTTTTCGGCCGGCTGAACAGTCTCAACATCGACTACACCCTGTTTCGTGCCACCGGCGAGGCCCTCCGCGCGAAGCTGAGCCTCAGCTTCATGGGGTACGACACGCCGATCGAGGGCGCACTGGAATCCAACAAAAGCTCACCGGACATGACCCATCTGGTCACGGTCCGGGCCGGCGATACGCTGCCGCTGCTGTGCCAGCGGATTTACCGCGACCCGTCACGCTATCTCAAGGTCGCCAGGGACAACGGTCTTGACGGCTTCCGCGAACTCGTGCCCGGTAGGGAACTGATCTTCAAACCGATACGTTAGGACACAGGTGTGGCAGAATCTCCGACACTGACCTCTGATGGCCTGGTCGTCGTGTCCATTACCAGCAACGGGACCGCGATCCCCGACACCTACGAGGTGATCAGCGTACGGACCCGAAACGAGAGCGGCCGCATCCCGGAAGCAGTAGTCGTTCTGGCAGACGGCGACGTCTCCACCGAAGAATTTCCGATAACCGACGGCGACAGATTCCCTCCCGGTGCGGAAATCGGCATTTCCGCCACCTATGACGACGGCGAACTCGTGTCGCTGTTCAAGGGCATCGTCACCTCCGTGCGCATTCGGACCCAGGACAGCCAGTCGCGGCTGGAGGTCACCTGCCGCGACAAGGCGATCCGCATGACGCTCAGCCGTCACAGCGCCGTCCGCGAGGCCCAGAAGGACAGCGATATCCTGTCCACCCTGATCTCGGATGCAGGACTTACCGCTGACGTGGAGGCAACAACCATCGAACATCCGGTTCTGGTTCAGTCGCGCTGCACCGACTGGGATTTCCTTCTGACCCGCGCGGACGCAAACGGTTTCACGGTCAACGTGTTCGAGGGCAAGGTGGCGGTGAAAGCCCCCGCCCCGGATACGGCTGCCGTGCTGACAGTCACCTACGGGCTAGACATCATTTCCTTCGACATGGAGGTCGATGCACGACACCAGTACGCGACCTATTCCGTCGAAAGCTGGGATCCGGCGAACCTGAAGAAACTCAGTACTCAGGAAAGTCCTTCCGCCGGGCCAAAAATCGGCAATCTCACCCCGACCGCTCTGGCCGAGGTCGGCGGCAATGCCGACATCCTGCTGACCACCTCTGCCCCGGTGGATGCCTCCGACCTGACCGTCATAGCCAAGGCCCGCGCTACCCGGACCGGGCTCTCCGCGCTGCGTGGCTTCGTGGTTTTTCAGGGCTCCGGTCTCGCAAAACCCGGCGAAACGCTCGAAATCAAGGGCCTGGGTGACCGGTTCAGTGGCACCGGACTGATCGGCAGTGTCTTTCATACGATCGAGGACGGGTCGTGGCAGACCGAAGTGGGGCTCGGGCTCAAGAGCCACTGGCACAGCGACCGCCCCGACGAGGCCGAGTCTCCTGCCGCCGCCGGGCTCGTGCCGCCTGTGAGCGGACTGCAACTCGCCACCGTGACCAAAATCGACGAAGATCCCGACGGCATGTTCCGCATCCAGGTCTCGCTGACACTGGTCGGCGGCGACGACAACGACGCGCTGATCTGGGCGCGCTACAGCAGCCCCTATGCGTCGAACGGGGTTGGCCTCGTCACCCTGCCCGAAATCGGCGACGAGGTGGTGGTCGGATTTCTCGACGACAATCCGACCTACCCCATAATCCTCGGCAGCCTCCACGGCAGCAGCCAGGCACTGCCGATCACTCCGGCGGCGGAAAACAATACCAAAACCTTTCTCACCCGCGAAAAGCTGAAACTCGAATTCGACGAGGGAAACAAGGTCATCACCGTCGAGACTCCGGGCGGCAACAAGGTGGTCCTGGACGACACCGACGGGTCAATCACCATGACCGACAAGAACGGCAATTCCGTGACCCTCGACAGCAGCGGCATCACCCTCGACTCCGCCTCCGACATCAGCCTGAAGGCAAAAGCCAACATTTCCGTCACGGCCGGTTCCGACGCCACCGTTTCGGGAATGAACGTCACCCTCAGTGCCGACACGGCACTCAAGGCGGCCGGCAACGCCTCGGCGGAACTTTCCGCAGGCGGCACCACCAAGGTTGCCGGCGCGATGGTTCAGATCAACTAGGACAGACCATGCCTCCTGCCGCCCGCCTGACCGACATGCACACCTGCCCGATGGTCACCGGCATCGTTCCCCATGTCGGTGGGCCGATCATTGGACCGGGAGTCGCCACAGTGCTGATCGGCAGCATACCCGCGGCGGTGCTGGGCGACAATGTCACCTGCGTTGGCCCGCCCGCCACCATCGTCAAGGGTTCCGCCACCGTGATGATCGGCGGCAAACCCGCCGCGCGCCTTGGCGACAACACATCGCATGGCGGCACGATCGTCCTGGGCCTGCCTACCGTCATGATCGGAGGCTGAGGGATGCCGACCGAAGACAATCCGGGCTTTCTCGGGCGCGGCTGGTCTTTCCCGCCCCGCTTTGCCAACGATCGCGGGGAAATAGAGCTGGTCTCGCGCGAGGAAGACATCCGCGAAAGCCTGCGCATCCTGTTCCAGACCCGCAAGGGCGAACGGGTCATGCATCCCAATTACGGCTGCGCGCTGCATGACCTCGTGTTCGAGCCGATGAACTCCGGCACCCAGGCGGCAATCAAGCTGGCGATTACCCGCGCGGTGCTGTTCTTTGAGCCGCGCATCGACCTCAAGGACGTGCTGATCCGCATCGAAGACAGCGAAAACGGCCGGCTTGCGATCCAGCTCGACTACGTGGTGCGGGCAACCAATTCCCGCCACAACGTCGTGTTCCCCTACTACCTGCGCGAGGGAACACTGCTGTCCGGAGCCGCCATCGAAATTGTCACCTGAGTCGCCCGGTCAGGGAAGCGGCCCGTCGAGTTTGGTCTGATAGCGGCTGTAGATCTGCGCAAACAGCACCAGTGCCAGCACCAGCATGAACGCCCCTATCGCCCAGTTCAGCGGCGGATCGTCACAGGCCTGCGTCAGAATAAGCAGCAGCAGCAGGATCAATACCAGGATCGGCACCAGGAACAGCCGCCGTCCCCAACGGTTCCAGAAGCTGCTGTAAAGCATCAGCCACGTCAGCGTGGCAATGCAGACGACCGTGACCGCCATCAGAAAATACCCGACCAGACGTCGCGGACAACTCCAGCCGCAAACCGGCGCCAGCTTCTCGGAGCTCCACGCCGTAGCCGCCTTGTACCCGTTCTGCAAACTGCCGCTGTTCACCGACTCGCCCGCCGCAGCAGCGCGCGCCAGCCCCTGTTCGCTGAACCGTTCCATGACGATGCTGCGCACGCCTACCTCCGGTTCGCTCGTGGCGTCAACGGTATACGGCAAGATCGGCCAGAACCCCATGCCGCCGAAATTGTCCTGAAAATAGAACACGTCGTCCTCGAACTGACTGAACTTCACATCCGGCTGCCGTGCGGTGTAGATCAGTTCGTGCCCCCCCGGCGGGACAATCGGCAGAACGCTGCGCAGCACCTGAATGCGCGCATTGCCACTGAAGGCCTGTTCGATCCGCTCCCGCAGGATCTTCTTGGTCTCGGTGGTTTCCCGTTCCAGAAACACCAGCACGTTGCCGACCTTGGGATTGTCGCTGCCACGCAGAATGTTGGCTGCCTCAAGGTCGCGAAAGAGATTGGCAGCGCTCTGACCGTTTCCGGACAGCGAAATGTCGAACGCAAGGTTGATCTGAATCTGCGCATTCCCGTCTTCCAGTCTGCCGTGCAGCGCCTTGACCAGCTGGATCAGGTTGCCGAGCTTGTAGGATTTTTCCACACCGCCGTTGCGCTGCTCATCCTCGATCACGTCCCGGTACTGCTCGACGACAAGCGTCACGCCATCGGGCGTGCGGCTGAACAGGCGATCGAGCATCCGCCCGATCGCCAGCGAGGACTCGGTTTTTTCCGGGAATGGCTGCGGCGCCAGCAGCTCCAGAATGTTGTCGGCAACCTCGTTGATCTTGTCCGGATCCCAGCTGCGCCAGTCGCGCAGCCGAATGGCAACATCCGCCTTCGACTGGTACTTGTGGGCCGAAACGACGAAATTCGGCCCTGCCGCGTCCCAGAATCTGCGATTCACCACCTCACCGTCGCTGCCGATCACCAGCCCGTCGTAGGCAACCCGCCCGAACAGCTCATAGTCGATGCTTTCGACCCGCGCCGCGATCTCCTCCGCGTCGCCCGCCTCCTCCGTCCCCGGCTCCGGCGGCTCCGGGAGGGTGGAATAGCGCGGATCCGGATCCGCCAGCCAGAACGGATAGAACCCGTACACCAGTGAGTTGGCCGGCCTCGGCGCGGAACAGCCGCAATCCGCGGCAAACGGCGCCACCAGCCGCGAATCTGCATCGACGAACTTGTGTGCCGCGCCGGCCACCGCCTCCACATTGGCAGCCCTCAGGTCTGCCTCGGTTTCCCCCGCACTTTGTGTAGCCGGATCGACTGGAAGTAACTCTGCCGCATCGTCCATCAGCCGCCGAAAAGGATACGCAACGCCGGACAGCTGATCGAGCTGATCGAGCGGCAGCACCGACACCGCGGCGAATTCCGGCGCCTTCTTGAGGTCGCTGACGATCGAGGGGGCGAGCCGATACTGCAGCGTGATGATCCCTGCATCATCGATCTGCGTCATGGTATCTTCCGTCGCCTTCGCCGCCCGCGCCTCGGCGATCGGCGCAAGCTGTTCGAGCGCCAGTGTCGAGACCATTTCACGACTTGAAACCGCATAGGTCGGCGTATTCCTGATCGCCTCGACAAACTCCGGATCGGTGATCTGCGCCGCAATGACGGTAATCGACTCGTCCGTCAGCAGGAATTCCGGGATTGGAACCGCGGCCTCGCCGGTTGGAAACCCCTCTGCCAGGGCGTCCGGCTGCGGGACTTCCTCCTCCGCCGCCTGCGCTGCAACCTCCGCTGCCGCAACGATCTTCTCCCGCTCCGATGCTCCGGCTGCCTCTGCAACCTGACTCTTCACCCCTTCCTTCAGCGTGTCGAGCGTACCTGCTTCCGCATCGACCAGGGATTCCAGAACCGGAACCACCGCACTGAGCGACGGCTGGAGCTTCAGGTCGACTGTCTTTTGGCTGTCCAGTCCGTAAACCTCGGTGTCCGCCTGATTGCGCGCAACAATCGCCCGCAGCCGGTATTCCGCACAACTGCCCGCACCGACCCCGAGTTTGGTCGACACCGCCACCTCGAGATCCTGCAGGCTTGGATACTTCACTTCCAACAGCGGCTGCAGCGCCGCACCGACGTCGGAGCGCGCCTTCAATCCCTCGATTTCATCTGCGCTGAGCGAAAAATAGTCGACATTCGCCACGCCCGCCGGCCGCGGGCATGCATCCGCGCTGCCGTCCGACTGCTCCGCCGGCGCGGAGGCGACATCGGTGTTCGCAACCGCGCCCGCCGGCCGGTCGAATTCGTTGACAAGTTCCACCACCGCAGGTGCGGTGCCCAAAAGCCGGATCGACCTCGGCACGAAATCGTCGCCGAGGAATGCAGCAAATTCCCTGCCCCCCAGCACACTGAGCGCATCCGGGCGCAGGGCGCTGAGACTCCCGATCTGCCTGAGACTGGCCAGAAGTCCGTCCACACCGCCGACAGCCGGATAGAGCAGACACACGTCCTGCGCCGCCACCTGACTGGCCGGACCGAAAGTCTGTTCCGACATCATTGCGTCCGACGCCGAGAGCGTCGGATCCGCAGACGCGATCGCGGCCAGCGCGCTCTGGATCATGAACAGGTCGCTTCCGATCAGATCGGGCGGCTGGCTCACCAGCGCAGCACAGGTCGCATTGTCACCGATAGCCGTTCCGGCAAGTGCTGCCGCTGACATCGCCGCCCCGGCACCGAGCCGCACAACCCTGCGGTTGTAGGACGCGCCGGAATCATCCAGCAGCGTTCCCGCGGCGAGACCGAGCCGCCATCCGTCGTTGAAAGCCGCGATCCTGCCGTAATTGACCGCGAGATCGACCGTTCCAGCAATCGGATCGGTGCCCGACACCTGCGGCACTTCCGTGCAGAGGTCACTGAGGGACGCAACCGTGACCGGCCCGACAATGTCATCGCGCAACAGACTGTTGTCATCGTCGAGCACCGCCCGCAATCCGTCCTGAAGAAGCGCCCTCTCGCCCGCCGAAGGTGCAGCGGCATTGACCTCGGAAACCGCGTTTGCAAGCGAGAAGGGAGCACAGAAACTTCCCTGCGCCTGCACCGCGGCGCCCCAGGCCACCAGGCAACCGGCAAGGATGACACTTTTTATCTGCTGTATCATGGGGTTCGCCCCTCCTTGCGCATTTCGCTCGATATTCCGCCGATCAGGTCGGCCTGGGACACGTCGTCACGTCCGCGCCGCAACGCCGAAATGGAGGCGTGGCGCACCACATTGACAATTGCACCACCGACCAGTTCGTGGTTCTTCGCCAGCGTCGGCAGATCCACGTCCCCGGCCACCGGCAGACCACCGGCGACGACACCCTGCCAAAGCCGCAGCCGTTGCGCGGCGTCCGGTTTGGTAAAACCCACCAGCGACTGAAAGCGCCGTGAGAACGCGTCGTCGATGTTTCCGCGCAGATTCGTCGCCAGGATCACCAGCGACGGACAGGTCTCGATCCGCTGCAACAGATAGGCGACCTCCTGGTTGGCATACCGGTCATTCGAACTTGTCCCGGAACTACGCGCACCGAACAGCGCGTCCGCCTCGTCGAAGAACAGAATCCAGTTCTTGTGCGCGGCCTGATCGAACACTCCCGCGAGGTTCTTTTCCGTCTCGCCGATGTACTTTGAGACGACCATGCTCAGATCGATCCGGTATACGTCCAGACCTGCGCGCTGACCCAGCAGCGCCGCAGTCAGCGTCTTGCCGGTTCCGGGCGGTCCGTAAAACAGCGCCCGGTAACCAGGCGCGAGGCTCCGTTTAAGACCCCAGTCGTGCAGAATGCGGTGCTCATGCTGCAGCCAGCCGGAAATGTGCTCGATCTGGTCAATCACATCCGGCGGCAACACCAGGTCGTCCCAGGACAGATCCGTCGTCAGACGCCGCGCTGGAAAGTCCGACGCATAATCCGGCTTGCTCATCTGACCCGTCGCCAGATACGCCACCTGTTCGCGCGGCACATTCAGCACCCCGCCGATCGGCGGCCCGCCTTCCCGTGGTGCATCCAGGGACACGATGCCCATTTGGCGCAGCATATGCTGCGGATCGAGCAATCGCGCCGCCCGGGTACGCGCGGCGAGGTCGGTCCCGCCAATCAAGAACAGCGCCGTCTCCCCGGTCGGCAGAAACGCTGACCCATGCGCCCGGATCTGTCCACCAAACTCGGTGAACGGCCGATCCAGCACCGTATTCCGGACAAAAAACGGATCGAGCAGCGACGGCTGCAGGTGCGGCGCCAGTGCCAGCGCCAGCATTACCCGCCCGTCTTCCTCCAGGTTCGCCCCGGCAATCACCTCGCCTATCCGCGACAACGGATCCACGGCCGGGGGCGGCGGCAGGGTGCCGAACGGATAGGACGCGGCAAAGTCGCGTACACGCGCCTCAATTACCGTCGACAGCCACTCCAGTTCCGCCGCCACCGCCGCGATATGCCGATCCCCGTCGTCCGAACCCTGAAGTTCCGTCACGTCTAGCGCCCTATCCATCCGAATTTCGCCAGGACACCTGCAGCGGCTGTGGCATCCACGAGTACTTTATCATAGAGAAACTCCACGGCAGCCGGTCGAGCAGCATGTCAAACGGCTTCGGCATGACCCGCAGATGCGGTCCTTCCCCGCGCATGGAGATCAAACCGTCACGCCGCAGGAACGACTCCCGAAGGCCGTCAACGCTGGTATTTCCGAGTGCCGTCCACTGCGACAGCACGGCGCCGAGCAGCCCGGAGATCATCTCCGCCGCCTCGGGTTCCACCTGTCGCGGCGGAAGCACCGGAATTTCCGGAGCCAGGCCGCAGAGCAGACGCTCCAGCGGCCTCGGGGCCAGGTCTGGAACCGCTGTGCCGTTCACGACATGGTTTAGCGCGTCCAGTGCCAGCCAGAGTGCCGCCTCATCCCGGAACCCACCCTGCACGACCAGTCCCAGCCTCTGAAAAAGCTGCGGCAGCCACGGCGCGAGCAGGACAAGCCCGGCCGCCCGTGTCAGCGCAGTTTCCGCTTCTGCGGAAACATTCGCCACCGCTTCGGCACCCCGGTCCGCCTTCAGTGCCGTCACCACCTGCGCGTGCGGCCCTGCCGCCGCAGCCGACCGTTCGCCTTCCAGCCGTTCGAGCAGCGCAGCGGCGATCCTGTCGCGGGTCAGAACATCCCGCGCGAGCCATGCAAGCGCCGTTTCCACGATCCCGGCGACGCCGCCTGACCGGGGAAAATACCCGTCGCCCAGAAGGAGCACAAACCGCCACATCGAGGCGTCGCGCAGCGCAGGCGCCATGAAACGCTGTGGCAGGGCCGGCCAGAGCACCGCCGCAACTGCCCGCCCTTCATCCGCTTTCAGTGCGCGCGCCAGCTGAGTCATTCCCGCCCGTCCCAGCACCGACAGCAGCGCCGCCACCCGCGGCAACCCCCTGTCCGCATCCCCCGCCAGGTCGCGCACCCGTCCGGGCACCGCGGTCAACAGCGCAATCACGTCCGCCGGGGCAAGATCGATCTGACCCGGCGCCCGGTCCAGCTCCACGACGAACCTCGACCAGTCCGCAGCGGGCCCGGTTTTCGCGTCTGCGGCATCGCCCGCTTTTCCTCCCGGAGCAGCCCCCGCCTCTACCCGTTCCGAGATCCATTCGAGGTCCACCGCCGCGCCCGACGCCACCGCCCGGATCACTTCAGCCAGATAAAGCGACCTGTCCGAACTTCGCGTCGCGCCCGCCAGCGCCGCCTCCAGCAACGGTGATCTGCCACCGTGAGGTCCCTCCGGCAGCGCCTCGGCCAGCATGGCCTCCAGCGCTGTCACATCCTGCGATGCCACCGCCAGATCCACTGTCTCCCGGTCGAACAGCGCCCCAGGTGCCGCTTCTTCCCGCCGCCGCCGCGCCAGCAACGCCGAGAGATGTTCGCGCATCTCCCGCAGCGCCGTGTCGACTGCGCCGGCCCCGTCCCCGGCGGCTTCCTGGTCGAGGCCGCGCTGGAGCCGCGCCAGTTCCGGCACCGGTGCGGCCGCCCATTCCCGCTGCAAATCCTCCCGGCTCTCCCGCCAGCGGCCGATCAGTTCCGAAAGCGCCGGCGGCCCTTCCGCCACGGCCGGTCCACGCAGCGGCACCGAAAGAAACCGCCTCCACGCCCCTCGCGGATCGTCTGGACCTTCCATGGCCCGGCGCAGATCCGCACCACCCGGAATCCGTGCAAAGTCGATCCCCTGCCGCTCCATCTCCCGCCAGACTTCTCGCAGGGCCTCGTCAGTCCGCTCCCCGGCAAACATTTCAAACCGGACCGGATCCCCCCGCCACCGCTCCAGAAGTGCCGCTGCCCCGACACCTTCCAACGGATCGTCCCCCTGTTGTCCTCCGCCGGGTCCGATATGGGAAACCAGCCGCTCCAGCGCCCTCCGCCAAACCAGCACCGGTTCCTGCGCCCCTGCGGCCCGCGCGGCGACGGCATCGACCGGTTCGGTTGAAGCTGCGGCATCGGGAACCGTCGCATGCAGCGCCAGAACCAAACCCTCGATTTCCGCGAGCCCCATCGCAGAAACTGACCGTGCCAGCAGCACCGCCGACCGGCGCCAGCCCCTGACAAGATCTGCGAGCCCGGCCGCGCCGCCATAGTCCGCCGCCTTCCGCCAACCCTCCGCCAGCGCACCGTCGGCGACCGCTGCCGCCGCCCCGGCCCGCCACACCTCCACCGGGTCGGCGGCATCTGCTGCGCGGCGCGCCAGCGCCTCGGCCCAGCCCGCTGTCCAACGCCCCCCGTCAAGTGCCAGCGCACCGCGAAAGACACGTTCCGCCGCTGCCCCGTCCATCCGCGCCAGATCGTGCTGGAACCGGCCCGGATCGCGGCGCCAGCCGTCAATCCTCTCCGCCAGCGGAGGGGCGCTCTCCTCGACCAGTCTGCGAAGCGCAAGGCGCCAGACCGACTCCGGATCCGCGTCACCGCCATCCTGGACCGCATCAGCCAGTTCAGACAGGTCGTCACCCTCATGGAGATCGCGCACCCAGGCCCTCACCGCGCCCAGATCCGCCGTGAGCAGAAACGCCTCCAACGCAACCGGGTCCCGGCGCCAGAGATCGACGCCGGACGGGCTCTCCGCCGATCCGGCAGCGCCCTCACCGTCCCAGACATCAACCAGGCCTTCGAACTGACTGGTGAAATCGGCTTCTTCGGAGTCGGAGTCCGGCCGCCCGACCCCCAGCAGCCGCGTCATCGCACGCAGTACCGCCAGGTTTTCCGCCGCCGTGTGCCCTGCCACGAATGCCGCCACCGCCGCCCGGTCGCGCCGCCACTGCTGGAGCCGACGCAAAATCTGAGCGAACCCGACCGCCGGAACCGACACGCCCGCGTCGCCCCGGGCAAGCAACTGCTGAAAGGCGTCAACCCAGGCCCGTCTGTCCGCCTGCGGGGACGGCGCAGCTCCATCGTCACCGCCAACCTCGCGCGACAAAAGACCATAGAGCCGCCCCAGCGCCTCACCCGAGCGGCTGTCAACAAACCGCGCCACCGCCTGCGGCCCCCGGCGCAGCCCAGCCAACAACCCGGCAACATCAATATCCGCCGCGGCTTCCGGGTCGGTCCGCAGGGCAATCAGCCGTTCGAACGCCGCAACCCACGCATCGGGTGTTGCCGCGTCCGGGCGATCCAAACCGGGTGCCGGTGCCACGGGTTCCGTCGCCACCACCCGTGCCACCGCCCGATAGACATCGGCCAAGGCATCGCCCGGTCGCGCCGCGACAAACCGCCGCAGCTTCTGCGGATCCGCCCGCCACTCCGCCACCAGACCGGCAAAGCCGGCACCGTACCCGTCGATCAGCCGATTGAACGCTGCGACCCAGGCCTCCCTGCGGTCGAACGCGCTACGGATCTCATCCGGCTGACCGGCGGTCGCCACCCCGACCTCCTCGGAGACCTGCTGATAGAGCACAGCCAGCGCCTCATCGGACAGGCCCGCGAGATGCTGCCGCAGGGCCGACCGGTCCCTCCGCCATACCGCCGCCCGCCCCGCGCCTCCGGTCTCGGCAACCAGGCTTTCAAGTGCCGTTATCCACGCCTCGCGCCGTTGGGTTTCATCCGCAGCCGTCGCATCCGGTAGCGTGGCGGCAACGGCACCGACGGCATCCGCAACCTGTCGGTAAAGCTGCGCGAGCGTCTCTGCCGACCGGCCCGCGGCATGCCGCCGTACCGCCCCGGGGTCCTGCCGCCACTTGGCAATCAGCATTGCCGGGTCCTCATCTGCCGGAACGGTCAGGGCATGCGTCATCGAAGTTCCAGCTGCCAGAAGAGCGCGATACGCCGCGATCCAGGGCGCAAGATCGGCGTCGGCGCTGCGCCGCGCTTCCGCCAGCGCCGCCGCATCCACCGCCACCCCGAGGGCGGCGGCAAACTCCCGATAGATCCGCTCAAGCGACGCCGCCGAACCTTCCGCCACGAACCGCTCAAGTGCGCCCGGTCCCCGCCGCAGCGACTCCATCAGTTCCGCCAATACCCCCGCCGTACCGTCCAATTGCGAGACTGCCGCATCCGGTGCCAAAACCAGTGCCTCGAACCGCTCCCGCAGCGCCGGAAGCGAAACCCCCTCCACATCCGGAGCAGATACAGGCAGCCCGGATGCCAACGCCATGAGATCGAGAACCGCATCACGGCTCAGGTCCGCCACAGTCGACCGCAGCCTTTCCGGATCCCGCCGCCAGCCGTCCTGCAGAGTCTCAAAATCCTCCGCCGACAGGTTGGACCGGCTGGAACCGGTTTCCCACCCGCCCAAGATCCCCCGTGCCAATGTCGCGCGCAACTGCGCCCCGTCGGTCTGCCCCGGCTCGCCGCCTCCATCCGGAAGTACCTTCTGCACCAGCGCGGCAAGCGCTTCGTCCGTACGCCCCGAGACCGCCTCCGAAAACGCCACGACATCGCGACGCCATGCCGCGAGAAGCACCGCTCCCGGTCTGCCACGCGGCGGCTCGGCAGGCTCCGCTCCCATGTCGGAATGCACCGACTGAACCAACAACGGCACCGGACCGGCGGTCACGTCTTCCGCCAGCACCCAGGCCAGCAGATCGAGCCGTGCCGAGGCTCCAAGATCGCTGAGCGCGCCTGGACGGTCCGTCTCGGGCAGGACCGTCACCCATTGCACGAACTCGGCCCAGTCCCTCTCGACGGGCGGCTGAGACGCCCCTCCAGCACCCGCCAGCAGCCGCAGCAGATCCTCGCGGCCCGCTGCCGTCACCACGGCTGCGTCCTGAGTTGTCAGGCCTGCGAGTTTCCGCAGCTTCGCGTCTGACAGACCTTCGGCAACCTCGCGAACCACCGCCGCATGCCCGGACAGCACATGGCGAAGCCGGTGCCGCGCCGCGCCACTCAACCGCTCCACACGGGCCAACATCGCTTCAGCGGCCATGGGATCGCCGAGCGCGGCGAGAAACTCGGCTGCCGGCGGCCCCTCGTCGACATCGGCCCGATCCGGTTCCGTCCTCAGCGCTTCGAGTGCCGCAACCAGGCGCACCCGAAACTCCTGACGGATCTCCGGCCAGCCTGCAGCATCCGGCCAGTCGCCAATGTCGACCGTAACCTCCTCGACCCGCAACTCCCTGCCGGGACGAAAAATTCGGTCCAGCACCTCTTCGACCGCCGGGAGAAGTTCGTCCCTGAGCGTCCACGCCATGTGGTCGGCATCGCGAAACCGGCGGCTGTTGCTGCCCACGGCGATGTCACAGATCATCTGACCTATCAGATGCCGCGGTTCATGCGCGGCAGCACCCGGGTCGGGCTGCATGCTCATCGCGCGCCCGCCTTGCCGTCAATGAATTCCCTGAGCGCCACCGACGCCTCCGTCAGGGCCTCCCGGTTGTCGACCCTGCCCGCCGCGTGATCGCGATAGGCCACCCGCCAAACCAGATGGAGTTCCTCGAACTCCCTGGTCTCGGCAAAGCTGTCGAGCCAGATCATCCGATGCCGGATATGGGCCGGACACACCAGGTGAAGCGTTTCTTCCGCCAACCCCTGGAACGCGGCCGACGCGGTGCGTGCGGTCCAGCGTGGCATCACCACGCTGAGAGAAAGATTGGTCCCGGCCACCTGATCCCCCCGGAGCAGGATATCCTCCACCAGATAAAGCCCCTCCGCGCGCCGGTTCAGCTCGGAGAAACAGTCACATATCCCGTTGGCGAACCAGATCGCTTCATCCCTTGTCGGAAACCACTTGCAAGGCAGCAGTGGCGCACCCTGCTCCGGCTCTTCCCGCAGACCGGTATCGAGATAGAGCGCCCAGGTTCCCGTGACCGTCTCAGCCAGTGCGTAGTTCCGCAGTTCCGCCGCCCGGCGAAACACTTCGGCACCGATCTCACTGTCACGGACGAACCCGACCTGGCTGACCATGCCGGACGAAAGTTCAACCGCCGTGCCTGACCGTTCAGGCACCAGCACCGCAAACGGATCGACTTCGCCCTTCGCATCCCCCGGCGGGAACAGTACGTCGTAGGACACCGCGTATTCGGCCACCGCGCCGCGCCCCTCGACGACGGTCAGTCCCGCCCAGTCAATCTCTGCCGTCAGCGAAGTCAAACCCCGGTCCGGATAGTCCAGAAGAATCGCCAGCTTGCGGCCCACCCCGACCTCGTGACCGCTCTCCCCGGTCACGTAGTCCGCGCCTGCGTTGCGGCTGCGGTCGAGCCGCGCAACCTCCTTCAGAAACCTGGCCCGGTTCTCCAGCACATGATCGCTTCCCGCCGACGGGTTGCGGTAGATGTCATGCAGCTTCACCGAATTCTGCGAGAACGCCTCACCGTAGAGCCCCAGCAGATAGGCAAGCTGCCGCCCCTTACGGTCGTGCCAGGGATCAAACGCCGCGCTGACGTCGGCGAGTTCCTCCCGCGTGTAGTCCGCCACCCCCAGCACATCACCAAAATCCAGCGCCGCCGCCGCATAGCTGCCGCGCTGCGCCACCGTACCGGCAAACAGAGACGGCAGATCCGCAAGATCGCTGCTCGCATTGGCCACCGGTGCGTCCGAAAATGCGAGATACCCCCGCAGCTGCATCGCCGCGATCTGCTCCTCCTGACTCATGCCCGTCGAATGCAGCGTCTGACCGACACCATAGCAGGGGGGAAGCCCATTGCCGATCCGCACATGACGGAAGCTGCGCCGGCGCCCGTCGTCGAGCCTGCGCCAGTCCTGCGGGTCATGTCCTGCGCGTGCCTGGGCGTCATGCTCGGCCCGCAGCCGCGCCAGTTCCTGCAGCATGCCGGAAATTTCCAGCCGCACCGGCAACCCGTTGCTGACCAGCCGCAACTCGTGATCCACCTGGTCCTGCAGCACCGGCACGATCAGCCGCCGGTACTGCCCCCGCTCCAGCTGCCGCGCGAACGGATCCCCGCCCCCGTCGATTTCCGTGAACCGCAGGCTCTTCACCGCGCGGATCTGTTTGGTGTGCGACAGCGCCATGAAAAACTCGTCGACCGAATCCGCGCCGCGCACCACCCGCCCCGACTTGTGATAGAACGTTTCCGGCGCGTCGAACACTTCGCGGCGGGTGACCGGCTTCATCGCTTCGGCCGCGCCCCGGTCGGTCATCATCCGTTCGCAGCAGTCATAGACCAGCGCGGCGACATGCTCGGGGGAATCGCGCCGCCGCACCTCGACCTCGGCCGTAAGATAGCAGTCCACGGCCCGGGCCGGACGCACCTCGCGGATGTCCTCGCACAGGGACCGGTGCCGGTGAAACGCCAGCCGCGCCTGCTCCACCGCTTTGTCCCGCGCCTCGTAGGTGCGCGGAATCACATAGAGATCGTAGAGCCCGTCGCACCCGGTATCCGCGAACGCCATCACCTGAAGAATCTCGGAATATAGCTCCGCCGGTTCGCGCCCGTCTCCACCGCTGAGCACGCTGGCCAGATCGTTCAGCGTCACCGGCCGGGTCGGCAGAACATCGCGCGGCTGATGCAGCCCCAGCGCGGCGAGATCGAGCCTGCCGTCCCGGTCGGTCAGCAGATCGCGGGTGTCGAAATCGGCGCGGTACGCCAGTTCCGTCAGCGCGAAACAGGTCTGCTCCAGCAGCGTTACCCCGGGGTCATGAATGTTGTAATCCGTCCAGAGATCGCCCGACACCTTCTGCGCATGGCGGATGCCACGCTCGCGAAGTCCGGCAAAGTCCGGAAAGTCATCCATTCACGCGGCCCCGCGCATCGCGAAACGTGCTGTCCCGATCCGCCCCGCCGGGCCGCGACCCCTCCATTTCGGTGTCGAACCAGAGCTGGGTCACGTAATACCGGATGGAGTAGTCGCTGCCGTAACTGGAACTGGTGCGCAGCTGCAGCTTGTAGGGCCGGTTGTAGGTCCGCGCCTCCTTCTGCCCCTGGCGGCGCTCCTCGCGCGACGGCTCGGTCGCCCGGACCCAGCGCAGCCTCAGCCGGTCGCCGTAACTGCCGAAAACCGCGGTCTGCTGGCGAATCCTGCGCCGTTCGAACAGCCAGTTCAGCAGCCTGCCGCGCGGATGATAGGCGTTCATCGCGATCGCCCGCAGCAGCGCATAACGGCCGGTCTCCCGCTTGCCCCCCACCCCGGCGACGACTTCGAGAATGTTGCACCCCTGAAGCGGCAGGGTCACGTCATGCCACTCACCGTCCGCGGCAACCGTCTCGTGACCAGGCATGGGAAAGCCGATCCTGCCCCGCATCCTGGCAACACCGTCCACGTCAAGATCCCATTCCGGCCGGTCGAACCGCACGCCCACCGCTCCGTCCGGCGCCATCGAAAGCCCGGCCCTGGGAGCCTCGGACCCCCCGTTCTGACGCGTCGGCACAAACAGCAGCGTCTCGGTCTCATCCGGCCCGTGCGCGATTGTCCACGAGGGCCGGTCCTCCCCGACCCCGCGGTAAAAACTGATCAGCGACTTTTCCTGCGCATAGGACTTGATGCGCAGACCGTCGGTCCGGGTCTTGTCGAAACCGTCATCCATCCAGGTGACCATCGAATCCACAAGGTCCGAATAATGCTCCGAACTCGGCAGGGCCCCGTCGGAAAAATAATTCTTCAGCGTGCTGCGATTCTGCTTTGCCATCCCCGTTTATCCCCTGTTCCTGTCAGTATCGGCCTGAACGACCAGGGTCGCACCAACCCGCAGGCTGCCGACGCCGGCGGGAAACACCCGGTCGCGCCGGCGTTCGACCGTCGAAATGACGTCATGCTCCCGCATCGGCAGCGGCAGCCCCCAGGGCCGGTGAAACCGCAGTTCCTCCGAGCCTGTTCCGCTGTCGGAACAGAGCCGCGCGGTGTCCACCAACCGGTAGAATTCGCTGTCGTTGTTGACCCGCTGCAGCACCGACAGCCCGTTGACGAAATCCACGTAGTCGAGACCCTGCATGAAGGCGCCAAGCTCTCTCAGGTTCAGCCGCCAGCCGAACCCGTTCAGCGGCGCCTTTCCGGTCCAGACCGACAGATACCGCGACACGTCGAGCTTCAGCCGCTGCGTCAGATGCCCGTCGTCCTGGTTGCCGACGAATTTCACCACCGAGCGCATCTGCAACCGCTCGAAAGACGGATTGCTGACCTGCACATGTACGAACGGACCCGATGCCTCCTGCAGCGTCTCCGCGATCCGACGCAGCGTGAGCACATCGAACATCCGGGCCTGGGTTGGATCTTCGGCGGATTTTTCCGGTGCCTTCGGGACGACGATCACCGTCACCGACCCCTGATCCGGGGCAAACACTCCCCCGGTCTGAGACTCGGGCAAAACCTGATGCTGATGCTGGTCCATCGCCGGGAAACACTTCGCTTTCCAGACCTCGGGGAAGCGCTCGAGCACGATCCTCTCGAAATCCCACGGCACCACCGCCCGGTTGCGGTGCCGCAACCGCTCGCTGACCCGGGTGCGAAAGGAGCGCTTGTCTTCCGGGGGTATGCCGCCAACCACCTCGCCGCCCCGGGTAATCTCGGCAATCCCCTGGACCGGCGGATCGAGCAGCCAGGCGCGCGGCATTTCTTCAGAGAAGCCCTCCGCAGCGACATCCACCCGCACGGCCCTCGCGCCGTTCAGCGACACCGATTCCAGCTGTGGAAAATTCGCGACATTGCCAAAGGCGCAGATCGCCAGCCAAAATCCGTTTCCGGGCATCTCCGTCGAGTTGAACGCGGCATCCTTCGGAATGCTGCCTCTTGTGATGCCGGACCGCATGTAACCGTCAGTGGAATCCGCTTCCATGCACTCCGACGGCAGCTTGGCCCAGCCATGTGTCGAAAGGTACCACCACTGCACCGGCTGAGGCGCAAAAATGATCCGCTGGTGACTGCTGTCCTCCATGTCGAAGAGCAGCGAAAACGCCCCGAAATCCTGCACCCCGTCAATGCGCAGAAACAGACAGCCGTTGGCGATCCGTTCCGGGAACAGTCCCGTACCAGTGCGGGTCCGGTCGGGATAAATCTCCAGGCTCCCGAACGGATTGACCTGCACCACCTTCTGTCCCGGCGCCGCCGCCTGCGGTGCATTGAAAATGAACCGTTCCGTGGCTTCGTAACTCAGGCTGATCTGATCGATTTCAGGCGTATAGGGCTCCAGCGGCAGCGGCCGTTTCCGGCCGGGAACATAGCTTGGCCGCATCGACCACGACAGCGCCGCCGGATAGACCGTGTGACCGAACGCCGCCCCCGGACAGTCGAGCGTCAGCTTCACGAGACCGGCGCGTATGGTCTGGCGCTGACGAAAATCCTCCGGGCTCGTGCCGGACCGCGCCGCCACCGGACGACCCGGCACCTGTCCCGAAATCTGCAGTTCCGGCACCAGCGTCACAATCCCGGTCCGCTGCGTTGTCATCGGCACCAGGCCGTCGCCAAGCGGTTTCCAACCGTCGCCGCTCAGGTATGACGGCAGCAGATATGGATCCGGTACGGCGAAGTCGTCACCGTATCCCGCGTAATGCTCGGCGAATCCTCCCGCGCCACGCGGAAGTTCCGACCATGTCAGATCGACCCTGACCTGGGTTACCGGTTTCATCGCCATTTCCCGCGACCCGACCAGGAACTCCGCACCGTCCTTTGGCCGCGCACCGAAAGGATAGAACGGCTGCGCCAGGTTAAGCGGTCCATCATCGGAGAACCCGACCAGATGCTGCACCCCGGACACCGAAACGTCTATGCCCAACGCCTCGATGGAATAGGGCTCGAACACCGAAAACGGATTGAACACCGATCCGCCTGCCAGCCGGACCTGCATCACGGGGCGCATACCTTCCGCCGGCGGAACAATCGGCGGCATCGACGGATCGAGCAGCATGATGAGCGTGAACCCCGGCCCGTCCTCCGGCCGGTTCGGCAGCGCTCTCAGGGTCGGAACCTGAAAAAACCCGTCGGCCGTGCTCAGATTGACCCGAAAAGCGCCGTTGAGGAACACCTCCTGGAAAACCTCCGACGGTCTCCGACGGAACCAGGCCTGCGCCCGGCCCTTCGCTGTCGTCAGTGTCTCTTCCTCTTCCACCTCAGCGTCGCCGTCGTCCGGTTTCTCCGCCGTTTCCAGCGGTTCCCCATCGAGAAAGTGGGCTATTTTTGCCAGCAGCAGCCTGCGAAACTCCCCTTCCGGCCAGGAACCGCCCTCCACCATCGCTTCCGACACCACGTGCCCGTAGATGTCCCGCACCCGCTCCGGGCTATTCGCGTGTTCCAGCAGCGCCTGATGGATGATCGCCTCGTCCTGTCCGCCTCCGGCAGTCTCCGACAGCCGTGACGCGAGCGCCTCAACCGCGTCTACCACCCCCGAAAGTTCGGTCTCATTGACGAGCATCCCATGCCTGCGCCCGGCGGCCAGCGCCACCAGCGTCCGGTACCTGTCCCGCCGCGCCCGGTCCGCCTGCAGTTCCGCCCCGGCGTCGCGTGTGGCCGGCCCGTCACCCAGCCGCGCCGCGCGCGCCTCCTTTGCCTCCGGCATCTCGAACTGGTGCCGCTTCTGCATCCGCACCACCAGCCGGATCGACCGACGCCCTTCCGCCAGCCGCAGCATGTCGCTGGAGATGTCGAGCCCCAGCGACACGTCGGAATCCACCTCCGGATCGAACAGACGCTGGCTCGCGCCGCTGCCGTCCACCTTGCGGGTCGCCGCACGAATGCCGGTGACAAAGCCCAGGTCGGTCTGCATCGAAATCTTCGCATTGCGGCCGTGCACCAGGGTATGTGACGCACCGATCCGGTACTTCACCGCCCGCACCGGCTCGATCAGCCGGTAGCTCTGCAGTTCCGGCTTCCCGGCGACCCGGCCCTTGACCACGGTCCCTTCCGGCAGATGCACCGGCGCTCCCGACGGCGCGAACCGCAGCAGGATCGTCTCCGGGGTCGCCTCACGCGGCGAAAGCCCCAGCACGTCACGGTAGTAAAACCAGGTATGCCGGTCGACAAAGCCGTTGATCCTGCCCTCCGCCTCGCCCAGCAGCCGCAGCTGACTGACGATAAGTCCGATCGCCGGATCGACCCGCCCCGAGGTCAGCCGCGCCTCGAGCGCCGCCTCCAGCGTCGGCCGCAACGCCACATGCACGTTCAGCAGCTGCTCGTGCACCGCCGTCAGCGCCCGTTTCGCCGCCACCGCCCGACTGATCGGATCGCCGTCGATCCGCAC
>JAUIHM010000183.1 GCA_030432315.1 Alphaproteobacteria bacterium | reverse complement strand
GATCAACCGCGAGGTTTACCGCTCACTGTTCATTTTTCTGCTGCTCGCGCTGGTCCCGCTGTCGGCGCTCGCAAGCGGCTGGGCGGTCCTCCGCCTCGACGGCGCCGCCGCCGCGATCATCGTTGCCGGTGGCCTCCTCTATCTCGCCGGGGTCTTCCTTGTCACCGCGTTCGGAAATGTGCCGCTGAACCGGACCCTCGACGCCATGCCGACCGGCGGCGTCGCGGCCCAGGCATGGTGGCCAAACTACGTCAGGGACTGGCTGTTCTGGAACAGACTGCGTTGGATCGCCGCCACAGGCACCGCCGCAAGTTACATGACCGGCGCGATTCTGCTCGCCCGCACCCCCGTCGCGTTCTGAACCTCCGCCAGCCGCCGTCACCCGCGCGTCTTTCGCCCCTGGTGACAAAGTGCCGCCGCTCCGGCAGGAATGGGCCTGTTGCGCACACTCTGCGCAGCAGGCCCCTACGACCCGACGAGCCACGCACCAAACGGATGAAATGACCGCAGGCCCTTCCTACCGATTTCGCAGGGTGACCACAAATGACCGCGATCTGCTCGCCGGCTGGCTGTCACACCCGCATGTCAGCAAATGGTGGCAGTCGGATCCGCCATGCGACGGGCCAAGGCTGAACGATCCCCGTGTCGCCAGATGGATTGTCACCGCACACGACCGTCCGTTCGCCTACATGCAGGACTACTCCGTGCACGGCTGGGAGAATCACCATTTTGCCGGGCTCCCGGAAGGATCGAGGGGGATCGACCAGTATATCGGCGACCCGGAGATGATCGGACGGGGACACGGCACCGCCTTCATCGCCGCCAGACTTGAGGTGCTGTTTGAACAGGGCGCACCCGTGGTCGCAACCGATCCCCACCCCGACAACGCAAGAGCCATTGCCGTCTACCGAAAGCTGTGGTTTGAAGCCTTCGGATCACCCCGGGAGACGGAATGGGGCCTGATCCTGCCCATGCGGGTCAGCCGCTGACCAGGGCATGGTTGCGCTGATGTCCGCGGTTAACCTTTGCGGCCAACTGAAGATACGTTGTTACCGGTTGGGTATCGAAAGGGTATCGAAAGGGTATCCGGTCGCCACAGGGTTAACGGCCGGATTCCGCTTCCCGGACTACACGTCCTGACGGGCGATCTCGGTAATCAGCACGTCCCTGACATAGCCGCCGGAAACCACTTCCTGCGCCGCGTTGCGCAGCGCCGTCTTGAGGTCGGTCATACGCCGGCCGGAGGTGAAACTGCCATCAAATCCGCCGGAATTCGCGTGTAAAAACATCACCTTGAGAAACTGATCCCGCAGACGCGGTTCCATCTTCTCGGTCTTCTCCACGCCTTCACCGGCGGTCTCGATCGAGATCGAAACCACCACCATCGCCCGGACCTGCTCATTGGCGAAGATCGGCACCACGAACGGCTTCTCGATCACCACATAAGCCGCTTCCGCATCCCCGTGCCCATCATCCTCCACCGCCGCATGCCCCGCCCCGTCAAACGGATCTGCCACCACCGGAGCGCAGTCAGCCATTGAAATCACGGGGCTTTTTTCATCGGCGCCATGCCCGGCTTCGGCATCACCATGCTCGGCCGCCTTCACCGTGCCGCCCTCGGCAGCGGAATCGAGACACGCCACCTGGTGCGCCTCCCCGTCCGGCGCCGGCCGCAGAAACAGCCCGGCACCGACTCCGGCCCCAAGGCCGACCAACGCCAAAAGTATGGGTATCAGGACTTTCATCACGCGTCGCCCCTCAATACGGCATCACTTTGTCAGCGATCTGCTGACCCCAGCGCGGTTGCTGGACGGTGGAGATATGCCCGCGACCGCCATAGGAAATCCGGGCGGCGGCAATCCGGTCGTAGGAAATTTCATTGTATCGTGAGATGTCCTCGGGCCGGACGATCCCGGTCACCTGCAGATCGCGCAGCTCGTTG
>JAUIHM010000006.1 GCA_030432315.1 Alphaproteobacteria bacterium | reverse complement strand
GCGTGAGCGCTTTCCTGCGGGCGGCGTTCAGGGGCTGCTCATCCGGCATGCGGCTTATCTCGGCGCCGTAGCCGTCCGCAATGATCACTCCGTGTCCGTCGGGCAGTATCTCAAGAGGAAAATCCGACCCGACTGCCCAAAAGTAACGGTCGCACCACGGCAGATAGTTTTCCCATTTGTGATCTGTCATGAAATCCGCCCTGCCGGATTTGCATTCCACGATCCACACCTCGCCCTTCGCCCCGAGCCCGATAACGTCCACGCGAAGGCCCGATACCGGGACGAATTCGGTGACCGGCATGAATCCGAGCTGAAGGAAGTGCCGGCAGACCCCCCGCGCCAGGCCCGAACCGATTGTTTCCGCCAATGCCATGGCTTTTGTTGCTCCTGCGGCAAAATTCAGTCAACACTAAATGCGGCGCCGCAATATTTCCGGCTTCTGCACATCCCGTGTAGGGCTTGAGGTACCATTCGGCGCAGGTTAGACAAAGAATACGGCCGATCCGAAATCTTGGAATCGGAACAAAAGTGGTTTCAGGAGAGTCTACATGGCAGATGCCGCAGCACATCCGCACTCGGAGCACCCAAAACCGGGGTTCTTTACCAGGTGGTTCATGTCGACGAACCACAAGGATATCGGCATCCTGTACCTCATCACATCGGCAATCGTAGGATTCATCTCGGTCGCCTTTACCATGTACATGCGTCTGGAACTGATGGAACCCGGCGTGCAGTACATGCTGATTGACGGTCAGGCAAACGGTCACATCTGGAATGTGCTGATTACCGCGCATGGCATCCTGATGATGTTCTTCGTGGTCATTCCCGCCCTGTTTGGCGGATTTGGCAATTACTTCATGCCGTTGATGATCGGGGCGCCGGATATGGCATTCCCGCGCATGAACAATCTGAGCTACTGGCTCTACGTGGCGGGTGCGTCGCTGGCCGTGCTGTCGGTCGTGGCACCAGGCGGCAGCGGTCTGAGTGGTTCCGGCGTGGGCTGGGTGCTTTACGCGCCGCTCTCGACGACGGAAACCGGGATGTCGATGGACCTCGCGATCTTTGCGGTCCACCTGTCCGGTGCTTCGTCCATTCTCGGCGCGATCAACATCATCACCACGTTCCTGAACATGCGCGCACCGGGCATGACGCTGCACAAGGTACCGCTGTTTCCTTGGTCGATCATGGTCACAGCGTTCATGATCCTCCTGGCACTTCCGGTACTGGCAGGTGCGATCACGATGCTGTTGACCGACAGAAATTTCGGCACCACGTTCTTTGATCCGGCCGGAGGCGGAGATCCGATCCTTTACCAGCATATCCTCTGGTTCTTCGGACATCCCGAGGTCTACATCATCATCGTTCCCGGATTCGGCATCGTCAGTCACGTGATCTCGACATTCTCGCGCAAACCGATTTTCGGCTATCTGCCGATGGTCTACGCGATGATCGCGATCGGTGCTCTCGGGTTCGTAGTCTGGGCGCATCACATGTACACGGTCGGCATGTCCACCACCCAGCAGGCCTACTTCATGCTGGCGACGATGGTCATTGCGGTGCCGACCGGCATCAAGATATTCAGTTGGATTGCGACGATGTGGGGCGGATCGGTAGAGTTCAAGACGCCCATGCTCTGGGCACTCGGCTTCCTCTTCCTGTTCACCGTCGGTGGCGTGACGGGTGTGGTTCTGAGCCAGGCGGCAGTGGACCGCGCCTATCACGACACCTACTATGTCGTGGCGCATTTCCACTACGTGATGAGCCTCGGCGCAGTGTTCTGCATCTTCGCCGGCATCTACTACTGGATCGGGAAAATGACCGGTCGACAGTATCCGGAATGGGCAGGCAAGCTGCATTTCTGGATGATGTTCATCGGCGCGAACCTGACCTTCTTCCCGCAGCACTTCCTTGGACGCCAGGGCATGCCGCGCCGGTATATGGATTATCCGGAGCAGTTCGCGACGTGGAACTATGTCTCATCCATCGGCGCCTTCATTTCCGGACTTTCGTTCCTGCTGTTCTTCGGGATCGTCTTTTACACGCTCCGCAAGGGCGAGCGTGTGACCGACAACCAGTATTGGGGTCCGCAGCCGGATGCGACGCTTGAATGGACACTGTCCAATCCTCCGCCGGAACACACGTTTGAAATCCTGCCTACTCAGGACATGTGGGATCATCCCAAAAGCCATTGACCGACAAGGATAGACAGTCAGACGGACTTGCAGAAGGGGCGGGCACACCAGTGTCCGCCCCAACTTCGTCAGAACGCCAGGATCCCCCCATCTATCAGGTCAGTCTGCAGCCACACCGGTCATTCGGCTGGCGCGGCCTGTCGGTGGTGCTTGGCATCGCGGGCTTCGGCCTGGCATTGCCGCTCATCGGCCTCGCCCGGACACAGGCCGCCTGGGGCATGCTGCCGTTCCTGCTTGCGACACTTTTGGCGCTCTATTTTGCCCTGAAGCGAAACTACACGGATGCAAGGCTGCGGGAAACCCTCAGCCTCTGGCCCGACTGTATCCGGGTCGTGCGATACGAAACCGATGGCCGCATTCTGGAATGGAGCGCGAACCCGTACTGGGTCACTGTTAGGCTGCACGAGAACGCGAGGATCGAGAAGTACCTTACCCTTCGGGGAAACGGGCGGGAAATCGAACTGGGCGCGTTCCTGTCGCCCTGGGAGCGGGAAGCGGTGCACGACGAACTCGAAACCGCACTGGCGCGGCTTCGGAACGTGCAGCGGTAGAACTCACTGGAATTCTCTGATAAATTCACGCGGCGGACTTCAACCGTGTCGATCAACAAAGTGGAGGTAAAGATCGTGAGACGACTTTTGGGCGCTGCGTGTGTGTTGATCGTCAGTTCCGTCGCGGTCGACGCGGATGAATTTACGGATGTCGTCAACAGTGCGATGGAGCTTTACAACGAGGGCGACATTTCCGGGGCACGCGAAGAACTGGATTATGCGGTCAAGCTGCTGGCCGAAATCAAGTCTGACAGTCTATCGAACTTTCTTCCTGACGCCCTGCCCGGTTGGGAAAAGGAAGCAGCACAGGCAGACGGCACAGGCATGGCAATGGCGATGTTTGGCGGTGGAACGGCAGCCGCGGCAAGTTACCGCAGTGATGACAGCGAACTGACGATAACCCTTGTGGCGAATTCTCCCATGATCAGCAGCATCGGCGCGATGGTGTCTGGCATGTCTGCTCTGACCGGTGGAAAGCCGATCAGGATCCAGCGAACCCAGTTCGGCAACAATGACGGCGAACTTCAGGGCGTGGTAGACAACCGCATCCTCGTCAGCGTCAATGGAAGCGCGAGCCTGGAGGACAAGCAGGCCTATCTTGAGGCGATGGATTTCGGAGCGCTCAAGGACTTCTGAAGCCGGCGGTAACGCCCGGGAGGAAAGCCCGCACCCGGACATGAAGAGCACGCCCGGTGGAATATGTCGGGCGGACTACCCGTTCTGTGTACCCGGCGCAGTATGGCGCTGGGGAAGCCGCCATGGACCGGTCGTCAGGTCAACCGCTTCACCCGTTGCTGCGGAATGCTGGGCGGCGAGGCCCATGACAACCGCCCGCAGACCGTCGGCAAGGCTGACTTCCACCGAGCCACTGCCGGTCAATACCGCGCGAAACTGCCGGTGCTGGTAGAAGGTCGATCCGTTGTGGTCGCCCGCGGCGAGCAGTTCGGGGTCGACGGGTATCTCTTCGGTCACCGGGCCCTTGGGGCTGCGTGGGCTTGTCACCAGTTTCGGGACCGGTTGCGGTCCCAGTTCAGCAGCGTCCCAAAAGCGGGTCGGCCCCGGGATGAACGCCTCGATCCGGCCACTCGGACCGGTCACGGCGATTTCTTCCTGGTATGCCGCACCTTCGGCGAACATGCAGAGATCGAGCATCGCCCGCGTGCCGCTGGCGAAGTCCACCGTCACATAGGCATTGTCGAGTATGTCGGAACGCTCCCCGTTGATGGACTCGTCAAGATGGTTCACGTCCTGAGCGGCGGAAGCGTAAACGCGCACGGGCGTCATACCTGTGACGACGCACATCAGATCGAAAAAATGGCAGCATTTCTCGACAAGTGTGCCGCCGCTGTACCGGTTCAGCCTGTTCCAATTGCCAACTTTTTGCAGAAAGGGGTAGCGGTGTTCGCGAATCGAGAGCATCCGAACGCCGCCGGTCGCCGAGTGGGCGCGGGCTATCAGACGGGCAAGCGGAGGCATGTAGCGGTATTCCATGCCGACCCAGATCGGAGACGTGACCTCCCGGGCCAGACCTGAAAGCGCGGTCACCTGGTCCAGCGTCGTACAGACGGGCTTTTCCACCAGCATCGGCACCGGCTGACGATCCAGGATGCGGGCAATCTGATCGGCGTGGCAATGGTTGGGGCTCGCGATGACGATCGCATCCAACGGCTCCCTGAGCAGGGTCTCGACAGAATCCGCCATGACGCAGCCTGGAGCAAGCAGCGAGGCCTGCCGACGCATGACGGGGTCGGGCTCATGAATTGCCGCGATTTCGGTATCGGGCAGCAACGCAATGTTGCGGATATGCTCGATACCCATCATCCCGCAGCCGATCATGCCGTAGCGCAACACCGACGTCATGAGCAGAGACCTGGGGTACGGCTCCGCTCCAGAGACGGACAACCATCGGCAGAGGCGAAGCAGTGAGTGGGTAAGGAAGCGCGGAATCGCAAATTGATGCACCTTTGATACAGTCGACTCAAAGATGTGCTGATCGCCGCGCCGAAAGGCAAGAGCGATTTTCATGGGAGCTGGATCAATTCATTCCCTGCCGGGTCGCCAATGAGCGTGCAAGAAATGTTGCGAATCAGGTATGATGAAGACGCTGACGTTTGGGGGATCTGTTTTGGCAAAAATCCGAAAAATCTGTGGAAATGTCGCAGCCATATGCAGAACCGCGCACCACTCGTCCGCTCCGGGAGTCGAGTCACGCTGCTGTCACGATGGCTTGGCTAGAGCTTGCTCTCATCAAGGATCAGTGGGGCGGAGGCAATGACCGGATTCGGGACCGCTGAAAACACAGGTGGCCATGCGCGATCAGGACGGGTCCATTGAACAGCGTGGACGATCCATTGCCCGAAGGCGTTCTCGAAGCGGTTGCGCGCGCAATAAGCAGCACTGAGCGCCCGGAGAAAACATCGGACATTCCGGCCGGCTCCACCTACCTGGCGCAGTTTGCCGTCCACGACCTCGACATGCCTTCCCGGCACGACGCGGTAAACAGGCGTCAGCTCAATCTTGCAATCATCTATGGCGACGGACCCGCCAACGACGCGAGTTGTTATCAGGTACCCGAGAGACCGGGCGACGGGCGCTACCTGTTGCGGATCGGACGGACGCGTCCAACCGCATCTTCACCCGCGTGGGGCGCGGCGCGGGATCTGCCGCGGATCTCCTGTCCGCATCTGGATCTGCACGGTTCGGAGTCACGTACCGAAGTGCTGGTGCCCAACGCCTTTTCCGATTCCAACCTGCTGCTGGGTCAGGTCCAGACGATTTGGGCGCTGCTCCACAATGCAGTTGCGTCGACGCTGGCCCGGACGCACGGCAACGCGGAAGTGTTTGATCTCGCACGCGCCGTCACCCTCGGGATTTACCGGGATGTTGTCGTCGCCGATGTCCTGAATACGTGGCTGATGCCGGAAACGCGGGTCTTGTTCGACGGCAGCGCAAGTCTGCCGAAGGCCGTCGATACGAGCGTGGAATTCAAAGCCGGAGTGGCGCGGCTGGGACACCATCTGGTGCGGGAGATCTATGCTCTCAACGACCGAATGCCGGTGGTCGGTCTGCGCAGTCTGGTGCGGCACACCGGCACGGGGCAACCGCACCACATGCCGCTCACGGAGGATTGGCTTGTCGAGTTTTCGCGATTCTTTCCGGTTGGGACCTCCGCGCCACAGATGGCAAGACGGCTCGGACCACACATCGCTCGACCGTTCGGCTTCACGGATGTGCAGCAGATGAAGACGAAGACGGATGGCATGGTTCTGAAGGACCTGCTCGCCTGTACCGCGGGCGGCTTGAGGCCGGTGTCGGTGCTGCTGTCCGATGCACAGTCACGATATCCCGAAGTGATGGCGAAACGGTTCGGCGCAGCAAACTGGGAGCGGACGATACGGGTCTGGCTCAGGAACGCCGGTTTGGAGCAGGAAATGTGCAAACGTCTGGCCTCGGATCCGCCGCTGACGCTCTATCTGATGCTGGAGGCGGAAGCAGACACCGGCGGTCGGACACTCGGAGCCCTCGGGTCAATCATCATGGGAGAGAATCTGGCATCCGCACTGCCCGTCTCTGACAGTGGTACGGCCGTCGATACTGCACGCGCGGAAGTGTTTCCCGGTGGCGCACCCGGGCGGATGGCCGAGGTTCTGACCTTTCTGCAGAACCACTACAAGTTTTCCGACGGCGCAGAACTGGTCGCCAGGACAACAAAACAAGAATCACCTCATGCACTGCAGTATGAGACCAAAGGGGGAAATCCGATGTTGGATGCCAAGACGGACGCCAAGGAACCGATCCCGCGTGTGGAAGTCGCCGATTACATTGAAATGGGTAAACTGGTCGCCCAATGGACCGCCGATCCCAAGTCCCGCCCGGAGACCGTTGCCGACCTCAAACGGCAACTGCACGGGATTGCAGTGGTCCCGGACCGGATCGAGAAAGTGGTTTTCTGCCAGGCATCTCTGGATACCTTCGTCATGCGGCTTCCGGCAAAGGAAATGCTCGATGAGAGTGTCGCCGCCATGCTGAACCCGGAAATGGAAGGGTCATATCCGTTGCCGCAGTTCTATGAAGACTTTTACCGCCCCGGATTCAGCCCGGTTCTCACACCTTTTGATCTCCTGATGGCAAGAGTAGGTGACTACACGATTGCCCAGTGCAAGTGAACCGTGCAGCGGCGGCTCCCGTCCAGACCGGCAGGGTCCGGTTCGGCCAGAATCGAGAATGAACTGAGGGTTCTGGCCGCGTCACAGAGTCGCAATCTCGGTCAACCTGTTGCGGAGTTCGCTTTTCACGGCGTCGGATTTGATCGGAAAGCACCCCATGAACCAGTCGATGATTTCCGTGTCATCGGGGACATCGGGTCTTGTCCAGTTTTCCCGGCTGAGTTCAAAAAACCGGCGCATCGCCGCGGCGGCGCCGACAGGGTCACCCAGATGCATCAGACTTGCGGCGTGCCACGCAGGAAGATTGATGATCGCATCGCCGGCAATTTCCGCGGCGGACACGGTCGTCGCATACCGTCCCGTCAGATACGAGGCGGTCGCAATGTAGCCTTGGGCGGCACGCGAATGCCGCATTCCGAATGCGGTCGCCTGGGCAACGAGACCGGATGCCCGGGACGACTCCCCGGCAAAGGCGAAGCCAAGTCCGGCGGAAATAATGGTCCACGGATCGTTCTCATTCAGATCCAGCGCGAGATCAAAGTGGCTGAGCGCCGCCGAATGCGAGCCTGACAGCGAGTGCGCCCAGGCTCTGGCGAGGTGGGTACGGGAATCGAGGGGATCGATGCTCACCGCACGGGCAGTCAGATCAAGACATTCGGCGATTTGCTCCGCCGTATGGCGCTGACCGGGAAAAATGATCGGACGGGCGTTGATGCTTTGCGCCAGCGCCACCATCGCCGGAGCGAAATTGGGAATTGAACCGATCAGTTCCTCCAGCAGCCGGTTGGCGCGTTCCTCACTCGTCGGCCGCCATTCACTGGCGAGGGCCTGCGCCTGCATCCACTTTTCGTACTTCCGGCCCATCGGACTGTCGATATCGCGCGCCGAGAGAAGGCGCGGCATCGACAGGTGAACATTGAGAGCAACCGCGAGCTGGCGCAGCGCGGTCCGGTGCAAGGCAGCGATTCCGTCGAGGGTCACGGCATAGCGGTCGGCCCAGACAATGTGACTGTCGCGGCTATCCACAAGCTTCAGAGCGACCGCCACACTGTCCTGTACCGGATGCAGCATCACACGGAGCGAATAGACCCGATAGGCGCCCGGCGGTGAACCCTGGGTCTGATCCCCGTCAATCACCAGCCATTCCCGAAACCGGGACAGGGCAGCGATCATCTCGTCGCGAAACACCGTCCCGAAGAAATCGAAGTCTCCGGACAGTTTCTGTCCTTCCACCGGTTCCACGACGATGGCAATGGGCGCAAGGACATCGTCGACCCCGGCAGGTCCGCCACCAAGCGCCGGCCGTGCCGTACCGGTCTTGATCGCAACATAGAGGTCCTGGGTGGCGGCCGAGGGTTCGACATCCAGCTCCTCGTCAAGACGTTTCCACAGGCGCTCGTAGGCACGCATGGCCTGGGCCGTGTCTCCGATCTCCATGTAAGCTTCCATGGCCGCGCGACAGGCACCCTCATGGGTGGGCTCCGCACGTTCGAGCGCTTCGGCAATCGCCAGCTTCGCCATGGGGTTCGACGCGATCAGCATCGCCTTTTCCAGTGCCGTGACCAGCCGCGCGCCGAGGCGCTCCCGCTGAACAGCGATCCATAGATCAAAATCCGGATCGAGTCCTTCGATGTCCGACAGGCAGCGTGTCATGTCGCCGGTTGCTGATGACAGGAAGGCCGGGGCCCGACCCTGTTCCGCCTGCCGAATTGCCTCAAGCATGTCGAGATCGACCGGATGGGCGAGGTGCAGTTCGGTGCGGTCCGCTGCGATCAGGTCGCCCGCCGGTCCGAGATCCTGTTTGAGGCGTCGCAGCGTCGTCCTAAGGGCGCCGCGCGCCTGATCGGGACCGGAATCGCTCCAGAGAACGGTAGAGATCCGCTCACGGCTTTCGCGCTGATTGGGCTGCAGTGCGAGATAGGTCAACAGCGCAAGCGACTTTCGGCTCGACAGGCCGACCGACGTGCCGCCGATTTCAAGCCGCATGTTCCCCGTTACCCAGATACGGACGGGGAGTTTTTCCAGCGTTTCATTCAAAGCAGGCGTACCGTTGACCCGAGAGTGCGCGTTTTGGAACTGTCGTTTCCGGCCGGAAACGGGATCAGCCGGTCACAGAAGACCTTGCTTACTGCAATGCCGTCAACCGATACCGCGAGATCGGCTGCCAGAATTGTCATTTCCTGCGCAGCAAGTGAGTCCAGAAGATCGTTCAGGCTGCGAACGGTGACCGATGCTGCAATTGCAGGTTGCGGTCGGAATTCCGGCAGATCGCTGACACGGAGGGCAGCCCGCTCAAGCGCCGCGGAATCCCCCTCTGTCCGGCCGCCTCTCGCGCTACGGTGACGCGCAAGGAAAAGGGCAATCTCCATCTGCATCATTTCCAGCACCGCGCCGCGGGCAGCGGATTCCACATCGAATGCGGCACGGAATCCCACTGCCAGGCCCCGACCGTCCGGTTCCAGCGAAAAGGCACACACTACGGGAACTCCGGTTGGTGATCCCAGCAGCAGCAGGCCGGTGGCACGCTGCGGCGCGTCGGCACCATTGCGCAGCGCCGCAACCAGGTCAGCCACGGGAGCGGCATGCCGAAGGTCGACCGAATGCGGCGGTTGCTGATGCAGCCACCACCGGGCGACCGCGTCCCGCTCAACCAGTTCCAGCAGGCCGGCGCACCGCGCCTCGTCAACTGTCACACCTGCGGCCATGCCGAGACTTCTTTGAGGCGCGGACGGGTCAAGAAAATCTGCAATGTCAGCAGAAGCCGCGACCGCACAGGCGGGAACCGAGATCGGCACCTCATCCGGTAGACGACGGGCCGCGAGCCTGGGACCGGACATGTTGCGCTGCCAGGTCCGGTCGACGGCCGGGAGACCTGGCAAGCCGGATGACGGTTGGACGGAATGTTTGGCGATGGTTTCGGCCGCTTCACCGGCAAGTTTCCAGGAAGCTTCCAGCAGGGTGGCGCCACCCCCGCCCACCGCTTCGCCCAGCAGCGCCCCGGCGAGGTAGACAAATCCCGGTGCGGCGGAGTTTGGCAGGGGTGCCACCCAATCCAACCGCAACAGCAATGCACGGAGCGGCGTCCCGGGTGCAGCGTCAGATCCGAGCCGGAAGCAGAGCCGCTCCACTCCGTCCGGATTCGAATACTGCGCCGCCGTCATTCCACCTCCCGTCGCAACTCCTGCGACCCTGCTCCGGCCACCCGTCTGTCCAATTCGCTACCCGTCTGTCCGTTTTTGGGGCTGGGCAATGAACCGGACTATCATTCCGAGCAAGTGCCCGAAATCCGGCATACCGATCCTGGCTGGCCACCCTTTTCCGAATGGCCACCCGTCAGGTTCGAAAAATCCTGCTGTGGATCTGCGATCATATGTTCATGCAGAGGTACTTCATTTCCAGGTAATCCTCCGTACCATGATGTGAGCCTTCGCGACCCAAACCCGACTGCTTGACGCCTCCGAACGGGGCTACCTCCGTAGCCATGAGGCCGGTATTGATGCCTACCATGCCATATTCCAGCGCCTCGGCCACGCGCCAGACCCGACCAAGATCCCGGGCATAGAAGTAGGCGGCCAAACCGAAGATGGTGTCATTCGCCTGCTCGACCACATCATCCTCGTCATCGAACGTGAAAATTGGTGCCAGTGGTCCGAAGGTTTCGTCGGTGGCGACCAGCATGTCCCTGGTGACGCCGGTGAGCACGGTAGGCTCAAAAAACGTGCCTCCCAGACTGTGACGGTTGCCGCCGAGCAGCACCTTCGCACCCTTTCCGGTCGCATCCGCAATGTGCTGTTCGACCTTTTCCACCGCGGATTCGGTAATCAGCGGTCCAGTATTGATACCTCTTTCAAAACCGTCACCGACATGGAGGTCCGAACTGATGGCGTCGGCGAGTTTTCGTGCAAACTCTTCAGCGATACCGGACTGGACGTAAATGCGATTGGCGCAGACGCAGGTCTGACCGTTGTTGCGAAACTTGGCGATCAGTGCCCCCTGAACCGCCGCATCAACGTCAGCGTCGTCAAACACGATGAACGGCGCATTGCCGCCAAGTTCCATCGAGCACTTCAGCACCTGCTCTGACGCCTGGGCCAGCAGGATACGTCCGACTTCGGTGGAGCCGGTGAAGGTCAGTTTGCGCACCTTGGGGCTGGAGCAGAACAGCTTACCGACCTTTGAACTCGATTTCGAGGTAACGACACTCAAAACCCCTTTGGGCAGACCCGCGCGTTCTGCCAGAACCGCCATGGCCAGTGCGGAAAGCGGCGTTTCTCCGGCCGGTTTGGCGACGAAGGCACAGCCCACCGCCAACGCAGGGCCTGCCTTGCGGGCAATCATCGCATTGGGAAAATTCCACGGAGTGATGGATGCAGCAACGCCGATGGGCTGCTTGATGACGACGATACGCTTGTCCGGCTGGTGACCGGGAATGGTTTCTCCGTAAACGCGTTTCGCCTCCTCGCCAAACCATTCGATAAAACTGGCGCCATACATGATTTCGCCCTTGGCCTCGGCCAGCGGCTTGCCCATTTCGGCCGTGAGAATAGCGGCAAGATCGTCGGCATTCTCGACCATGAGGTCGAACCACCGGCGCAGGACCGCGGCGCGCTCCTTGCCGGTCCGGGCGGCCCAGGCCTTCTGCGCCGTGTAGGCCGCGTCAATCGCGCGGTTGATTTCGGCCTCTCCAAGGTCAGGCACGGTACCGACCACATCTCCCCTCGCGGGGTTCGTCACTTCGAACACGGCACCGCTGTCCGCATCCGTCCATTCCCCTGCGACGAACGCCTGTGCCCGCAGAAGATCCGGATCTTTAAGCATCGATCTCAGGTCGGTTTGGTCCAACATGTCTAGTGCCTCCTCTGAACGTCCGGTGACTGTCCCGTCGGGGCGCATCCTAATCGCATTGCGTCCGGTTGTCTTTGACCTCTTCGCGAGGAACAGGATTATTCCCTGGTTCGCGAGGGATTGATTTTTCTGGCAACGAAGGCAAACCGCGCTAGACTGCCTCCGGAGATGGCACAGGCCGCACCCGCGCGATGACCTCGAACACAGGAGAATTTGCATGGCACCGAGTTCGTACCGTCCTCCCCTCAAGGCTGACCATGAAAAGAAAATGACCTATACCCAAACTGCCGAGTCTTCCCTAAAGGACCCGAAGGACGCCGCAAACGTTGCGACCGTCCTCGCGGAAAAGGGCCGGAGGGTGTTCTCGGTGGGGCCCGGCGCCAGCGTGACCGAAGCGCTGACGCTGCTCAAGGAACATCATATCGGCGCGGTGGTCGTGATTGCCTCCGAAGGGGATCTCGTCGGTATTCTTTCGGAACGTGACGTGGTGCGCCGCCTTGCCGAGACGGGGGCAGCGGCACTGGATCTTTCGGTCTCGGAAGTAATGACACCGGATCCGGTCACATGTTCGCCGGATGAGACGCTCTTGGAAATGCTGCACAGAATGACAGAGGGCAGGTTTAGACACCTGCCGGTGATCGAGGACGGCAGGCTTGCAGGCGTCATTACCATCGGCGACGTGGTGAAATTCCGGCTGCAGGAGCTGGAGTACGAACAGCTTCGGATGCGGCAGATGATCGTCGGCTGATCCGCAGGCGTCCTGCCGGGCCATCCGGTCTCTTCCCCTTGGGGCACAGATGTTGTACGTCCCTGCCCAGTGAGCAGCCGGGCAGTTCACCGGAACGAATGACCCGGATGGTTCGGTGGACAAAGGAGACGGATTATGGAAAAATTCACCAAACTGACCGGCGTGGCGGCTCCAATGCCGCTGATCAACATCGACACCGACATGATCATTCCGAAGCAGTTTCTGAAGACGATCAAGCGCTCCGGGCTGGGTGCCAATCTGTTCGACGAAATGCGTTTTGACGAGAATGGCAACGAAATTGAGAGCTTCGTGCTCAACAAGCCGGCCTACCGCAATGCGGAGATCATCATCGCCGGAGACAATTTCGGCTGTGGCTCGAGCCGGGAACATGCGCCCTGGGCGCTGCTCGACTTTGGTATCCGCTGCGTCATCTCGACGTCCTTCGCCGACATTTTTTACAACAACTGCTTCAAGAACGGCATTCTTCCGATCGTTTTGCCGCAGGAAGACATCGACAAGCTGATGGACGATGCCGAGCGCGGAGCCAACGCTAAGATTACCGTCGATCTGGAAAATCAGGTCATTTCCGGACCGGATGGCGGCTCGATAAAGTTCGAGGTCGACAGTTTCCGCAAACACTGTCTGCTCAACGGTCTGGACGATATCGGACTGACCATGGAAAAAGCCGCGTCCATCGATTCATTCGAAGCCAAGCACGAGGCGGAAGCGCCCTGGCTGAAAGCGGTTTAACCTCAGATTAACCATGGGCGTAGAGCCTGGTGCCCATGGCAAGCTCCGGTTTCCTGTCAGCGATTCTCGGTGCGGCAGTCATGGCTGCCGCCGTTTCCGGCATGGCCGAAGAAATCCGTTTTGCCACCTATGATGCCGGTTTGTCCCGCGACGGCGCCGGGGTTCTGTTGCGTGATCTCGGACGGGAACCGGACGCAGCGCTTGCAGGTGCGATTGCCGTAATTCAGGAAGTCCGGCCGGACGTCCTGCTTCTGACACGGTTCGATCATGATCTGACCGGACGTGCGATCGCAGCCTTTGCCGCGTTGCTTCGGAACGGCGAAAACGGTCTGGACTATCCACACAGCTTTAATGCAGCGGTAAACGCTGGAGAGCCGTCGGGCCTGGATATCGATGACGATGGAATGCTGATGGGCTGGAATGACGCCTGGGGCTGGGGCAAGTATCCCGGCCACGGCGGTATGGCACTGCTTTCGCGCTATCCGATTGATGCGGAGCAGGTGCGCACGTTTCAGCATCTCCTCTGGTCCGACCTGCCCGGTGCCAAACAGCCATCGACTGCGGAGGGAACTCCATGGCCTAGTGCGGAAGTTTCTGTGGCCCTGCGCCTGTCGTCGCGATCCCATTGGGATGTGCCGGTGAAGACCGGTGAAGGCATCACGATTCATGTGTTGGCGGCAAATCCGACCCCGCCGCTGTTTGATGGACCCGAGCGATTCAATCAGTTGCGAAACCACGATGAGTTGCTGTTTTGGGCGGAGTATCTGGACGGGACCGCGTTTACGGACGATCAGGGGAGAAAGGCCGCCGCACCTGCCGCACCCGTCGTCCTGATGGGCGATTTCAACATCGACCCTGTCGACGGCGCTGGTCTGGCTGACGGGATACTCGCGCTGCTGTCGCATGACCGGCTTCAGGACGTCAGGCCGCAAAGTCCCGGCGGCAGGCTGGCGGCCAATCCGGAACATGACTCGCCGCCGGAACTCGACACCGCCGATTGGAAGGACCTGAACGGCCCGGGCAACCTGCGCGTCGACTACGTGCTCCCCGACGCCGGACTTCAGGTTACCGGGTCGGGGGTTTTCTGGCCCGCGCCGGACGAGACCCTGGCCGCAGAGGCACTGGCGGCGTCCGCCCATAGGCTGGTCTGGGTCGATGTTGAAATACCGGGCGCAAAAACCTCCGCCAGCCTGCGGTAGATTTCCGCCTCCGGTGTCGGCGTGAATTGCGGGAGCAGTTCCGCCAGCAGCCCCCCATCAAGGGAATGGGGTACGTCCCAGAGATATTTCATCTCCAGAATTTCACGCCACATCGGCACAAGAGGCGCCCCGAGGCGCAGGGCCAGCCACGGAAACCGACGGATCTTGAGACCGTGGCCAAGCGCGCGTTCTAATCCTTCCCGCATCTGCGACCCGCTCGCGGACATGCCGGCAAACGGCACGTCGATGTACGCGGGAAGAGTATCGCGAGTCGCTGCCAAGCCCTCCGCCGCGCGGGCCATGTCGGGAAGCCACGCCCAGGCATGCGCCAGGTCAGGTGGACCAGGCCATGTCATGCGTCCGGCGCCGAGATCCCTGGCAACGGCGATGTCAAACCAGACCTTTGAGGCGCGCGGCTCAAGAAAATCGCCGGCACGCAGAATTATCGTCTGAACCCCGGAGGCACGCAGGGCTGCATCCATGTCCCGGCGCAGTTTGCCCTTCCGGCTTTCCGGGCGGTGCGGAGTGTCGGAGGTCAGGACCGGCGGCATGGTCCTGCCATAACTGTAAACATTGCCGGGGATCAGCAAGGTCGCGCCGCTCGAACGGGCGGCAGCGATGAGAGCGTCGGTGAATTTTGGAAGAGCGTCCTTCCAGCCTGTGTAGGGAGGATTCGCGCCGTGGAGAATCACGTCCATTCCAGTCGACGCGCGTGCAAGCCCAACCGGATCAGTAACGTCAACGGCATGGCTTACCACGCCGCCTACGTGGGGCGCCGTGCCGGAACGGGTGGCAGCATGGACCTGCCAACCCGCAGCATGGAAAGCATGGGTTGCTGCCTGGCCGAACCGCCCGTTGGCGCCGGTAATCAAAACCTTTTGCGTCATTGTGGAAATCCCTTTTCTTGTGACAGGCCAATATATCTGCCATTCTGAAACGCATGAAAATTCGCAATTTTTGTTGATGGGCCATTCAATAATGAATAACACATCGCTCTCGGACTGGTCGCTCATCCGCTCGTTTCTGGCAGTAGTCGATCATGGGTCCCTGACGGCGGCGGCGGTGGCAACGGCACAGAGTCAACCCACGCTCGGGCGACACATCGAGGCGCTTGAAAAGGCGTTGGGGGTAGAGCTTTTTACGCGGCATTCGCGGGGGCTGTTCCCGACCGAGGCCGCACTTTACCTGATTCCGGCGGCGCGTGACATGCAGACGGCGGCGGCCAGGCTGGCCCTTGTGGCGGAAGGTCAGTCTGAGAGTCTTGCAGGAACCGTGCGGATCACCACCAGCGTGTTTTTTGCCCATGCCTGGATGCCGGACATCCTGGCCCGGCTCCGGCAGGACGCCCCGGAGATCGAACTGGAACTGGTCCCCTCGGACAGTTCCGAAAACCTGCTGTTCCGGGAGGCGGATATTGCGGTGCGGATGTATCGGCCGGAACAGCTCGAGATCGTCACCCGCTACCTGGGAGATCTCGAGACCGGTGTGTTCGCCGCTCAGAAGTACATCGACCGGTTCGGAGTGCCGGAGGGTTTTGGCGGTCCCGGCCACACGGTAATCGGTTATGACCGTTCCGACGTCATGTTGCGGGCGATGCGGGAAATGGGACTGTCAGTCGACAGGCACTTCTTCGGCGTGAGATGCGATGACCAGGCGCTTTACTGGCGTCTGCTACGGTCCGGATGCGGGATAGGGGTAGTTCAGGCACGGGCTGCGGAACGGGTGCCGGAACTCGTACGAATTCTGGAGAACCTGCCAATGCCGCGGTTGCCGGTCTGGCTGACGGCACACCAGGCCATGCGCTCAGTGCCGCGGCAGCGGTTTGTGTTTGACCGTCTGGCACAGGAAATATCGGCGCTTGTCGCCGGAGCGGGCGGAGTTGGCGGGTCCTGACAGACCCGCCCGATCCGTCAGTGGTTGTCGCGTGGCACGCCCATGCTGGTCGCAATACGCTGGTACTTCGCAGCGGGCTCAAGAATCGCGCCGGTTTCAAGTTCGCCCACCATGCCGCGCTGAATTTCCTGCCAGGGCGTCTGACTTTTGGGATACTGGTAACCCCCTGCGGATTCCATCGCGGCCCGGCGTTTGGCGAGAATGTCATCATCGACGAGCACGTTAAGCTTGCCGACATTCAGGTCAAACTCAACCTGATCGCCGGTTTCGAGTAACGCGAGCGGACCGTTCGAGGCGGCCTCGGGACTTGCATTGAGTATTGACGGGGAACCCGAAGTGCCCGACTGCCTGCCGTCACCGATACAGACCAGCGAACTGATCCCCTTCTTCAGAAGATAGTCCGGCGCCCGCATGTTGACCACCTCGGCAGCGCCAGGATACCCCTTCGGGCCCGCACCACGGATGAACAGCATGGTCTTCTCGTCGATTTCCAATGCCGGATCGTCGATCCTGTGGTGATAGTCTTCCGGACCGTCAAACACCACGGCCTTGCCGACAAAGCGGTTGGGGCTGTCCGGGTTGTTCAGGTAACGGTCGCGGAATTCCTGGCTGATCACACTCATTTTCATGACGGCGGAGCTGAAGAGATTGCCCGAAAGAACCCGGAAACCGGCCCGTTCCTTCAGCGGATTGCTGAACGGACGGATTACGTTTTCGTCCGTAATCTTCGCGCCGCGATAGGCTTCGCCGACACTTTTTCCGGAAACGGTCCGTACGGATTCATCAATCAGACCCTGTTCGATCAACTGCCCGAATACCGCCGGCACTCCGCCGGCGTGGTAATAATCCTCCCCGAGGTATTCGCCTGCCGGCTGAAGATTGACGAGCAGGGGAATGTCTTCACCGACTGCCTGCCAGTCATCGATCTTCAGATTGACACCGAGGTGCCGGGCGATCGCATTGAGATGTATCGGCGCATTGGTCGATCCGCCGATCGCCGAGTTTACCCGGATGGCGTTTTCAAACGCGCCGCGGGTCATGATGTCGGAGGGCTTAAGATCTTCGTGCACGATCTGCACGGCGCGTTTGCCGGTACGCCACGCCATTTCCTGGCGATCACGGTAGGGTGCCGGAATTGCGGCAGATCCGGGAAGCTGCATGCCCAGCGCTTCGGCCAGGCTGTTCATGGTCGTGGCAGTTCCCATGGTGTTGCAGTATCCGGTCGACGGTGCGGAGGAGGCAACCAGATCAAGGAATCCTTCATAGTCGATCTCGCCGCGCGCCATCATTTCGCGCGCCTTCCAGACGATGGTACCGGACCCGGTCCGTTCGCCCCGGAACCAACCGTTGAGCATCGGTCCGACGGAAAGGGCGATCGCCGGGATATCGACGGTCGCGGCGGCCATCAGCATGGCGGGCGTGGTCTTGTCGCAGCCGATGGTCAGCACTACACCGTCAATTGGATAGCCGTATAGGAGTTCAACCAGCGACAGATAGGCAAGGTTGCGGTCAAGTCCGGCGGTCGGCCGCTTGCCGGTTTCCTGAATCGGGTGCACCGGAAATTCCATGGGGATGCCGCCCTCCTCGCGAATCCCGTCACGGACCCGTTTGGCCAGTTCAATGTGGTGGCGGTTGCATGGCGACAGGTCGGAACCCGTCTGCGCAATGCCGATGATTGGCTTGCCCGACTGCAGCTCTTCACGACTGATGCCAAAGTTCAGATAGCGCTCCAGATAAAGCGCTGTCATGTCCGGGTTTTCCGGATTGTCGAACCAGGCGCGCGAGCGCAGTTTGCGGGTCGGCTGATCTTTCATTTGAATATTCTCCCTCCACGGTTCGAAATTGTATGAGGCGGCACATGCGCTTTTGCAAGGTCTGCAGAGTGTGGAAGGCGGGCGGGAGTGCAAAAACTTCATCATATCTAGAAACTGTGGCCGCTGATTTTCCGGGAGACCGAAAGAATGTCTGCGGTCTCCTGATTGCATCACGGATCGGGAAGCGATTATACACCCGGAAGGGTCTACAGGAGTTCTGAATGCGCCAATCGTTGCGTATGGGATTGGCAGCGGTTTCCTGGATCGGTGTCGCGGAAGCAGGTCTTGCCGACGATTCCCTCGAATCCAGACTGCAGGATCTGGCGCGAAGTGAACTCGCGTCCTGGGTTTCCGATCCGGAACTGATAACCGAAATCCGGGAACGGAACCGGGCCCACGCCTCGCTGAGTCAGGAGGAGATCGACGCACTGGACAGGCAATGGCGCGCCGAAGCCGGTATGGACTCGGCACCCTTTATTTCCGAAGTGCTTGGACGTCACTGGTCGATCATGCTTCGGCAGTTGCAGGATTTGACCAACGGGCTGGTTGTCGAGGTGTTCATCATGGACAACCGGGGGCTGAACGTTGCCCAGAACGCGATCACCAGTGACTATTGGCAGGGAGATGAGCCAAAGTTTCAGCAAAGCTACGGCCGGGGGCCGGATGCAGTATACGTCGAAAGTGTGGGCTACGATGAAAGCGCCCAGATGGATTTGGCGCCAGTCAGCATTTCGATCACCGATCCGGTGACCGGAGAGGTGATCGGCGCCGCAACCTTCGGAATCGACCCGAAGCAGCTGCGCTGAGCCGTCCGGTCACACCAGCACCGGCTCCGCCGACTGTGTTCCGACATTGAACACCCGTTTGTAACGGGCGATCTGGTCCGGCGGGCCCATCGCCTTGACAGGATTGTCGGACAGCTTGACGGTCGGCCGGCCATTGGCGCTGACCGCCTTGCATACCAGAGAAAACGGCGCCAGTGCGTCATTCGGTGCAAGGCCGCGAAAATCGTTCGTCAACAGGGTTCCCCAGCCAAATCCCATCTTAACCCGACCGTGAAACCTTGCGTGCAGGGCAATGATCCGGTCGACGTCGAGACCGTCGGAAAAGATTATCAGCTTTTCGCGCGGGTCCTGCCCGTGATGCTTCCACCAGTCGATGGCAATCTCGGCACCCTCTTCGGGACTGCCGGAATCGATCCGGATACCGGTCCAGCTGGAGAGCCATTCCGGAGCACGGTCAAGGAATCCCCTGGTGCCGTAAGTGTCGGGCAGAATGATCCGCAAATTTCCCTCGTAATCCTTGTGCCAGTTTTTCAGCACACGGTAGGGAGCCTCCCGCAACTCCTCGTCACTGTCCGCAAGTGCGGAATAGATCATTGGCAGTTCATGGGCATTGGTGCCGATGGCCTCGATGTCGCGGTGCATGGCAATGAGGCAGTTGGACGAACCGGTGAACTTCTCGCCAAGTCCCTCCGTCATCGCCTGTACGCACCAGTCCTGCCAGAGAAAGCCATGACGGCGCCGGGTCCCGAAATCGGATATGCGCAGATCCGGCAGATCCCGCAGCCGTTCGATTTTTTCCCAGACACGGGTCATGGCACGGGCATAGAGCACCTGAAGCTCAAATTTGCCCATTCCGTTGAGCACCGACCGGCTACGCAGTTCCATCAAAACGGCGAGAGCCGGAATCTCCCACATCATCACTTCGGGCCACGGCCCACGGAATGTCAGTTCGTACTGGTCGCCATTGCGGCTCAACTCGTATGGCGGCATCCGGAAGTTTTCGAACCACTCCATGAAGTCCGGATTAAACATCTGGCGTTTGCCGTAGAACATATTGCCGCGCAGCCAGGTATTTTCACCCCTCGACAGCCTGAGGGTGCGGATGTGATCGAGTTGCGAACGCAACTGATCCTCATCGATCAGCCGGGCAAGTGGTACATCGGCGCTCCGGTTGATGAGGCTGAATTCGACTTCGACGTCGCGGTTCCGTTTGAAGACGCTTTGCAGCATCATCAGCTTGTAGAAATCCGTATCAAGCAGCGACCGCACGATCGGGTCGATACGCCACGCATGATCGTAGACGCGCTTTGCAATATCGGTCATTCAGAATGCCTCAGCCGGTTACATCAGAGGTGCGCGCCAGTCGTACACCCGCATCCTGCAGGTTTGTCATTGCGACGGCAAGCGAGCCGTCCAGATCGATACCCCGACAGGCATCTTCCAGAACAGTTACATCGAAGCCGGCGGATACCGCATCCACCGCAGAATAGGCTACACAGAAATCGGTCGCGAGACCGGCAAGACACACCGATTTGACCCCGCGCTCCCGCAGATACCCGGCCAGACCTGTGCACGTAACATGATCATTTTCGTAGAAGGCCGAGTAGCTGTCGATCTCGCGGCGGAATCCCTTGCGGATCACCAGATCGGCCGAGCGTGTTACCAACCTTGGATGGAATTCGGCCCCGTCGCTGCCCTGAACGCAGTGTGTCGGCCAGAGCACCTGGGGACCATACGGCATTTCGGTCAGTGAAAACGGATCGGCACCCGGATGATTGCCGGCAAAGGACAGATGATCGCCGGGATGCCAGTCCTGGGTCAGGACCCGCACGCCAAAACGGGGCAGTACGGCATTGATGGGCGCGACGACTGCATCACCATCGGCAACGGCAAGTGCCCCCCCCTCGCAAAAATCATTCTGAACGTCGATGACGACAAGCGCAGCCGACTCAACTGATATGCCCATAGCTCGCGGTCTCTCCAGATCCCGTGTTGCGCAGCATCATCAGACTGGCAGGCCCGGTGCCTGAATTCAACTCTGTTGAGGTGCATGTGCAGCACCTGCACCGCCCCCACCCCACGGTCATCGACCGTGGGGTGAAGCCATCGGGTTCAGGGCTTCGCCTTCAGAGGGACCCGCGCGATCTCGTCCGACATCCTCAGCATGCCTGCTGCGACCGTGAGGTATTCGTCGACGGCGGTTTTCACAAACTGGGTCTGAACCTCGCGAAGGTCGGCAAGCGACTTGCAGGCAAAAAGCGCGCTGGTAGCGTCCAGGTCGCTGCCGATCCGGCGGGCAACGAACGCAGCAAATTTTGCCTGGCCTTGGCTCGTTCCCCGGAGGACGGCGGCACCGGTCCTCTCGACACCTGCAAGCACTTCGAGGGGAGACTTCAGCGCAGCGGTCTCGACCGGCTCAGGTGCGCTCTCCAGCCGTGCAATCAGATCGGCCATTGCTGCCTCGCCAGCCATGATCCTGTCTTCCATGACCGCGGAAATTGTCTTGCCTGCGGTGGCGACAACCTGTTCCGCTGCTTCAATGTTCGCAGTAAACAGGTTCTCGATCGAAAAGGCAGGATCTGCCAGATCCTCGCCGGCGGTCTTGACGCGTTCAGCGATTACCGCATGCATCTTCCGGAACGCGTCCTCAGATATTCTGATCTGGGTGGCAACCTGTTCGGTGGCGGAGCGGGTAAGCTTTTCCGCCTCGGCGGAAAAGATACCAAGCTGTTCGGCAACGAACGAGGGAACAGTCGACGCCGATGCTTCGGCGGCAGACTGTGCTGCAGCGACCTGCGCACTCAGCCTGCCCTGGGCCATGGCCAGCACTTCCTCGGCAGACCTGATCGCAGCAGCAAGCAGGCTGTTGAGATGTTCAACCGCCTTTTCAGCTTCCGCGTGCAGCTTTTCGAGTTGATCCTCTGTCGCGGTTTCCGGCACGCTTGCGATTTCCGGGGCCGCTGAAACGTCAGGAGTTGTCATCTCGGTCACGGCCTCCTGCGGCGCTGCAACAACGTCGGCCGGTGCGGATGTCTTGATTGTAGACGCACCCGCGGCCGCTGAAGCCCGACGGCGGGTCGTCGGTTTCGCGGCACCTGGCCGTGGCGTTGCCGGGCTTCTGCGTGTGCGCGTTGTCTTTTTGATCGGTTCATCAGACATGTTTCGAATCCTTCTGGGCTGTCAAAATCCTGCTGCCGCATCGGTCGAATCCACAATCGAATCACTCATGATGCGGTGCGGCATACAACGGGCATACACTTCCCGGTACTTATCTCAACAGCTTTCCAGCACTGACGCGGAAAATTGCGCAGGGACATGCCCCAACAGCCCAGTCACGGCGACTGCCCGGAACTCCGGTTCCGCTATCGTATTTCGATCAGTCCATCCGCCGCCGCGCGGTGACCTGACCCCCGCCTGAGGCCGCGATGCGGGCGACGGCAGTTGCCAGCTCCTCACGGGCAACTGCCATGTGGAAAGCGTTTGCATGAAGCAGGGTTCTGCCGTCGACCATGATGCCAACATGCCCTTTCCAGAAAATCAGATCACCACGCCGCAAGGGTTCATCGTCGCAGAGCTCCCGCCCCAGCCAGGCCTGCTGCATGTCGGAATCACGCGGTGCCGATCGCCCTTTCGAAAGCAGAGCAACCTGAACAAGGCCGGAACAGTCGATCCCCTCAAAACTCCGCCCGCCCCACAGATACGGCACACTCTGGAAGCGCAGTGACTGATCGACAAAGTCACCCGCAGGCGTCTCAAGATGGCACGCCGGCACGTATCCTCCGGTTTCGAGGGCGGCAAAGCTGCCTTCCGTGCCGCTGACCGACACAAGTGCGAGACAGGGCAGGGAATTGATCACCGGCGCCTTGATATCCGGTGCCGAGTAAACATGCGTTCGGGGCGCAGTGACCGCCTGTCCCATGACGCGCGGCGCACCGAGACCGTCCACGCAAACATATCCGACATACCCGTCGGTGCGCGCCTGACCCCAGCAGAAACCGTCGGGGCGGGTCTCGAACACGGTAAACGCTTCGCCGAAGAGGAGTTGGGTGGCGAGCCCGGCGCGGGTTTCGGGTCGCGTCCAGAGATTGAGAATTGGCACCGCGACGCTGTGGTCCGTGCCCTCCACGAATGCTTCCGCGTCGACACGGCCTTTCAGCGATGCCGCCGCCAGATCGCGACGGGCCGGAACCAGCCGGCTTTGAAAATCGAACGGGTCAGCGATCAATAACGCGACTCCAGGACATCGAATATCGCCCGGACGGCGTGACAGGCACCGCCCTTCGGTCGGCCGGGCTTCGCCGTCGGGGTCCAGCCGTACATGTCGATGTGACAGTAGGCCGGACAGTTTTCGACGAACCGTCGCAGGAACAGGGCTGCGGTAACCGCCCCTGCCATGCCACCGGAGGGCGCATTGTCGAGATCCGCAATCCCCGGTTCGATCAGCGGTTCATAGGGAGTCCAGAACGGCAACCGCCACAGCGGGTCAGCCACCGCTACGGACGAGGTGCCAAGATCCGCCGCGAGGGATTCGTCATCCGTGAAGAACGGCGGAACATCGGGCCCGAGCGCCACCCGCGCCGCGCCGGTCAGGGTAGCAAGACTGAACAGAAGTTCAGGACTTTCCTCATCCGCCAGCGCCAGTGCATCCGCCAGGACAAGCCGGCCTTCCGCGTCGGTGTTGTTGATCTCGACCGTCAAACCCTTGCGGCTGGTCAGAATGTCGCCTGGACGCATCGCAGGACCGGAAATCGCGTTCTCAACGGCGGGCACCAACACCCTCAGCCGGATATCGAGACCGAGCGACATGACCATGCGCGCCAACCCAAGGGCGTTGGCGGCACCGCCCATGTCTTTCTTCATCAAGCCCATCGACGCTCCGGGCTTGATGTTGAGACCGCCGGTGTCGAAGCAAACCCCCTTGCCAACGATCGTGACTTTGGGTGCGTCCGCGCGTCCCCAGGTCATGTCCAGCAGGCGGGGCGCATCGGCAGCAGCGGCGCCAACAGCCGCGATCATGGGGAAGTTCGCACTTTCCAATGCATCGATTCCGCGAATGACGTTTGCTGTTGCGGAGAATTCTTCGGCCAGGGCAAGAAATGCCCGCTCCAATGCCGACGGACCCATGTCCCGTGCCGGGGTGTTGATAAGATCCTGGGTCAGAAATGCCGCTTCGGCCAGCTTTCCCAGCCGCTCAGTCCGAACACATTGCGGACAAACCAGGTTCGGCACCGGACGTGCATCCTCGCGGTATCTGCTGAACCGGTACCCACCGAGCAGCCAGCCGAGGCATTCCACCTCAAGATCCGCACCGATCGGACCGGGTTGCAGGACATATTGCGCCATCGGCAATGCCGCTGCGATCGCCGCGAGATGAAAACGGTCGCGGCTGCGCGCAGCAGCTGTTCCCCAACCCGCCAGCACCCGCCCGATCCCACCGTCTGCACCTGGCAGACAAACCACCTGGCCCAGTGCGGCCGTGAAACCATTTGCCGTAACCCATGAAGCGTCCGACGCGGATGCATCGTCCAGCCAGGACGTCACACCTTCGGCGTCGAGTATGTGCAGCGGAATGGAATCATCGTTCGAAGTATTGAAAAGCGGCATGGGGGCATCCTGTCCAAGATCGCTTCGATCTTAGCTTTGGCCCGGCGCTGCCTACAAGGCGGATTGATCGGCGTAGAGCATCACAGAGAAAAGGGATTCCTCACCGAGGCGGACCAGCCGCGCTCCGACGGCCGCAGTCGCCACCTGATCCTGTGCCTCAACGCATTTGCGAAGGTCACGGGACACGCGGGCGAAGTCTGCCAGCCCCACCTGTTCCGACAGGCCCGCGAGACGCGCGGACAGGGCGAACACGTTAGAACTGTCGCCGGAGACCAGAGCATCCTCCAGCAGCCTCAAACGGTCGGAAAGGTGGAACACGACCTCCTCAAGAACTTCCCGGCACCGTTGATCGCCAAGTGACTGACGCAGCAAAACAATCCTGGACGTGTCAAGCGCAGTATCTTCATGCGCGTCAATTACAAACAGCTCTGCAGCCATGGAAACCCCCGTTTCACCCAGCCCCTACATGCCTCTACTGTCTGAAGAATGTCCTAATAGACGGCCTGACCGCAACGCTCTTTTTCGGGGAATACGACGGAAAGTTTAAGTAAACACGCGTCCAACGAACCAAACGAGCAGACTCTTCGACAACATCAGGTCTGGCGAGCTTTTCTTACACCATCTCTTTCAATCCACGGCGGCAGGTCGGGCACATCACGAAATCGTGCATATGCGGCCGATCCCGCAAGGGCTTGGCGTGTCGTGAATTTTCGCGCTAACGTCTTTCAGTGGCACCGGACTTGCCATTTCGCAGCAACAGGTTCCCGTCCCTGTCCGAACCAAGAGTCACGAATGGAGGATTTACAAATATGCTGAAGCCGCTCATGACCGCTTTCGCCTTTGCCATGCTGACACAGCCTGCGCTCTCCGCCGAAGATCCGGTCGCGACCCGAAAGGCACTCATGCAGAACAACGGCGCCGCTGCTGCCCTGGCAGGCGGCATGATGAAAGGTGAAATCGCCTACTCACCGGCAGCCGGCAAAGCCGCAATCGCGGCGATCAACGCCACCGCAGTCACCATGGGAGACTACTTCCCGGGCGGCAGCGACACCGACCCGTCAACAACGGCATCGCCAAAGATCTGGGAAGACATGGCCGGGTTTCAGGAAGAGGTGGCCAGCCTTCAGGCTGCGACCGCCGCAGCCCTTGAGGTATCCGGTAAAGCCGGGCCGGCCGATCTCGCAGCATTTCAGGAAGCAATGGGGCCCATCCTGGGAACCTGCAGGGCCTGTCACGAGGGCTACCGGGTTCAGAAGTAGGCAGCACGTACATGGCCGGCATTCTGAGGATCTTTCTGGCGCTGGTTCTGGTGATCGGTGGCGGCGCCGCTCTCTATGCCGCCATCACACCTGACCGCCTCACGCAGTCGGAACTGCAGAGCATCGGCGAGGGTGATGCCGTTGCCGGTGAAACCTGGTTTTGGGCAGGAGGCTGCTCCTCATGCCATGCCGCGGAAGATGCGGAGGGAGACGACCGGCTCAGGCTCGGTGGCGGCAGGGTACTGAAGACGGAGTTTGGCGATTTTGTCACGCCAAACATTTCCATGCATGCAATCGACGGCATCGGAGCCTGGGATTTCACCGATTTTGCCAACGCCATGACCCATGGCGTATCGCCCGAAGGCCTGCCCTACTACCCCGCCTTCCCCTATACGTCCTACGCACGGATGGACCTTGCCGACATTGCCGATCTCTGGGCCTGGTTCCGGACCCTGCCGGAAGTCGCGGCAAAGTCCGCCGATCACGACCTGAAGTTCCCGTTTTCCGTTCGCCGTGGCGTTGGCATTTGGCAGACGGCATTCTTTCGGGAAGGCCCGGCTGTGGAACTTGCGACGGACGACCCGCTCATAAAACGCGGACAGTACCTGGTCGAAGGTGCCGGTCATTGCGGTGAGTGCCACACGCCGCGAAACATGGCGGGGGCAACCGACTTCAGCCTGTGGCTCGCCGGCGCTCCGGCAGCGGAAGGCGACGGGATCGTGCCCAACATCACCGGAGGCAGCGGCGGAATCGGCGACTGGTCGGAATCGGACATTGCCTATTACCTGGAATCCGGATTCACGCCGGATTTTGACTCCGTGGGAGGAGCGATGGTCGAAGTGCAGGAAAACATGGCGATGCTGGAACCTGGCGACCGTGAGGCCGTGGCCGCCTATCTCAAGACGATTCCCGCGCACGATTCACCGGCCCGGTAACCCGTCGGCAACAGAGACCACCGCTAAAGGCGGACGCGCAATCCATAGATGCCGCGAAGCATTGCGGGCCTGCCAATTCGGCCCCCGGACACTGCCGCGCCAGCACCTTGGGACATGGTTTCACCCGGCACCGGCAAGCGCCCTGCCAATGCAACGCTGCGGCCCGGCAGCGCCTGCACCTGATGGTCCCTCAGTTCTTCCCGATCTCGCTGCCCAGGGTCGTAAGGTTGGGCATCCGGTACTCCGGACGTGGGAACTGCAGGACTGCCGAACATCCCTCTGTCCCGCACGCAGTGAGATCGCGCAAAGGACACCGCCTGCGCCCGCAGCTCCCCACGGGCGCGGAGTTCGGGCCCTGCGCTTCAGCCCTTTTTCAGAACCCGGCGTCCCAGAAGTTCGGCAATCTGCACCGCATTGAGTGCCGCACCCTTCCGCAGATTGTCCGAAACCACCCAGATGTTCAGGCCGTTCTCGATCGTGCTGTCATCCCGGATACGGCTGACGAACGTGGCGAAATCGCCGGCGCTTTCGACCGGAGTTACGTAGCCGCCGTCTTCGCGCTTGTCGACAACGAGAATGCCCGGGCTTTCACGAAGGATTTCGCGGGCTTCTTCCGCATCGAGCGGTTCCTCGAACTCAATGTTGATTGCCTCGGAATGTCCGACAAACACCGGAACGCGGACACAGGTCGCCGTAACCTTGATCTTTGGATCGACGATCTTCTTGGTTTCGGCGACCATCTTCCATTCTTCCTTGGTCTCGCCACTGTCCATGAAGACGTCGATGTGCGGAATCACGTTGAAGGCGATCTGTTTGGTGAACTTTGACGGCTCGACCTCCTGACCCGGCACGTACATGCCTTTTGTCTGGTTCCAAAGCTCGTCCATGCCTTCCTTCCCGGCACCGGAAACCGACTGGTAGGTGGAAACCACCACACGCCGGATGGTTGCGCGGTCATGAAGCGGCTTGAGCGCCACCACCATCTGTGCAGTGGAGCAGTTCGGATTGGCGATGATGTTTTTATTTGAGTACATACTGATCGCATCCGGGTTCACCTCCGGTACGATCAGCGGAATATCCGAATCGTACCGGTACAGCGACGAATTGTCGATCACCACGCAGCCCGCCGCGGCGGCAATCGGCGCGTATTTCTTCGTCGCGTCAGAACCGATGGCAAACAGGGCAATGTCCCAACCGGTGAAGTCGAATCCGTCGAGATCCTGGGTTTTCAGCGTCCTGTCACCGAACGAACACTCGGTTCCGAGGCTCTTGCGCGACGCAAGTGCGACGATTTCGTCCACGGGGAATTCCCGTTCGGACAGAATGTTCAGCATTTCCCGGCCCACATTGCCCGTGGCACCAACGACTGCAACCCTGTAACCCATATCCACTGTTCCCAATTCAAGAGCGGCGCAGCCTTAGCCTGATTTCAGCGCGAAGCAAAGCCTTGTTGAACGGGGAAAGGCAGGGTGAACGTCAGATGCCTTCTAGCCGCCGGTATCGTCCGGGAACCAGCAGGACCGCTGCATCCGCCAGGCACTGATGGTGCGGGTAAAAAATCCCTGCGCGGGTGTCCATTCTTCAACAAGAACCGGCGCCACGTCCGATCCAGGGCAGTTCGGAACGCCGGATGACCGGGTCACGTAGAGCACCTCACCGGCTCCCGGCGTCAGAGGATGTTTTTGTGCATAGTGATGCGGCGGGAATCCGTCGACCGGTTCGGCGCCGATCGTCAGGCCTGAATCGCGCAACGTGAAGAAATAGTCAGCCAGAAACGTACGGCTCCCCGAAACCAGCGTATCGAGCCCTTCGGCCCTGGCAATCTCCGCCGATTTCCGGCTGACCGCTGACTGACCGACATACCGGGCGAGCACGAGATTGTTGGAACCAAGGCGCCAGGAGTCCGCGAACACCGCCATGACGGGAAGCGCGGCGGTTACCGCCAGATTTATCGCCAGCGCGAGGAGCACCAGACGCGAACGCGGCGCAAGGACGTAAACCGCAATCAACAGCGCCCCCAGATGCCCGGCCGCAGCCCAGTTTGCATTTGCACCGGAAATCAGCGCCTGGACCGACACAATGAGAAACACAGGCAGCGACATCAGCACCGGGTAGCGCAACCCGGTCGAGCGCCAGCTCTTGACAAGCCCAACCAGATAACTGGCGAACAACACCGGCCCCGCTACGGCAAACTGCCCTGCGAGAAATTCCACCAGTTTGCCGAAACTGACGCTGCTTTCCTGCCAGTCGGCATTGTCGGCTGTGTGGTGCAGCGTGGTAAAATCGTTTGCCGCGTTCCAGAGAAGATTTGGCGAACAGACCGCGATACCGACACTCACCGCCACAAGCGCATCCCTTTTGGAGATGCGCATCTCCGGCAGCAGCAGCATGGCGAGTGCGGCAGACAGCGGGAAATAGATCATCGCATATTTCGACAGCAGTCCCAGTCCGACCGCGACACCCAGCAGAACGGCCCAGGCGCTGCTCTTCTGCCGGGCAAGCTGCACATGGGCAAGAAGCGCCAACGCGAAGAAAAACAGCATCAGCGTGTCGGTCGAGACGAGCAGCGATGCCAGTGCGACCGCCGGAAGCGTGACGAAAGCAAACCCCGTCAATCCTCCGATGCGGCCGCCAAACAACTCGCGCCCGACAAACGCCATCGTAACGGCGGTACCTGCATGGATCAGCGGCAGCGGCAGGCGGATCCAGATCGGCGTGCTCATGCCAAGATCGGTTGTCGCGCGCAGCAGCCAGCCGATCAGCGGTGGTTTGGAATAGTAGCCCCAGGCCAGTTCCTGACCCCAGAACCAGTACTGCGCCTCATCTACGAAGAGGTCCGTCGTGTTCCATGGCAAAAGAGCGACGCGCCAGAGAGTGACCAAAAAAATTCCGGCCAGCCCAAGAAGAAACGCACGGGTTTCAGACTGCGCGCTTGTTGGCATATATCAGCCAGAGATTGCGGGAATAGATGAACAGACCGGTGGATTGGCCAAGGATAAAGACGGGGTCACGGCGATGGACGGCGTATGCGAACAAAATGACCCCTCCGGCGAGCGAAAACCACCAGAACGCCTCCGGGATCACCGATTTTCGTGCCCGCTCCGACGAAAGCCACTGAAGAATGAACCGCATTGAGAACATCAGCTGCCCGAGCAGCCCGACAATCACCCACCAGAACTCGCCCCAGTGATCGACACGAAAAAAGGCGAAAAGCGCGTCGATGCTCATGGTAGGGACCTTTCCGTGCCTTTGGCCTTCTTGCGACGCTTGATCAGCCACATCATTCCGATCAGGTCATATACGCCAACGAGGGCCCGGCCAAGATTGGCATAGTTCGACTTTCCCGCATGCCGTTCAGCATGACCTACATCCACGTGGACGGTTTTCCAGCCGTCACGGTTGACGAGCGCAGGAAGGTAACGGTGCATGTGATCGAAATAGGGCAGTTGCTGAAAAACGTCGCGGCGGAACATCTTCAGCCCACAACCGGTATCGCGCGTTTCGTCCTTCAGAAGCGCGGCACGGATCCTGTTGGCTGCCTTCGACGCCCAGCGCTTGGATGCGGTGTCCTGCCGGCCCACCCGCTGACCGGCAATGAGAGCAACGCCTTCGGGGAATTCCCGTCCGTTCAGGGCGGCAATCAGCCTGGGGATTTCGGACGGCGGGTTCTGCCCGTCCCCATCGAGCGTGCAGATGACGTTTCCCCGTGCGAACGCGACGCCCGTATGCACCGCCGCCGACTGGCCGGCACTCTGTGGATGCTCGATCAGACGCACAAACGGATACGTCCGGGCAACATCGCGGATGGTTTCGCGGGTTCCGTCCGTTGACCCGTCATCGACATAGATCACCTCGAACGGCGCAAAAGGCGCACAGGCTGCGGCGATCCCTTCGGTGACGAGGCGCACGTTGCCTTCCTCGTTCTTCATCGGAATCACCATGGACAGCCAGGGGATGCCGGCGATCTCGATACTGTCCTGAAAATCCGTCATGTGCGGTTCAGCCTCCCTGTCCCGGTGCTGCCGCAACCGTTGCTGACCACACTCCGGGTCATGTCCGGCGACCTTGGTCGGAGTGAGAGGATTCGAACCTCCGACCCCCTGCTCCCAAAGCAGGTGCGCTACCAGGCTGCGCTACACTCCGTCCTGGCGGCGGTTTAATGCCCTTCGCGGGACAGTGCAACGAGGAATAACTGTCCGCCGCTGCCTGAAACGGACTGGCCGGTGCCGGAAATCGCGCTAGACTGCTCTGCATGAAACATGTCCTGGTTCTTGCCATGATGTTTGTAGCGGGTTTTTCTTTGGCGGAGACCGCCGAAGTGGTGGCGATTCGCGCCGCGAATCATTCCGGGAACTGGCGGTTTGACGTTACCGTACGCCACGCCGACGCCGGATGGGATCACTATGCGGACACCTGGGAAGTGGCGGAACCCGACGGCAAGGTGCTGGCGACTCGGGTCCTTCTGCATCCCCACGACACCGAACAGCCGTTCACCCGATCACTGACCGGAATCGAAATCCCGGATGGACTGACCGAGGTGCTGGTTCGGGCACACGATTCCGTGCACGGCTGGGGGGATGCTGTCAGGTATCAGCTGCCACGCTAATGCAGTCAGCAAACGCCAAATACCAGGTGAACCGGGAAAGGCGCGGCGACCACAAGTTTGCCGGTCGGGGGAGGACAGTTGGCAAAGTTGTGGCGCCAGCGCGAACCGGATAACCGGCAACCCCCTTGATCGGGAGCCCGTCTTCCATCCAGGGCTGGCACGGGGGGAGGGATTGGCTTCCCCGGATGGAGATCAATGGGCAGGTCCTGCCTGCGCGCTTCATATGGGATGTTACCGAAGGGTTTAAATCCCGCAATCGCGTGACACGCCATCACGCTTGTGTGGGCAGCCGCCAATCTACCGGATCGCGGCCTTGGGCTGAAAGCCATGAATTTGCTTTGGAAAACGGTCTGGAGCCGAAGAAACCGCGCCGGGCCGACAGCGGAGAAGGATGGGCAGATTCCAGAATCAGATGCTTTTTCCTGTCGATCAGCAGCGATTTTTGCTGTGCGTGACGGCCCCAGAGCATGAACACTACCGGTTTGGGCTGATCTGACACCGCGGCAATCATTGCGTCGGTTATTTCCTGCCATCCCCACCCGGCATGGGAATTGGCCTCGCCGACCTGTACGGTCAAAACGGAGTTGAGCAGCAGGACCCCCTGTTCGGCCCAGAACACCAGCGACCCGTGTCCTGCTTCCACCAGCCCTAGATCATCGGACATCTCCCGGTAGATGTTCCGGAGCGACCTAGGCACGGCGATGCCCGGACGAACGGAAAAGCAAAGTCCGTCGGCATGACCGGCGGTCGGGTAGGGGTCCTGACCCAGGATCACTACCCGCACCCGGTCAGGAGGCGTAAGGTTCAGGGCGCGAAACACGTCCGCATCGCCGGGAGCGATCACCTGACCCTCGGCACGGGCATCGGACACCCGCGCTGCCACCCGGTCAATCCTGCCGAGGACTTCCCTGCCGGCAAGCGCCCCGGACCAGTCGGGACTCAGCGAAAACCCCACCCCTCAAAGCGAGGCGTCAAGCGCGGCAATGATCGCATCGCCCATCTGCACGGTTGTGATCGGTGTCCCACCTTCCGGCCCGAGCAGATCCGGTGTCCGGGCCCCGTCGGCCAGAACCTTCTCGATCGCCTGTTCGAGCCGGGTTGCCTCGTCGCCCGCGTCAAAGGAATACCGCAGCGCCATGGCGAAAGAGAGCACGCAGGCAATCGGATTTGCCTTGCCCTGACCGGCGATGTCGGGCGCCGAGCCATGCACCGGCTCGTAAAGCGCCTTTGGCCTGCCATTGGCCATCGGTGCGCCGAGTGAAGCAGACGGCAGCATGCCGAGCGACCCGGTCAGCATTGCCGCAGCATCGGACAGCAGGTCGCCAAACAGGTTGTCGGTTACGATCACGTCGAACTGTTTGGGCCAGCGGCAAAGCTGCATCGCACCGGCGTCGGCATACATGTGCGACAGTTCGACGTCCGGATACTCCGCATCATGTACCTCAGTGACGACCTGGCGCCAGAGAACACCGGATTCCATGACGTTCGCCTTCTCCATCGAGCAGACCCGATTGGAACGCCGGCGGGCAAGTTCGAAAGCGGAGCGTGCGACGCGGGCAATCTCACCCTCGGTGTAGCGCTGGGTATTGATACCCACACGCTCGTTGCCCTCGGTGATGATCCCGCGCGGCTCACCGAAATAGATGCCGGAGGTAAGCTCACGCACGATCACGATGTCGAGCCCGGCAACAACTTCCTTCTTCAGGGAAGAAAAATCCGCCAACGCATCGAAACACTGCGCGGGGCGCAGGTTGGCGAACAGATCCATTTCCTTGCGCAGCCGCAACAACCCCCGTTCCGGTTTCACTGAGAAATCGAGGGCATCATACTTCGGGCCTCCAACCGCACCGAGCAGGACCGCATCCGCATTCTGCGCCCGCTCCATTGTCGCGTCGGAGAGCGGCACCCCGTGAACGTCATACGCCGCGCCACCAACGAGATCCTCCTCGACGTTGATGGCGAGTCCGCGCCGGTTCCCAAACCAGGAGATTACCTTGCGGACCTCGGCCATTACCTCGGGGCCGATGCCGTCGCCCGGCAGAATCAAAAGAGTGGGAGCAGTCATGGTATCGTCCTCGCAAACACGGATGCTTCAGCCAAATATCCGCTTCGCGGTATCGGGTTGATGTTGCGGGGTCAAGCTGAACGGCCCGGCACAACTGCGCGGGCAGGCCGGTCCGCGTACCTGCCCACGGCCGTAAGACCGCAGGCAGGGCCACGCGACACCCCTTCAGGCTGCAGCGACAGGCGCGGAACGCCTTTCCGACACGCCGTCACCATGCAAGTCCGTTGTCATCCGTGACAGAGCACCGATCCGACAGCAAAGATCCTGAGCGCTGCAGTCGAACCGCTCGGCAAAAACAGCGTTCTCGCGGACCGCCTGCCGTAAATGTGCTGTCGCCGCTTCGACAGTCCTGAAATCCGCAACCTGCGTTTTTACCCGGTCGGACATTTCGCCGAGCGCCTCGAGGAGCACCTTGACGGTCGCGTCAATGTCGCGCAACGCCGTGCCGGTCGCTGTGACCTTTTCCACGCCAGCCGCAATCATACGCGAGGTTTCCGCGTTCAGTCTTGCAATTTCCCCTGACGCATCCCGCGACCGCTGCGCCAGAATAGCAACTTCCTGAGCCACGACGGCAAAGCCTCTTCCCGAATCACCCGCCCGTGCCGCCTCGACCCCCGCATTCAGCGCCAGAAGGCCGGTCTGAAATGCAATCGCCTCAATGGCGGCAACGATTTCAGACACCCGGCCGGCACTTTCCCGAACCCGCGTGACAGTTGCAATTGCCTGGTCGGCCGCCTCACGACCCGTCGATGTCCTGTCGGCAGCCTGCCGCGACAGGTCCTCCGCCCCTGCCATGGCCGTCATTCCGTCGGCGAGGGAAACTGAGACCTCCGAAATCAGCACTGTGTTCTGCTCAAGCCCGGAAGCCTGGTCCCGCGCTCTGGTCAGCTGCTCCTGCGCACTTTGCGTCAGGCAAGCCGAGGTCGCGCCAGCGGCACCGGCCGCCTCGCCCATGTTTCGCACCAAGGCCGCAAGCCGCTCAAATGTGCCGTTCGCCGCATCACGCAGCGCCGCAAACTCGCCGTGAAACTCGCCATTCACGCGGTGAGCAAAATCCGCATCACTGAGCGCGCGCAGTGCGACGCGGGTCCCTGTCAGACTCCGTTCGGTTACATCCATCAAACCGTTCACATGCAGGGCGAGTTCCCGGACTGCCGGTTGGTCGAACGTTCGCTCAACCCTTCGGGAAAAATCGCCACGCGCTGCGTCGGAAACGGTCACACTGATTTCCCTTGTAAGCTGGTCGAGCGTGGCCTCCTGTTCCGTTCGTGCAACCACCTCCGCGGTCGCAACCGCCTGCAACTGCTCATGAACCCGCCCGAGATTATCACGAAGTGCATCGAGCGCGCGTCCCATCCGCCCGATTTCGCCACTCCTCTGCCTTAAATCCTGCAACGGTGTCATGTCGCCACCTGCAAGTCGCTCCGCCGCGGTGGACAGGGCCGTCAGCGGAGCGAAAACGCGGCACCGGATCAGATACAGCGTCATCAATATCAGACCGGCCGCAGCCAGTGGAGTTGCCACAATCGCGATCCCGGCCCACACGAGTTTGCCTTCAATCGCCGCTGCTGCATCCGTGACGGCAGACGATACGTCATTGCGCTTTCCTGCCACCACATCGGAAATTTCCGCCAACCCTGCCGTTGCGGCGGCCGCAGCCCGACGGCCATCACGTTCCGCGGCCAGTTCATCCCGGCGAAGCGCCCCAAGTCCGGTCTGCCCATCGGCGCCTGCAACGAGACGCGACAGTTCCGGACCTGCCGGGACTTCTCCGGCCTTCGCCAGGTCGGAAAGACGGACAGCAGAGTCGCGCATCGCCTTGTCACCGTCAGCGAGCGCCGCTTCATCCGGTGCAAGCACAACCCGTGTTGCCGCAACCGCATACCGTGACACCTCCGCCTGGAGCAGGGAGATGTTTCGCAGCCTGGCCGTCCAACCATGCGCAAGACCTTCAGCAGCGACCCGGTTATCTTCCGCTGCCACGTTGGCCCGGACCTGCAGCTTGGTCACGCGGTCGGCAAGCTCTCGCGAAAGCGCCCTGTCAACATCGGCATGGATCGACAGAAGTTCCTCCCGAAACTGCGATGTGTCAGCGTCGACCCAGGTTCCGCCGCCGTGATACCTGTCGAAAAGTAACTGCACTGCGACCAGTGTCCCCGGCGCAACCCCGAGACCCGAAAGCCGCTGTATCCGCCGTTCCAAACCGTTCGCCGCCGCCGCACCGGGGTCAGCCAGGAAGGTGCCGCCCTCCCCACCCGCCGCGTAACTCTGCGCAAGGCCGATACCCGTCAGCAGACCCGCATCTGCCTGCGTGGACAAGATCGTTTGAAGATCAGATGCCCTGCGGTCTATCAGGCTTTCCAGCACCGCTCCGGCTGTGCTCGCGCCAGCCGCTGCCTCGGCGATAGCGGCCTCACCAAGGGTCTGTTCGCGATCCGCAAGCAATTGCGCAACCCTGGCCGTCAGGTCCTGGAGGTTCTTCGTCGCGGTACGGATACGCGCGCGGGCCCTGACCCGGTGATCGGACGCGACCCTCAGCCGGTCGACCCCGGCCGTGACCCTGCCGAAAACCGGTGCGAGATCCCTTTCGGTCTCGGATCCGAGTGCCGCCAGTTTCTGACCTGCGCTCCCGGCTGCTGACCGAAGCCTGCCGTAAGCCGCAGAAATTTCCGTATCCGACTGCGCAAGCTCCAGACCCGCGAGTTCCGTTGACATGCCGGAAATGGCGGAGGCAAGCTGGTCGAGCCGCTGAACCTGCCATTCGTATCGGTCTCCGGCATCAAGTGTTCCACCGCTCACATCGTGAAGTGACAGGTAACCTGCAAACGACCCCAGCGAAGCAATGCCCAGCACGCCAAAAGCCATGAGGCCGAATATGCCGCCAATGTTCAGATGGATCGCCAAGACCTGACTCCCGTTTCCCGTCAATCCCGGCAGAAACCAGTGAGGGGTGTCAGGCGCGGGCCGCGCCGGGCCTGCTTTGCGACCGGTAGAGATACAGAAATACCTGCCATGGTTTAAATTCCATGAACGCGTCACGTCCGGTCATTTATGGAGCGGATCCTGATGGGCCGGATCGCGACCCGGACCGCGGCAGCGGGTTCCTGGCCTCAGTTTCCGATTATCCTTGGGATGATCTGATCCTGATAGAGACGCACCAGTGTCTGACTGGAAAAACTCATCGTCACCCAGTAGACAATGAGAATGGCGCCCAGTTTCGGCACAAAAGTCAGCGTCATTTCCTGAACCGATGTCAGTGCCTGCAGCAGACCGATGGCAAGTCCCACTATCAGCGCAACGGCAAGAACCGGCGTTGAAATGATCAACGCCGTCCAGAGGCCCTCACGCAGAATATCCAGAACATCGGCATCGGTCATGCGCGTCAGACCGGCATGCGCAGGATTTCCTGATAGGCTTCCACGACCTTGTCGCGAACGGCAACGGCTGTCTGAACGGCCATTTCGGTCGCGGCAAGCGCCTCGACCACGGCCTGTGGATCGGCGCGGCCGGCAAGACCGGCGGTCACGGTTGCTTCGTTCGCCCGAAGCGTCTGCATGAAATCGTCGGTCGCAGCGCGAAAAGCCTCGCTCACCCCGGGTGCCGGAGTTGAACGGGGATCGGGGCGCGCTGCGGCCTGCGCTTGGCTGTAGAGTTGGGAAGCGAGGGTTGCTTTTACATCCATGATCTAAACTTTCTGTTCAGCGGCGCAGCAGGCCGAGTATGGAGCTCGACATCTGGCGGGCCTGGTCAAACATCCTGAGGTTCGCCTCATAGGATCGGTTCGCTTCGCGGCTGTCGGCGATTTCCATTACCAGGTTCACATTGGACCCTTCGTAGTAACCGTCTTCGCCGGCCATCGGGTGTTCGGGTTGAAAAATGCGCGGCAACTCGGACTGATCCAGCCTGACCGGACCGGTGGTGACCGCACGGGCGTCATTCGTCCTCTGAAACGTTTCCTCAAACGATACGGTCTTCCGCCGGTATCCTGGTGTATCCGCATTGGCGATGTTTTCGGCGGCAAGACGGATTCGCGAAGTCTGTGCCCGCATGCCGCTGGCGGAAGCCGCCATGGTTTTCATGATTTCATCCATGGGATCTTACCTCACTGTTACTTGCCAAGCGACGCTCGCATGATTTCCAGGGACTTGCCGTAAACCCCCAGCGCCATGTCGTGATTCTGCCGCACATGCGCGGAGCGCATCATCTGATCTTCAAGCGACACCGTGTTGCCATTGGGACTCTCGGCGCCGAACGCGGTAATTTCCCGTGTTCTGTAACCACCGGTATCGTCCGCAAACGGAAGATGCCCCGGTCTGGTCTGTTTCGCGGCGAATGCCATTTCGGCGTCGCGAAGCGTGGCGGAAAAGTCGGCAATGTCGCGGGCGCGGTATCCCGGGGTATCGGCGTGGGCGACATTTTCCGCGACGACCTGCTGCCGTGCCGCGGAATGCGCCGCCAGACTGCTGGCCATACTCAGTATGTTCAGTTTCAGATCCATGGAGCGGGTTCTCCCGTCGCTTCGTTTCGGCAACTCCCGCTTAACCCTTCATGGTTTACAAAGTGTAACCTGACCATCGCTCCGGGATCACACATGCTGACCGATTTTTCCGCGCTCCAGTCCGAACTTTCCCGCATTTCAAACACGGTGCGGGTCGGCCGCGTGGTCTCTGTCAGCACCGCTTCGCTGGAGATTGCCGGTCTGACCCATCAGGCACGCATCGGCGACCAGATCGCGATCAGTCTGCGTGGCGGGTCCGAACTGCCGGGAGAGATTGTCGGAGTATCGGAATCCCGCGCCCGCGCAATGACCTATGCCCCGCTGGACGGTGCAGCCGTCGGAAATCCGGTGCGACTTCTGGGGCCAGCGGGCGTTCATCCCGACGAAAGCTGGGTCGGCCGTATCGTCGACGCCTTCGGTCAACCGATGGATGGCGGACCGCTCACACAGGGGCCGGCCAGCGCCAGCCTGCGCCGCGCGCCACCAGACCCGGCGAAACGCAAACCGCTCGGACCGCGGCTGTCCACCGGCCTCACACCATTCGATACCGTCCTGCCCCTGGCTAAGGGTCAGCGAGTAGGTGTTTTCGCCGGATCCGGCGTCGGCAAATCGATGCTGCTGGCGGATCTCGCCAAGGGAATCGAAGCCGATGTGGTGGTTCTCGCGCTCATCGGCGAACGGGGACGCGAACTTCGGGACTTCGTCGACAACGTGCTTGGGCCCGAAGGCATGGAACGAGCCGTCGTCGTTGCCGCCACATCGGATCAGGCACCGCTGATCAAACGCCGGGCAGCCTGGATGGCGATGGCCACCGCCGAAGTGTTTCGCGACCAGGGCAAGCATGTGCTGCTGCTGACCGATTCGCTGACCCGGTTTGCCGAGGCCCACCGTGAAATCGCCCTGACGGCCGGCGAATCTCCAACGCTCCGGGGATTTCCGCCATCGACATCCAACCTGATTGCCTCGCTCTGCGAACGCGCGGGTCCAGGCCTGTTCGGCAAGGGCGACATCACAGCGATTTTCAGCGTTCTTGTCGCCGGTTCGGACATGGATGAACCCATCGCCGACATCACCCGCGGTGTGCTTGACGGACACATTGTCCTCGACCGGGGAATCGCGGAGCGGGGACGCTTTCCGGCCATAGACGTGCGGCGCAGCGTCTCTCGGTCACTGCCTGGCGTGGCGACGGAGGGGGAGAATGCACAGATTGCCAGGGTCAGACAGGTTCTGACAGCGTATGAGAACGCCGCCCTGATGATCCAGACCGGGCTCTACTCCAAAGGCAGCGATCCGGCGATCGACGAAGCAATCCGGTTGTGGCCGAGACTAGACGCTTTCTTTACCGAAAAGGCACCGGACGGCGTTGCCGCCAGTTTCGCCAGGCTGTCGGAGATCATCGAAAACGACTCCGCGCTGCCGGCGCTTCAGAAGTCATAGAGCAGGTTCAGCAGACCGGAAGAGCCGTTCGACGTCCTGCTCTGCAGCAGGATCAGCGCACTTGCCGCCGGCCCGGTCGCATTCGACACCCCGTCGGCAATCTGCGCCATGGCAAGAAATCGCGTCGTCAACTTCTCCAAGACTTCAGGATCCGAGTAAACCGAGATCTCTCCGCTGCCGAAGTACTGCTTTGACTTCTGCGCCAGAATCGTTACCTGGCGGTCCACATCGATATTGTAAAAATCCTTCGGTAGACCAAACGCGGTCTGAAACACCTGGCTCAACGGTTCGGAGGCAAGCACCGAATACCACGTCCGCCCCTCCTCGGCCGCGAGATCCGGCAACTCGCGGTTCATGTTCATCGCCAGACGCATGTTGTTGTCCGCATCGCCGACCGCGGCTTCGAATGCCCGTACCCTGTACGCATCGAGGATTTTTTCGGCGAACCCCTCATCTCCGGTTCTGGCGCCGGTGGCATTGCCAAAGCCGAAGGTTTCCGCGAAATCCTTGTAGGCCTGCGCGGTCATCCGGTTGGCAAATGACTTTTCGTCATCGGTTCCTTCATCCAGCACCTTGCGGATAAAGGCTTTCTTGTCGATATCATCGCCAAGCCCGAACGCACCCAGAGCTACCGTCAGCAGCCGGCGGTCGGACACCAGATCAGCGGTAGTTTCGACCTTGCCGATGTTCTCCTGAAAATACTCTATGTCCCGAGCCAACACGCCCGATTTCTCGAACGTGGCCTGCTGAGTCTCCTGGGTGCGCTGCAAAAAACGCCACCCGGCGATTCCCGACATCGGTATCTGCGGCTGGAAACTCATTTCGGTTCACTCCTCGGTCAGGCGGCGCTGTGTCGGCCAAGGGCGAACAGGCGGGTTTCACGGGGCAAAAGCGAACGCAGAGCCTTGAGGGCCTGATAGTGATGTCCCGCATCGACAGCCTGCGTCGCAGTGACAAGGCTTTCGCGGCTTTCCGCATCCGAAAATACATGGCTCAGCTGCTCGATGCCGCGCAGAAGCTGCGGGCGCGCCTCGGCCGGATCGGCTTCACCGGCCAGCACCATCTGCGCGATGTAACACACCCGCTTGACCGGGGTGTTCGCGTCATTCGGGTGGATCGCATCGCGCAGACGCAACACGTTCGCATCCGGCGTAACAATGTTGATCCGTGTGCGGCGGTCGCCATTTTCCATGACAACACCGTTGATCATGATCCGCTCCCGCGGACCGAGCTTGAGAACCAGGCCACTCATGCTGCTTCCTCCATCTCACCGCGCAGACCGCGCATGATGGATGTGTTGATGTCGATGAGAGGCTCAACCGAGGCTTTGCCGGCGAGCACGATCAGCGAATGTTTGCGGACGAACTGCGCGAGCGAAAGGAGCTGGGCGCGAAGCGGGACGGGCAGGGCATTGTCGTCGTTCATGAGATCGGCGGCGAGAACGCCCCAAAGGCGGGAGTTGTCGTTGACTGCGTGCGCGACTTCGACGAAGCGGGATCTGTCGGCGGTCTCGACGGATTTCAGCTGGCGCGTCGCGTTGGCAAAGGCGGCGTATTCCACGCCACGGTCCGTGCGCACAGGTATCGCGGCTGCGGCGTATCCGGACTTGGCATTGCTGGAGAAAGTCATTCTGGAACCTCTGTTGGGGTCTGACCCGATTTCAGGCGTACGGGAGAGGGAGGTCAGATTTGTTCAGGCATTCTGATGGGCAGGGCGGAGAGAAACGGGGCGGGCATCTGCCCGCCCCGCTCCGTATTCATTACTTGAACAGCGACAGGATGGTCTGCGGTGCCTGGTTGGCAATCGCGAGAGCCTGTGTGCCGAGCTGCTGCTGGGTCTGCAGTGCAGTCAGACGGGCAGATGCGGCTTCCATGTCTGCATCGACGAGAGCGCCAACGCCGGTCGTCAGAGCATCGACCTGTTTGCCCAGAAACGAGTTCTGCGCATCGATACGCGCCTGGGCGGCACCGAAGGTCGCGGCTGCGGCGTTGACGGTGTCAAGCAGCGTGTCGATCGCGTCGGTGGTCGAAGCGGTCGAAACGCCGGCAGCGACGCCGTTCAGGACGGTCGCGGTGACCGCAAACGTATCGTCGGTCAGAGCACCGGCAGCATCGCGCTGGATCGCAACCGTTACGTTGACGTTGGCGGCACCCGTACCAACCAGATTGACACCATTGAACTGAGCAGCGTCAGCGATGGAGTCGATCGTGTTGATCATCTCGGTGATTTCGGCGTCGAGTTTGCCGGTGTCGGCCGACGGATCCTGGCCCTGAACAACCTTTTCCTGAATCTGAACCAGAATCTCGGAAATCTGTTCAGCGGCTGCACGGGCAACGCCGACCATTGCCGAAGCGGAGGTCAAACCTTCCGAGAGCTTGGAGAAGGTCGCGACGTCCGACTTCATCGTCGAGGCGATCGACCAGGAGGAACTGTCATCCGCTGCGGTGCTTACACGAAGACCGGTTGCAACTTCGGACTGAACCTTGCCGAGGTCGTTGTTTATCTGCTTCAGGGTCTGAAGGGCAACCATGGAGCTGTGGTTCGTAAGAATGCTGGACATTTTAGTATCCTTTTTGGCGTGCGGTGCGTTCGACACCGCATGGTTTGTGAATGGCCCGGAAAATCCGGAACCGCCGATCGCCATTCTGACACTGCGGCATGAGGTTGCTTTTCAACTTGACCGCGCCGGCTGTTTCGCCGCACGGGAGGGACATAGCCCGGAGGCAGTGAACCAAGTCCTAATGCGGCATGACTATCGTGGATAACAACATCCTAACGGCCTTGACGCTGGTCTTAACCGTTGCCTTGGCAGCACCTGCACCCGCCGATCCACCAGGAACCCGAACCTGGACCGGTGCAGATGCTAACGTTCTGACAAATCGAAATACTTCCGACCGGACCTTCTCAGACTGGACTCTTGAATGTGACGAGACGCCGTGCCGCGCCTCAACGTATGTGCACTCTGAAACGGGTGAAGATTTGTTTCGCGTATCCGTGCTGGCGGGGACGCCGCCACGATATGTTTTTGCGACGCCCCTGCCACTTTACCTGCCGGACGGCCTGAGAATCACCGTCGAACCCAACCTGAGCCTGCCGCTTCCCTGGTACACCTGTGTGGACAGCGAGTGCGAAGCGCGGCACGCGCTTGATCCCGCCACCGATTCGGCGTTTCGGGCGGGGAAGGACGGCTCGCTGACCTTCTCCCTTGTCGACGGGGTTCAGGTTCGGTTGCGCTTTTCGCTGGTTGGCTACACTGATGCGACAGCCGAACTGGCCGCAGTCAGACCGGCGCCTTCTTCGCCGTGACCTTGCGACAATAGAGTTCGAGCCGGTGGTGGACGATCTCATAACCGAGACGCGCGGCGATTTCTTCCTGCAGCAACTCGATTCGCGCGCTCGAAAACTCGATCACTTCGCCCGAATCGACGTCGATCAGATGATCGTGGTGATCGCAGTGCGCGTGTTCGAACCGGGCAGGGCCGTCGCCGAATGCGTGGCGTTGAATGGCACCGTTTTCTTCCAGAGCCTTCATCGTCCGATAGACAGTTGCAAGTGAGATGCGCCCGTCGGCAATCTGTGCCTGCCTGAAAATCTCCGATGCGTCCGGATGTCCTTCGGTTTCGCTGAGAATCTCCAGGATGATCCGTCTCTGCCGCGTGATGCGCAGTCCCGCCTGCCGCAGCAGCGTTTCGTTTTCGCCAAAATTCGAGTCCGCGTTCATGCGGCAGCAGAATAAGCTCACGTCGATGCAATGCAACGTCTTTTTGCAAACGATTATCATTTACATTGACACCCGGCATGGGACAACTATGGTCCAGATCAATCAGCAAACCGGAGAATCCGAATGGTCCGCCTTGGACTCGCACTGTCCGTGTGCCTTGTCACAGCCCAGACCGCACTCGCCGCCGACCGCCTGAAGGTGGTGACGACCTTCACGGTCATTGCCGACATGGCCGCGAATGTCGCCGGCGACGCCGCCGACGTCAGCGCGCTGACAAAACCCGGGGCGGAAATACATTATTACCAGCCGACACCCGGCGACATTCGGCGCGCCAGGGACGCCGACCTGATTCTCTGGAACGGTTTCAACCTGGAACAATGGTTTGAGAAGTTTCTCGTCAATCTGGGGGACATTCCATCCGCCGTCCTGACCGACGGAATCGAGCCTGTGAGCATTTCCGACGGACCATATGCCGACAAGCCCAACCCCCACGCCTGGATGTCTCCGGATGCGGCGCTGGTCTACGTGGAAAACATCCGCCGCGCCCTGACGGAAGCTGATCCCGACAATGCCGCGACATATGCCGAAAACGCCGCGGCCTATTCCGGGGAGATCAGCGGTCTCGCCGCACCGATCCGCGACACTCTGGCGGAGATTCCAGAAGACAAACGCTGGCTGGTTACCTCGGAGGGTGCCTTCAGTTACCTGGCCCGCGACTTCGGTCTGCGCGAACTCTACATCTGGCCGATCAATTCGGACCAGATCGGTACACCGCAACAGGTTCGAAAGGTCATCGATACGGTCAGGGAATACGACATTCCCGCAATTTTCAGCGAAAGCACCGTCCCCGCCGATGCCGCACAGCAGATTGCCCGCGAAACCGGTGCCGCATACGGTGGCATCCTCTACGTCGACAGTCTTTCGGACCCGGACGGTCCGGTCCCCACCTATCTCGACCTGATGCGCGTAACCACCGACACAATTGCCGCCGGACTGACAAATTGAACGATACCAGCACAGCAGCACCCGCACCGGAAGGCTCGGGCCTGAGCCTGGACAATGTCAGCGTGACCTACCGCAGCGGCCTGACCGCCGTGAGCCAGGCCACCTTCACCATCCCGCGCGGGTCGATCACGGCGTTGGTGGGCGTCAACGGTTCGGGCAAGTCGACACTGTTCAAGTCCATCATGGGTTTCGTTCCGGTGGTTTCCGGCGAGGTCCGGATCTTCGACCGGCCGGCCCGTGAGGCCCTGGCGCAGAACCGCGTCGCCTATGTTCCCCAGGCGGAGGAGGTCGACTGGTCATTTCCGGTGCTGGTCCGCGACGTGGTGATGATGGGACGGTACGGGCACATGAACTGGCTGCGCCGCCCGTCGCAAAAGGACCGGCAACTGGTTGCCGATTCCCTCGCCCGCGTGGCAATGACCGAGTTTCAGGACCGCCAGATCGGAGAACTTTCCGGCGGACAGAAGAAGCGTGTCTTTCTCGCCCGCGCCCTGGCACAGGAAGGCATGGTCATTCTGCTCGACGAACCGTTCACCGGCGTCGATGTCACCACCGAGACCCAGATCGTACAGCTTCTGACGGAACTGCGCGATGAAGGGCGGATCATTCTGATCTCCACCCACAATCTCGGTTCCGTGCCTGAGTTCTGTGACCGGGCGGTGCTGATCGACCGCACCGTCCTCGCCAGCGGTCCAACCGCGGAGGTGTTCACCCAGTCGAATCTCGAGCGGGCCTTCGGCGGCAAGCTGCGGCATTTCGTCCTTGGCGGGGCCGACCTGCATCACGACGATGCGGACACAAGACAGGTCACCGTCATTTCCGACGACGAACGACCGTTCGTGATCTATTCCGAGGCGGACGCGGAGCAGGACGGGAGATCATGAGCGTTCTGCTGGAACCCCTAAACTACAGCTACATGGTCAATGCGATCTGGGTCAGTGGCCTGGTCGGCTGCGTCTGCGGCTTCCTCTCGGCATTTCTCATGCTCAAGGGCTGGTCGCTGATTGGCGACGCGCTCAGCCATGCCATCGTGCCGGGTGTCGCCGGCGCCTACATGCTGGGGCTGCCATTCGCCGCCGGAGCCTTCATCGCGGGCGCTCTCGCTGCCGTGGCAATCCTGTCGCTCTCCGCATTCACCCGCCTGAAACAGGATGCGGTGATCGGCATCATATTCACCTCGTTCTTCGGCCTCGGCCTGTTCATGGTTTCCCTCTCGCCGACCTCCGTGAACGTCCAGACGATCGTTATGGGCAACGTGCTCGCCATTACGCCCGCCGACACCTGGCAGCTCGCGATCATCTCCGTGGTGACGCTGCTGATCCTGTCTGCCAAGTGGAAAGACCTGATGCTGGTGTTCTTCGACGAGTCCCATGCCCGCAGCATCGGCCTGCGGGCAAACGGCCTGAAAATCCTGTTCTTTTCCCTGCTCGCGGCCTGTACCGTCGCCGCCCTGCAAACCGTTGGCGCATTTCTGGTGATTGCCATGGTGGTAACGCCGGGAGCAACGGCCTACCTGTTGACCGACCGGTTCGACCGGCTGATCCTGCTCAGCGCCGCCATCGGTGCGGTAACGGCGACTTTCGGTGCCTATGTCAGCTACTTTCTCGATGGCGCAACCGGTGGCATCGTCGTCGTCCTGCAAACCCTGTTGTTCATCACCGCCTTCGTTCTTGCACCCAAACACGGACTGCTCAAAGCACGCCGCAAGGTCAGACAGGCGGCCCGGCAATGAGCCAGATCCTTCTTCCATTCGACTTCGACTTCATGGTCCGCGCCTTTACGATCACCTTTCTGGTGTCCGTACCGATGGCTCTGCTCTCGTGTTTTCTGGTTCTGCGAGGCTGGTCACTGATGGGCGACGCCATCAGCCACGCGGTACTGCCGGGCATCGTCGTCGCCTACTGGCTCGCAATTCCTCTGGCGGTCGGTGCATTCATCGCCGGAATGATCTGCGCCCTGGCGACGGGCTTTCTCAAAGACAACAGCCGAATCAAGGAAGACACGGCCATGGGGATCGTGTTTTCCGGCATGTTCGCGCTCGGCATAGTTCTTTATGTCTGGACTCCAACGGATGTGCATCTCGACCACATCCTCTTTGGCGATCCACTTGGAATCAGCTGGAAGGACATCGGCGCCAGCGCACTGATCACGGTTCCGGTGACCCTTGCCATTCTTCTGGCGCGCCGCGGCCTGCTGCTGCACGCCTTCGACGAACAGCATGCCCACGCAATCGGGCTGCCTGTTCGGGTGCTGCACTACGGGTTGCTGGCCATGGTGGCGATGACGGTCGTCGCCGCACTGCAGGCAGTTGGCATCATCCTCGCGATGGCATTCCTGATCACCCCCGGTGCGATCGCATTCCTGTGGGTGCGCCGGTTCGGCCCGATGATGGCGCTGTCGGTGGCTGTCGCCACCATTGCGAGCTTTACCGGAATCTACGCAAGCTTCTGGCTCGACAGCGCCCCGGCACCGACCATCGTGCTGGTCATGACCCTGCTGTTTGTCGCAAGCCTGTTTCGCACCACGCGAAACCGAACCGCGGAACCGGCCACACGGTCGAAAGCCGACAGCATGTGACCGGTTTCCGCCGATTTTCAGCCGTGCAGTTTCGCGGCGATCTCGGCGACCCGCCTGCCCTGGAATTTTGCGCCTTCCAGTTCCTGGTCGCTGGGCATGCGCGACCCGTCGGTTTCGGACGTAGTGGTCATCCCGTAGGGCGACCCGCCCCGCACCACATCATTGCCCGACTGACCCTGATAGGCGTAGGACAGTGGCACGATAATCATCCCGTGATGCTGCAACGACGCCTGAGCAGTGATGATCGCAAGCTCGGCGCCACCATGCTGGGTCGCCGTCGACGACATGACCGAAGCGACCTTGTTGACCAGCTTTCCTTCCGCCCAGAGCGGCCCGGTCTGATCGAGGAAGTTCTTCAGCTGCGCCGCCATCAGCCCAAAACGTGTTGATGCGCCGAGAATGATGGCGTCGTAATTTGCAAGCTCGAGCGGATCGGCGATCTCCGCCTCCTGGTCGAGCTTGTAATGTGCATTTTTCGCCACCGATTCCGGAACCAGTTCCGGCACCCGCTTCACCGTGACGTCCGCCCCGGTTTCCCGCGCTCCTTCTGCTGCCGAACGGGCCATGGCTTCCATGTGACCCCAGCTTGAATAATAGAGAACCAGTACCTTTGCCATTGGATGCGCCTCCTGAATTGTTTCAGAAGGAACCTACCCCTGCCAGAACGAGAAACAAACATCCGCGAGGTAGAATGACTGTTTCCTGAATCGCATCAAATATATCAGGATGACCGGAAGGCGTTTCAGTGCCTGCCGCTCAATGCAGCCTGATAAAGCGCAAGCGCATCCCCATGCCCCAGCTTCCGCGGATTTCCCCCGGCGGTCGGATCGACGATTGCCATCGCCGCCAGTTCGTCGAACCGGGAAGCGTCAACTCCCAATTCGGCAATCGTGTCCGGTATCGCCAACTGCGCGCGAAGGTCGAGCACGAAGCCCAGAACCCCGTCATACCCTCCCTCAAGACCGAGGAACCCCGCCAATCGCACCATCTTGTCCGCGATCTCAGCCCGGTTGAATTCGAGCACATAGGGCATGAACACCGCATTGGTCAGCCCGTGGTGGGTGTTGTAGATCGCGCCGACCGGATGCGACAGCGCATGAATCGCCCCAAGCCCCTTCTGAAACGCAGTTGCGCCCATCGCCGCCGCCGACAGCATCTGGCCCCGCGCCTCCAGATCCGTCCCGTCCGCATACGCCCGCGGCAGGTATTCCTTGACCAGCCGCATCCCTTCGAGCGCGATACCCTCGGCCATCGGATGGTAGGACGGTGCACAGAACGCTTCCAGACAATGCGCCAGCGCATCCATCCCGGTACCCGCCGTGAGCGCCGGCGGCAGGCCGACCGTCAGTTCCGGATCGCAGATCACCTGGGCCGGCATCATCTTCGGATGGAAAATCACCTTCTTGGTGTGGCTGGCGACATTGGTAATGACACCTGCGCGACCCACTTCCGATCCGGTGCCCGCCGTGGTCGGCACCGCGACAACCGGTGCAATGCCGTCGGGATCGGCGCGGGTCCACCAGTCGCCGATATCCTCGAAATCCCACATCGGCCGCGACTGGCCCCGCATGAAGGCGATCACCTTGCCACAGTCGAGCCCCGAACCGCCGCCAAATGCCACCACCCCGTCGTGACCGCCCTCGCGCATTACCGCGAGCCCCGCCGTCACGTTGGCATCGGTCGGATTGGCCTGCACTTCGCTGAAAACCGCCGGCTCCAGCCCGGAAGCACGCAGGATTGCCAGCGCATTCTGTGTCATCGGCAGACCCGCCAGGCCAGGGTCCGTCACCAGAAGCGGCCGACTGATTCCCGCCGCGATGCAGGCCTGCCCCAGTTCGGAAATTCGGCCGGCCCCAAAACGGATCGCGGTCGGATAGGACCAGTTGGCTGTGGTCATGCGCTCATGCCTTCTTCAGATGATAGGATTTTGGCCGGGTCACACTCAGATACCCCAGCGACGACAGTGATGCCCCGCGCCCGGTCTCCTTGCAGCCGGTCCAGCACAGCGCCGGATCGAGATAGTCGCACCGGTTCATGAACACGGTCCCGGTCTCGATCTGCCGGCCGATCTGCGCCGCGGCCTCCGCGTCCCGCGTCCAGATCGACGCCGTCAGCCCATAGCGGCAGTCATTCATCAGCGCGATCGCCTCGGCGTCATCCCGGACCGGCATGATTCCGACAACCGGGCCGAAACTTTCCTCCCGCATCACCGCCATCGAATGATCGACATTGGTCAGCACCTGCGGCGCGAGATAGGCGTCTTCGCCCGTGTCGCGCGGAAACAGTGCCGGATCGACCCGCGCTTTCGCCCCCGCCGCAATGGCGTCGGCAATGTGACTGCGGACCGTATCGGCAAACCGCCGGCTCGCCATCGGCCCGAGGGTGGTCCGTTCATCAAGCGGGTCGCCGAGCACATACCCGGAAACCAGTTTCACCGCCCTGTCGACGAACGCCTCATAGAGGCTTTCATGCACGTAAATCCGTTCGATCCCGCAGCAGCACTGCCCGGAATTGAACATTGCCCCGTCCATCAGCGTTTCCACCGCCGCATCCAGATCCGCGTCAGCCCGGACATAGCCCGGATCCTTTCCGCCCAGCTCCAGGCCGATGCCGACGAAGGTTCCCGCGGCCGCCCGCTCGATTTCAGCCCCGCCGCGCACGGACCCGGTGAAGTTGATGAAGTCGAACGACCGCGCCCGGATCAGATCTGCCGTCTGGCCGTGGCTCAGATACACATTGGCAAACAGCCCGTCGGGAAGATCTGAAAACGCCTCGGCCAACCGCTCTCCGGCCAGCGGCGTCTGGCTCGCATGTTTCAGGATCACCGCATTTCCGGCAATCAGCGCCGGCACAATGGTATTGATCGCAGTCAGAAACGGATAGTTCCAGGGGGCGATGACAAACACCAGCCCAACCGGTTCGCGGGCGAGATACCTGTGGAACGACTCCGAGTCCTCCACCACTTCCGGCGCCAGCGCCTTTTCGGCAATTTCCGCCATCCAGGCAGTACGCTCCCGCACCCCGCCCATCTCTCCGCCATAGCGCACCGGGCGGCCCATCTGCCGGGCAAGTTCCGGCACGATTTCGGCGTTCATCGACTCCAGCCGCGAAATCGCGCTCTCAACCATCGCAATGCGCTCATCGAGCGGTTTCCGTGCCCAGGTCTGCTGCGCCGCCGCCGCCGCTGCGAGCACGTCCGCGATCTTTGCGTCCGACAGCGTCGAGCGGCAGACAAACTCCGATCCGTCAATCGGGGAAATACAGGTTATCTTTGACATTCGCCCGCCTACTTCTCCACTCAGGCCCGCTCAAACCCGCGGGCGATTTCCCAGTCCGTCACCCTGCTGTCGTACTGTTCCTGTTCCCATTCCGCCGCATGGACGTAATGGTCCACAACGTCATCGCCGAATGCAGATCGCAGCATCGCCGATCCGTCGAGCGCCGCCGTTGCCGCCCGAAGCGTTCGAGGAACTTCGGGCACGCTGTCGGATACATAGGCATCGCCGCGAAACTCCGGCTCCAGTTCCATCCCGTTCTCAATCCCGTCGATGCCCGCCGCAATCAGCGCCGCAAAGGCAAGATAGGGATTGAGATCCGCGCCGCCGACCCGGCATTCCATGCGAATGCCGCTGCCACCCTCGCCCACCAGCCGGTACCCGGCGGTCCGGTTGTCGGTGGACCAGACCGCCTTGGTCGGCGCGAAGGTTCCGGCCACGAACCGCTTGTAGCTGTTGACGTTGGGCGCGAGGAAATAGGTGATTTCCGCGGCATGTCTGAGCAGACCCGCGGTATACTGCCGCATCAGCTGCGACATGCCCTGCGGCTGGTCAGGGTCGAGAAATGCCGGCTTGTCGTCGAGCGTCCACAGCGACTGGTGCACGTGGCTCGACGAACCCGCAGCTTCGGAAGTGTATTTGGCCATGAAGGTTACCGCCTTGCCTTTGGCATGGGCAATTTCCTTGCAGCCGTTCTTGACGATCACATGGTTGTCCGCCGCTTCCAAAGCCCCGGTATAGGCCACGTTAACCTCTTCCTGACCCGCCCAGGCTTCCCCCTTGGTGCACTCCACTGGAATGCCCGCGCCGTTCAGACCGGTGCGGATCGCCCGCATCACGTCTTCCTCTTTCGAGGTCTGAAAGATGTGATAGTCTTCGTTATAGGCACTGACCGGCCTGAACCCCCGGTATCCCGCTTCGGCCAGTTCGCCAAAACTGTTGTTGAACAGAAAGAATTCCAGTTCCGACGCCATTTTCGCCTGGTAGCCCATATCGGCAAGCCGGGCGATCTGCCGGCGCAGGATCGCGCGGGGCGAGTGCGGCACATCCGAATGGGTTCTGTGATCCTGCAGATCGACCAGAACCAGCGCGGTTCCCTCCAGCCAGGGCACGACCCGCAACGTCGAGAGATCGGGTTTCATCGTATAGTCGCCGTAACCCGCCTTCCAGCTGGTGGCACGGTATCCCGCGACCGTCTCCATCTCATAATCCGTCGCCAGCAGGTACATGCAGCTGTGCGTTTCCCGCCACGCACTTTGCAAAAAGAACTCGGCCTGAAACCGTTTGCCCATCAAACGGCCCTGCATATCCACCTGGGCGACAAGAACGGTGTCAATCGACCCCTCGGCCACCGCCTGGGTCAGTTCATCCATCGTCAGCTTGCCGTACATCTCCACCTCCTGTTGCCCAGGAGCCGGACGGTAAACATCTGGATTTTTTGTGGCAAGTGCGATTCCCGACCCCGTGGCACCGGGTCACCGCCGCCGTCAGAGGCAGACACCGTCGATCATCACGCCGCCATCACCGCCATCGTCACATTTGCGCCCGCCCGAGCATCCCGCCAACAGCCCCGCCACCAAAAATCCCGCGATCACAAGTTTCATCATCACTGTCTCCCAGCCCACCGGCTGCCCAGTCTGTCAGGCCCCGACCCGGAAAACCAGCATCAAAACCGCATTGCCGAACCGGCGCTGAGCCGCGAACCGACGTCTGCAACCGGCGAAAAACGAACCGGGGTGAAATATTTGCTTTCCCGCATCCGTATTGGCATTGATGACGGGCAGGGCGTGACACACCCAAACCGTATCCCAAATACGACCGGAGCAGCCATGAACACCATTCTGACATCTGCCGCCCTGATTTGCCTGACCACCGCCTCGGCAGCCATGGCCCAGCCGGTTCCCGACCCTACCGACTGGGACGGAGTTCTGGCGGAGGCCGGGGGACAGCAGGTCTTCTTTCACGCCTGGGGTGGCGATCCCCGCCGCAACGATTACATCGCCTGGGCCGCGGAACAGGTGCAGGACCGCTACGGGGTTACGGTCAACCACGTCAAACTCTCCGACACCGCAGAAGCCGTGTCACGGGTGGTTGCGGAAAAAGGCGCCGGACGGGACAGCGGCGGGTCGGTGGATCTGATCTGGATCAACGGCGCCAACTTCGCATCGATGAAGGCCCAGGACCTGCTGTTCGGTCCCTGGGCTGAACAGGTACCGAACTGGCAGTATGTCGATGTCACCGGCAAGCCGACGGTTCAGACCGACTTCACCGTGCCGACCGACGGCCTCGAAGCCCCGTGGGGCATGGCCCAGGTTGTGTTCTACAGCGATGCGGAGCGCCTGCCGGACCCGCCCGCAAGCATCCCCGCTCTCGGTGAATGGGTGACCGCGAACCCTGGCCGTTTCAGCTATCCCCAGCCGCCGGACTTTCTCGGTGTCACCTTTCTCAAACAGGCCGTCTCGGCCCTGATCCCCGACCCGTCCATCCTGCAGCATCCGGTCAGCGATGCCGATTACGACGCCGTGATGGAACCTCTCTGGACCTGGCTCGACACCCTGACCCCGAACCTCTGGCGCAGCGGTCGGGCCTATCCGGCCAACACCAGCCACCTCCGGCAGCTCCTCGCCGACGGTGAAATTGAAATCGCCTTTTCCTTCAACCAGTCCGAAGCCAGCGCCGCCATCGCCAATGGCGAACTGCCCGACACCGTACGCTCCTGGGTGCTGGAGGGAGGGACCATCGGCAACGCCAATTTTGTCGCAATCCCCTACAACGCCAGTGCGGCCGCCGGCGCGATGGTGTTCGCGAACTTCCTGATGTCGCCGGAGGCCCAGGCCCATGCCCAGGATCCGGCGGTTCTCGGCAACTTTACCGTGCTCGACATGGCCGCCCTGTCGCCCGAAGACCGCGCTTTGTTCGACGCGCTCGATCTCGGCACTGCCACCCTCACCCCCGACCAACTCGGGGATGCGCTGCCGGAGCCGCATCCGTCGTGGATGGAACGTCTCAGCCTCGACTGGACCCGCCGCTATGGTGTCGGGCAATAGGCCCGCATGTCCGCCACCTCCTCCCGGCTCCGCTGGATACCGCGCCTGACCCTGGCCCTGCTGGCCGGTCCGGTGCTGGCCGGCGTGGCGGGCACCGTGCTGCCAGGCCTCGGCTGGCTTCCCGCCCTCGGCGGCCACCGGCTGAGCCTCGAACCCTGGCGTGACCTCATCGCCACGCCGGGCCTGCTGCGCTCCGCGGCGCTCAGCATCTCCACCGGTTGCGGCGCAACGCTGCTGGCATTTGCAACCGTTCTCGCCATCCTCTGCGCCTGCGACGGAACACGCGCGCTCGGCCTCGTCCGGCGCCTGCTCTCACCGCTGCTCGCCGTTCCCCATGCCGCCGCCGCCTTCGGTCTCGCGTTTCTGGTCTCGCCCTCCGGATGGATCGCCCGGCTGATTTCGCCCTGGCCCACCGGCTGGGAGCGCCCGCCGGACCTGCTGACCGTCAACGATCCCTGGGGCCTCGCCCTCACCACCGGTCTGGTCCTCAAGGAAGTGCCCTTTCTGCTGCTGATGACGCTCGCGGCCCTCCCCCAGGCCGATGCCGCCCGCAGCCGGACCGTCGCCCTGACCCTCGGTTACGGCCGCACCGCCGCCTGGATCAAATGTATCCTGCCCCGGGTCTATCCGCAGATCCGCCTGCCGCTCTACGCAGTGCTGGCATTTTCGATGTCCAACGTCGAAGTGGCGATGATCCTCGGACCAAACACCCCGGCGACCCTCGCAGTGCGGCTGACCGGGTGGATGCGCGATCCCGATCTCACCAACTGGTTCCGCGCCGCCGCCGGCGCGACGCTGCAACTGGCCCTGGTGCTCTCGGCCATCGGCATCTGGCGCCTCGGCGAAAAGCTCGCCGCCCGTCTCGGCCGATCCTGGATCTTCGCCGGCGGACGCGGCCGCAGCGATCTGCCCCTGCGGCTGATCGGGTTCGGGCTCGCGGGCCTTGCGACCGTCCCGATCATCACCGGCCTCGCCGGCCTCGCCGCATGGTCCCTCGCCGGGACCTGGCGCTTTCCGGACGCACTGCCCACCGCCTGGTCGCTGAACACCTGGATGCGGGCCGCCCCCGATCTCGCGGCCGCCTTCGCCGAAAGCCTGAAAATCGCCGCGGCAAGCGTGGCGCTCGCCCTCGCCCTGGTCCTCGCCAGCCTCGAGTCCGGCGACCGCAACCGCGAGAGAGCCACCGGTGCCGCCATGCACCTGCTCTACCTGCCGCTGATCGTCCCCCAGGTCGCGTTTCTTTTCGGTCTGCAGATCGCCGGCATCCTGCTGCGGCTCGAAGGCACTCTGGCCGGGGTCACCGCCGCCCATCTGATCTTCGTTCTGCCCTACATCTACCTCTCGCTGGTCGACCCCTGGGCATCGCTCGATCCGCGCTATGCCACTGCGGCGGCAAGTCTCGGCGCTTCCACCAACCGGATCTTCTGGACGGTGAAACTGCCGCTTTTGCTGACGCCGGTTCTGACCGCGGCGGCGGTCGGTTTCGCGGTCTCGATCGGCCTCTATTTGCCGACCCTGCTGATTGGCGGCGGGCGCGTCTCTACCCTGACCACCGAAGCCGTCGCCCTCGCGGCAGGCGGCGACCGGCGGCTGATCGGCACCTGGGGACTGCTGCAGATGCTCGCACCGTTCGTCGGTTTCGCCCTCGCGCTGGCACTGCCGGCGCTGACCTGGCGCAACCGGCGCGGCATGCAGGTGCACCCGTGACCGGCGAGGGTCTGTTTTTCGACGACGTGACCATCGGTCAGGGCGGGAATACGCTGCTGACCCTGTCCACCCGGGTTACCCCTGGCGAAATCTGCACCATCATGGGCCCGTCCGGCTCCGGCAAATCCACCCTTCTCGCGCTTGTCACCGGAACGATTGACCGAAGCTTCACCGTCACCGGTCGCATCCTGCTGAACGGCCGCGACCTGACCGGCCTGCCGCCACAGGACCGGCACGTCGGCATGATGTTTCAGGATGACATCCTTTTCCCGCACCTCTCGGTTGCCGGCAACCTCGCCTTCGGGCTGCGACCGAACGTCCACGGACGCGCCGCCCGGCAGGCGGCAATCGATGCCGCGCTGATTGACGCGGGCCTCGAAGGCTACGGCGACCGCGATCCGGCAACTCTGTCCGGCGGTCAACGCGCCCGGATCGCCCTGATGCGGGTGCTGCTGTCCGAACCTGGCGCCCTGCTGCTGGACGAACCGTTCTCGAAACTGGATGCCACAATGCGCGACCAGATCCGCGGTTTCGTGTTCGATCACGCCCGCGCCAACCGCCTGCCAACGCTGCTGGTCACCCATGATCCTGGGGATGCCGCCGCCACCGGCGGGCCGGTGATCGAAATCGGCGACTCACGGACCTGAACCCGCGCAAGCGGTTACCGGCCAGACCCGTCACCCCCGTCTGTGTCTTCCTCCAACCGGTACCGAAACGTGCAGCAGGACGCGCCACCCATGATGGTCTTATCCCGGGTCAGCCGCAAACCCGGGTCAAATCCCTCGACAAAGGTGCTGTCCCGGTTGCACGACAGAAGGTGCCCGATATCCCCAAGACCCATTTCCCGGTACATCTCCGCATAGCGGCAACGCGTCACGTTGAAATCGTAATGCGCCGGTCCCCTGTCCAGAACGTCAATCTCCAACGCCCCGCCGCGCGTCCACAGATCAAAGATGTCGACAAACGCATCCATCACGCCGGTGCCGCCTTCAGTGCCGGCCCGAAACCGCTCCCCCTCGGCACGCGCCGACCGGCGCACCGCGGCGTCAAGGATCGCCTCGGCCCTTTCGCGCCCGACCTCCGCCTCCATTTCCCGGAACAGCGGCCCGACCACCTCTGCCTGCAGCCTGCGTTTGACCAAGACCGGCACCTCGGCGGTATCGATCCGATCGGCCACCGGTCAGACCTGCCGGTTCCAGGTCGGATGGAACAGGTTGCCCGGCGACAGCGTGAAGATTTCGCAGCCGTCCTCCGTCACACCGATCGAGTGTTCGAACTGGGCCGAGAGCGACTTGTCCCGCGTCACCGCGGTCCAGTCGTCCGCCAGCACCTTGGTTTCGGCCCGGCCGAGATTGATCATCGGCTCGATGGTGAAAAACATCCCCGGTTCCAGGATCGCACCCGCTCCCCAGCGCCCGTAGTGCAGCACGTTGGGTGCCGCATGAAAGACCCGTCCAAGGCCGTGACCGCAGAAATCCCGCACCACCGAGCAGCGGTGCGCTTCTGCATACCGCTGTATGGCCGCGCCGATGTCGCCAAAGGTGTTGCCTGGACGGACCTGTTCGATCCCCTTCATCAGCGAGTCGTGCGTGATGTCGATCAGAAGTTCCGCCTTCCGGTTCGGCTGACCCGCCACGTACATGCGGCTGGTATCGCCGAACCAGCCGTCAACGATCACCGTCACGTCGATGTTGAGAATATCGCCGCTGCGCAGCTTCTTGTCCGATGGAATGCCGTGACAGACCACGTGATTGATCGAAATGCAGGTGGCATGCTGATAGCCCTTGTAGCCCACCGTCGCCGATGTCGCCCCGGCCTCGTCAATCATGGTGTGAACGGCATCGTTGAGCTCAAGCGTGGTAACACCCGGCTGCACCTCGACCGCGATGCGGTCAAGTATTTCCGCGGCAAGCCGGCCTGCCGCGCGCATTCCCTCGAAGTCTTCCGGGGAATGGATTCGAATGCCGTCCCTGTTCAGGCGTCCTGGCAAAACACCGTCCACGTCTGATACTCCAACTGTCATGGCTTCCCCGGATGTAGACGTTCGGCCCGTTCATTGCAAATATTCCGCCACGATTTTGTGGCAGCTGCAACCCCCACGGGCATTCAGGACTAACCCGCACCTGCATCAAACCGTCAGAATCGTCAAACCCGCCGAAAGAGCGACCCGACAGCCTCCCCCAGAGTTACCGTCCGCAGCGGATCGGCGAGATCGGATTCCGCCAGCATTTCCTCTTCAGGTGACAGGTCATGTGGTTTGAGCGGTACAAGTCTGCGACCCTGTGCTGAATTGAGCGCCTCGATGGCACCGACCAACCGACCTCCGGCAGCGTCGATTGCCTCCGCGACCCGATCCGCCGTGCAGTCGAGATGTTCAGCCAGGAGGTCGTTGCGCATCGCCACAATCTGCGCCCGAACGTCTTCGTCCTCTCCCGCATCCACCACGAGATCGCACTCCGTGTCGAATCCCATAGACCGGTTGTTGAGATTGGCCGAACCGACTTTCATATAGCGGTCATCTGCGAACATGACCTTCGAATGCACGTAGATCGGCGTTCCGGCACCGTTGACCGGGTAATAGATGCGAAACCGGTCATGCACATCCGCGTCTTTGAGACGCCGCATCATCCGAACCCGCGCCGAATCCATCGCCTTTGATTCCAGCCATCCGTCGGCGGTTTCCGGATTCAGAACCACAATCTCCGGCCCGCCCTCCTCCGCCAGCCGCTCTTCAAGCACATCGACGATCCTGCGCGATGCCAGATACTGGCTTTCGATATAGAGCACGTCTCTCGCCGAACGCAGCACATGCAGCGTCGCCGCCTCGATTTCGCGAACCTCCTCGTACCCGTCATACTCCGGCAAGGTTCGCGCCACCGCCACGTCGATGTCTTTCATCTGCGGCACCAGGCCCTCCGGCCAGGGATCGCTCTGCACGGAGTCCGGCTCCGGAGCTTCACCGGTTGCCCGACGCCAGCGGTCCCGTGCCAGATCTCCCAGCACCCGCGCCAGCGGCCCCGATATGCAGCTGGTCACGTCATGCCACGGCGGCAACGGCGCACCGCGCGGCGAGCACCGACCTGCGCGGTTCTCCTCATGTCCCCGCGTATCCCAGCGCCCCATGGTCATGTCGATTCCGCCACAGAACGCCACCTGGTCATCGACGATCAGCAGCTTCATGTGATGCGCGCCGCCTGGCGGATGTGCCCTGTCGAGCCGCAGGTTGATCCGGCTGCGAAGCCCGAAATACAGCAGAAACGCCGGCGTCTCCCCCCGTCCCAGCGAATGCAGCAGCCCCAGACCCCATTTCAGGATATGCACGTCCACGTCCGGCCGCGTCCTGCTCAGCCAGTTGACGAACGGCCCGATCTCGTTCGGCCCCTCGAGCGCGTCTCCCTCCGGCTGCAGTTCGATACGTGCATCGAAATCCCAGCCGATCAGGTAAACCGACCGCTTTGCCTGCAACATCGCCGATTTGGCATGGCGGAAGAAGTCCTCCGCATCGACGATCAGCGCAAACCGGTCCGCCCGCGCCGATTTCCAGAAAGCCGACCCTTCCAAACCGCCGCTCACGGCTCACCCCTGGTCAGATTCAAAAAGCGGGATCGGCCCGGCCAGCGAAATTCCCTCACGATCAAGTGTCGTTCCATAGGCCATCGCCTCCACACCCGCCGCCCGCGCCGCCGCGAACCCCGCCGCATAGGCCGGGTCGAGATCGGACGCGAGCCGAAACCGCCCGCAGTCACTGCGCTGCACCACATAGAGCATCACCGCCCGATGCCCCAGCGCCACCATCTCCGCCAGTTCCCTGAGATGCTTCGCCCCCCGCTGCGTCACACAGTCAGGAAATTCCGCCCAGTCCCCCTCGCGGCGCAGGTGAACGTTCTTCACCTCAACATAGACATCCGCACCGCCACCGGTAAGCAGAAAATCCACCCGGCTGCCGGTGCCATACTTCACTTCCGGCCGAACCGTTTCGTACTCCCCGAGGCCGCCGATCCGACGTTCCGCCAGCGCCTCGCCAACCAGACGGTTCGGCAGCGAGGTATCGATACCGGCCAGATGCCCACCCTCGAGTTCGACCAGCCGCCAGGAATAGCGCAGCTTCCGTTTCGGATTGTCCGACGGCTCCAGCCAGACCACATCACCCGGCGCCTTCAGCCCGAGCATTGCCCCGGGATTGGCGCAATGCGCCGTCACTTCCCGCCCATCATCGAGCATGACGTCGGCGAGAAAACGTTTATACCGTTGCAGCAGACGGCCGCGGATCAGGGGGTTATCGAATTTCATGCCGCGAGCCATAACAGAGCAGCCGCCAGGGACAAGCAGCAGATGACCAATCCAACCGCCGCCATGATTACCATCGGGGACGAGATCCTCTCCGGGCGTACCCGCGACACCAACATGCCCCACCTCGCCGCGGCACTGACCGAACTGGGCATCGACCTGCGCGAAACCCGGGTGGTGCCGGACGTCGCCGCCGAAATCATCGCTGCCGTCAACGCCCTGCGCAGCCGCTACGACCACGTCTTCACCTCCGGCGGCATCGGCCCGACCCATGACGACATCACCGCCGACTGCATCGCCGCGGCGTTCGGCGTCGGCATCGACGTCCGCGAGGACGCGCGCGCCATTCTCGCCACCAACTACACCAATCCGGAAGTCGACCTGAACCCGGCCCGGCTGCGCATGGCCCGGATTCCCGATGGCGCCACCCTGATCGAAAATCCGATCTCAAAAGCGCCGGGGTTCTCCCTCGGCAACGTCCATGTCATGGCCGGGGTTCCCTCGGTGTTCGTCGCCATGCTGGCCAGCGTGCTGCCGACCCTCACCGGCGGCCGGCCGCTGCTCAGCGCCACCGTGCGCTTCCTTGTCCGCGAGGGCGACATCGCCGGACCGCTCGCCACCGTCGCCGCCGCCCACCCGGACGTTTCCATCGGCAGCTACCCGTTCAGCCGCGACGGCGTGCACGGCTCCAACGTCGTCCTGCGCAGCCAGGATGCGGAAAAACTGAAGCAGGCGACCCGCGACGTGGAGGCGCTGCTGGCCACCATCACCCCCGCCTGAAGCGAAACCTTGCCGATGCCCCGCGCAGGCCGTAATCAGACAGCCAGTGCGGGCGTGATGGAATGGTAGACATACCGGACTTAAAATCCGGAGGCCCTTGTGCCGTGGGGGTTCGAGTCCCCCCGCCCGCACCAGACGCCGTTGCACCCGCCCGGCAAACACCGATACTCTATGCCGGCACGGACCGGAACAGGTTCGCAACAGGGGATCGGCCATGACAGTACTCGACAGGTTCAGCCTCGGCGGCAAACGCGCCCTGATCACCGGCGCCTCCCAGGGGATCGGCCTCGCCTGCGCCCGCGCACTGGCCGAAGCCGGCGCGCATGTCATCCTCACCGCCCGCTCCGAAGGCCCGCTGACCGACGCCGTAAGGGATCTGCAGGCCGACGGGCTCTCCGCGGAATACCGTCTCCTCGACGTTACCGATTCAGGAGCGGTTGCCGATGCCGCGGCCAATTCCGGCACCATCGACGTTCTGATCGCAAATGCCGGAATTGCCAGGTCGGGAGGCGCCGCCGAAACCGTTGCCGACGAGGTCGTGCTCGACGTGATGAACGTCAACTTCAACGGCATCTTCTGGTGCTGCCGCGAATTCGGCCGCGGCATGCTCGAACGCGGATCCGGATCAATCGTCACAATCGGCTCGATCTCCGGGATCATTTCCAACACCCCACAGGATCAGAGCTACTACAACGCCTCAAAGGCGGCAGTGCATCAGATGACCAAAAGCATGGGTGCCGAATGGGCCGCGCGCGGCGTGCGCATCAATGCCATCGCCCCCGGCTACATCGAGACTCCGATGACCGCCTACGGCATGAAGGACGATCCGGTCATGGCCGCCAAATGGCTTGACCTCACACCGATGGGCCGGGTCGGCCAGGTCGGGGAAATCGCCGCAATCGCCCTCTTCCTCGCTTCTCCCGCCTCCAGCTACATGACCGGATCGGTCGTCGTCGCCGATGGCGGCTACACCTGCTGGTAAACGCTTCGGGAGTCCAAAATATGCGCGCACTTGTTCTGGAAGAAAAAGGCAGGCTGAGCCTTCGCGACATCGACCTGCCCGCCCGGCCCGGTCCGGACGACGTGCGCATCCGCATTCACACCGTCGGCATCTGCGGCTCTGACGTCCACTACTATACCCACGGCAAGATCGGGCCGTTTGTGGTCAGGGAACCGATGGTGCTGGGTCACGAAGCCGCCGGTGAGGTGATCGAAACCGGCAGCAGCGTCACCCACCTTGCCGTCGGCGACCGGGTCTGCATGGAGCCCGGAATCCCCGATCCGATTTCACGCGCCTCCAAACTCGGCATCTACAACGTCGATCCGGCGGTGCGCTTCTGGGCGACACCTCCGGTCCATGGCTGCCTCACGCCGGAAGTCATTCACCCCGCCCGCTTCACCTACCGCCTTCCCGATCAGGTCAGCTACGCCGAAGGCGCAATGGTTGAACCCTTCGCCATCGGCATGCAGGCGGCGCTGCGGGCAAAAATAAAACCCGGCGACGTGGCGGTGGTCTGCGGTGCCGGCCCGATCGGCATGATGGTGGCGCTGGCCGCCCTCGCAGGGGGCTGCGCCAGGGCAATCGTTTCGGATTTCTCCGCGCCCAAACTTGACATTATCGGAGCGTATGACGGCATTCAGACGGTAAACCTGGCACAGTCCGACATGCAGACCGCAGTTTCCGCCGCAACCGACGGCTGGGGCGCCGACGTTGTGTTTGAATGCTCGGGTGCCGCGTCTGCAATTCTTGGCGCGCCAAAACTCGCCTGCCCAGGCGGAACCCTGGTGATGGTCGGGATGCCGGTCGATCCGGTACCGATGGATATCGTCGAAATGCAGGCACGCGAACTGCGGGTCGAAACCGTCTTTCGCTATGCCAACGTCTATGACCGGGCGATCAATCTGATCGCCTCGGGCAAGGTCGATCTGAAACCGCTGATATCCGCCACGCTGCCGTTTGCCGAAAGCATCGCCGCCTTCGACCGCGCCGTCGAGCAGCGCCCCTCCGACGTCAAACTGCAGATCCGTGTCGCCGACGTTCGCTGAACGTCGCGGCAGCCAATGACCGAAACCTGGGACCACATAATTGTCGGCGGCGGCAGCGCCGGCTGCCTGATTGCCGCCGGCCTGGCAGCGCGGTCGAATGCCCGCGTGCTGCTGCTCGAAGAAGGACCGGGCCGCGGCAGTCCGCTGCTGGATTTTCCCGCCGGATACATGAAATTCCTCAATTCGGAGCGTTACCTGAAGTATTACCCTTCGGTACCGCAACCACAGCTGGACAACCGCTCGCTGATCATTCCCCAGGGCCGCATCCTCGGCGGCGGATCGGCAGTCAATGCCATGGTCTACATGCGCGGCCAACACGAGGATTTTGCCTCCTGGGAAGAGGCTGCGGGCGGCGCCGGCTGGGGCGCCTCCGACATGCTGACCCATTTCACGGCAATCGAGGGCAACGCGGATCTCGGCGCGCCGTGGCATGGAACCGACGGTCCGCTCCGGGTTTCGCACCTCGGGCACACCAACAGCGTCACCCAGGCTTTCATTGACACCTGCGTCGGTCTCGGCATCCCGCTGAACGACGACTTCAACGGCGCCGACCAGGCGGGCGTCGGCCGAATGCAGCACACCATCGATGAACGCGCGCGGCGCCGCAGTTCCGCCGCCTCGGCATTTCTCGCGCCCCAGCGGCGCAATCCACGACTGCGGGTTGTGACCCGGGCGCGGGTTCAGACGCTCACCCTCGAAGGAAACTGCGTCGTCGGCGTGCGCTACACCCGGCGCGGACGGACTATGGAGGCCCGCGCCGACAGCCAGGTCATCCTCACCGCCGGAGCACTCGCAACACCGGTGCTGATGATGCGCTCCGGCCTCGGCCCCGCCGATGACCTGCGCGCGGCGGGGATCGCCGTCCATGCCGATCTCGCCGGCGTCGGCCGGAACCTGCAGGATCACTGCGAGGTGCCGGTGATCGCCAGTCTGCGGAAGGGTCTGGGCTATCACGGCCAGGACCGCGGACCGGCGATGATCCGCCACGGCCTGCGCTACCTCGCCACCCGAACCGGGCCGGTCACCAGCACCGGAGTCGAAAGCTGCGCCTTCATCACCGTAAACGACGCGCCGCGCCCGAACATCCAGCTTTACTGCGTGCCGACGGTCTATCTCGACCGCACCGTCAGCGGAGTGGCCCCGACCTGGGGCATGACCCTCACCCCCTGCCTGCTGCGGCCGGCCTCGCGCGGCAGCATCCGTCTCGACCCCGCCGCGCCCGACGGCCCGCCGCTCGTCGACCCGGCCTATCTGCGCGACCCCGGGGACATGCGAACCATGATCGCCGCCATCGCCGCCGCCCGGGCGGTGCTGCGGGCAGGACCGCTCGATGACATTGTCACCGGCGAACTGCTGCCGACTGCCGGGACGACCGAAGACGAAGACCTGATGCGGCACATTCGCGCGACGGTCAAAACCAACTACCACCCGGTCGGCACCTGCGCGCTCGGCTCCGTGGTCGACGCGCGGCTTCGGGTACGCGGCGTGGACGGCCTGCGCATCGCCGACAGTTCCGTGATGCCGACCATCCCCAGCGGCAACACCAACGCCGCCACCCTCGCCATCGCCCACAAAGCCCTCGACCTGCTGCTCGGCGACACCTGAGGCGCACGTTGACAATCCCTGGCCGGTCACGGACAGTCACCGGCCCGCCCTCACCCCCACCGATCCCGGCACCACATCCCATGCCCCTGCTCCGCCTCCTCACCGGACTGACCCGCCGGGTCGAAACCGCCACCCTCGTTGTCATTCTGATCATCGCCGGCGCGCTCTGGGCCTTCGTCGGCCTCGCATCCGAGATGCTGGAGG
>JAUIHM010000005.1 GCA_030432315.1 Alphaproteobacteria bacterium | reverse complement strand
CGAACAAAAATCCCTCACAGGATCAATGCACTAGGAAGCCGATATACAAAAAGTCCAGTCCGTCGAAACAAACCAAACCGTCCGCATATCCCTTCATCAAAATCATATTGTCAAAGAACATGCCCGAGACAAAAGCCAACCCACCGCGCTATCACTTAACGCTTCAGGCTGTTCAGAGCATCGGAGCAACCAGCGCCGCAGGGCATTCCCTCGCCGCCGGTGGAGGGTTTCTACGGACCAACTCCGAGTCGCGCAACCCCTAAAAACACTCCCGTGACAGTTTTATCGAAAACAACCGCCAAAAACAACTCAACACCCTGATACAAAACATAAATTTATGTCACCAGGACGTGCAAAAACCGTAAAACACGCCACGGAGCCGCAAGAACCTCCCAGCGAATCCCCCAAAACGCCAAGCAGAAGCCCCGCCGGAATCAGCTCACGACGCAGCAACCCAAACCATCCAGCCAAACACCCCGTTAACCCCCGGCATCCCGATACCCTACCGATACCCAACCAATACCCTACCGATACCGACAGTTCCCGCCCGTACCGAACACGTTAACGACCAATCCGTACGGCAGCCGGGTACCCGCCGCCTGCGGCAGGAGACAGCCAGGGCGAAACAAACCATGGCCTGACGGATGGAACCGGGATATTCCGACCTGCCCGCTCTGCCCGGGGGTTCCGGCGAGGGAACAGGCACAGGACACAGGAAGGAAATACAAAGTGAACAGACTGGACTTCACCGACCGCACGGCAATCGTCACCGGCGGCGCGCAGGGGATCGGCGGTGCGGTCTCGGCCATGCTCGCGGCCGGGGGCGCGAAGGTGGCGATCTGGGACCTCGATCCCGAACTCGGACAGGAGACGGCGGCGCGGATCGGCAACGGGGCGATTGCGGTGGCGGCGGATGTCAGTGACGGCAGCAGCGTCGAGGCGGCGTTCTCAAAAACGATGGAAGCTTACGGCAGGGTCGACATTCTGGTCAATTCCGCCGGCATCGCCGGGGTAAACGCGACGGTTGCCGATTATCCGGTGGCGGAATTCGAGAAGGTTCTGGCGATCAACCTGACCGGCACCTTCCTCGTCAACAAGGTCGTGGTGCCGACGATGACCGCGCAGAATTACGGCCGGATCGTCAACATTGCCTCGGTCGCCGGCAAGGAGGGCAACCCGAATGCCTCGGCCTATTCTGCATCGAAGGCCGGGGTGATCGGCTTCACCAAATCGCTCGGCAAGGAACTGGCCGGCCATGACATCGCCGTCAACTGCGTCACCCCGGCGGCGGCGCGGACGCGGATCTTCGATCAGCTGAAACAGGAATTCATCGACTACATGCTGTCGAAAATCCCGCGCGGCCGGTTCCTCGAACTGGAAGAAGCCGCGTCGATGATCTGCTGGCTGGCCTCGGCGGAAAACAGTTTCACCACCGGCGCCGTGTTCGACCTTTCGGGCGGACGGGCGACCTACTGACGGATCGGAGCAGCCGACGTCGCCGCCGGCTCAGGCCACGGCGACGCGCAGGGTGCCGATACCATCGATTTCGCCTTCCATGATGTCGCCACGCTGGACGGCGGCTACGCCGGAGGGTGTGCCGGTGAGGATGACGTCGCCGGCCTGAAGCTCGAAGAGATCGGACAGGTAGGAGATCATTTCCGGAACCTTCCAGATCATCTGGTTCAGATCGCCCTGCTGGCGCAGTTCACCGTTGACCTTCAGGCGGATCGCGCCTTCGGACGGGTGGCCGATCTCGGCGGCGGGCACCAGCGGGGCGCAGGGCGCGGAATGCTCGAAGGCCTTGGCCACTTCCCAGGGGCGGCCCATGTCCTTCATTTTCGCCTGCAGGTCACGGCGGGTCATGTCGAGGGCAACGCCGTAGCCGAAGACGCAGTCCAGCGCATCGGCGACGGCAATCGACGTGCCGCCGGATTTGAGCGCGACCATCAGTTCGATTTCATGGTGCACGTCACCTGTCATCGACGGATAGGGAAAATCGGTTCCTTCGGGCAGCAGATTGTCGCGGTTCTTCTGAAAGAAGAACGGCGGGTCCCGGTCCGGATCGTGGCCCATTTCGACCGCATGGGCGGCGTAATTGCGCCCGACGCAGTAGATTCGGTTGACCGGAAACACCGCATCCTGACCGCGAACGGGGATGACGGTCTGTGGCAGAGGTGGAAATACGAATTTCATGTGCCGTTACTTTCGCAGGAACCGGGTGACGCCCCCTTGATAGGGCCTGTGTCCGCGCCCGGCGAGATGTTTCTCCCGCAGGTGGCGCGAAAGTCCTATCCAAGGGTCATTACGGGCATTTCCATCCCCGTCACCCCGGGAACATGCAGGGTCAGGACGTAGCCGGAAAGTTCGGTGCCGGGGCCTTCGTCCTGGATCGAGGTGACATAGAGCTGGTCGAGGCGGGACCCGCCGAAGGCAATGCGCGACGGGCGGGTGACGGGCATGGGGATTTCCATGTCGACCTTGCCGTCCGGAGTAATGCGGACCAGCTGGCTGCCGGAGACACCGGCCATCCAGTAACAGCCGTCCGTGTCCATTGCGCCGCCGTCGGGACGTCCGGGGACGGCGTTGGTATCGAAATAGACGCGTTTGTTGGACCAGTCGCCGGTGTCGAGGTCGTAGTCATACGCCCAGATGGTGCGGATCGCAGGGTTGCTGTCGGAGACGTAGGCAATGGTGCCGTCGGGGGAAAAGGCGAGACCGTTCTGGGTGCGGAAGCCACCCATGATTTCGCGGGCCTCGCCGGTGCCCTCATAGCAGTAGAGAACCCCTTCGCCCTTCATCACCGTATCCTGATCGAGCCCCATGGTTCCGGCGAGAAAGCGTCCCCGGGGATCGACGCTGCCGTCGTTGAAGCGGTAGCCCTGGTTTCCCGGCTTCGGTCCGGACAGGAAGGTCAGGCTGCCGGAGTTCAGATCGAGCAGCTGGAACCCGGAGGTGAGGGCGGCCACGATGTTGCCGTCGGAGGTCTCAGCGATGCAGCCGACGGGCTCGCCCATTTCCCAGACGCTGTTGTCTCCGGCGGCGGGATCGTGGCGGTGGATCCTGCCTGCCGGGATGTCGACCCAGTAAAGCGCCTGCTGCGCCGTGGACCAGAACGCGCCTTCGCCGACGGTGGCGCGGATTTCGAAGGCTTTTTCAACTTTGGGATCGGACATGGCAGGCCTCAATCAGGGAACGGGACGGGTGATCCGGCGCGCGGGCGGACGGGTCATCACTGAGGATCAGGCGATTTCGGACAGGTAGCGGGCGATGACGTTGCGCGCGAACGCGGAACGACCGGCGCAGTGGATGAAGCCGTGCGGCATCCTTTCGGCAAAAACCGCCCGGGTGATGCGGCCGCTGCTGGCGAGGCGGTCGATCAGCAGCGTCGAATCGTCGGCCAGCGGATCCTCGGTGGCGATCAGCAGGCTGATCTGCGGACCGCTCGACGGCGCGGAATTGATCACCGCCCCGGCGTCGCCCTGGGGGCCGAGTTCATCGTACATGCGTCTGATGCGTTCCGGCGTCAGGGTGGCGTGCACCGGGCCGAAGGTACGGATGCTGCCGCTGTCGCGGACACCGAAGGCGCCGTAGATCGGAAACACGTGCGACACCCTGGCACGCAGATCCGCCGGGGCGCCCTGTTCGGCCCAGAGGGCAACGGCGGCGCCGGCGCTTTCCCCCGCGAGGATGACATGTGCGGGTTTGCCGACCGCTGGCACCCGGCCTGCGACCAGTGCCGCCAGTGCCGCGACCGCGTCTTCTTTCTGGGCCGGAAACGGATTTTCCGGGGTCAGCCGGTAGCGGGACGAGACGACGGTACGGCCGGTCAGTTCAGCGATCCAGGAGCAGCAGACCTTCTGGGTTTCCGGCGCGCCCTGGGTGAAGGCGCCGCCGTGAAAATAGAGGATCGGTGCGCCGTGGCGGACCACCGCGGGCTGGAACACCAGTCCGCTCAGACCCTCGACGTCCACCGGGCGGCAGATCACCGACTTCGCCATGTCGACATCGGCGGACCGGCGCAGTTCGATCAGCGCCGCCCGCAGTTCGGCGATCGGCGTGGTCAGCGGATCGAGCGTCAGCTGGGGAATGGCGGCGAGGGTGGCCTCGAACTCCGCGTATTCCGGTCCGGTCGGCGTCAGGGTGATCTTTTCCATCGCGGTCTCAGCTCCAGAGGGCGCGGTCGAGGTCGCCGTCGAACTCCGTGCCGGCGAAACCGCCGCCGACGAAGGCATCGGCAATCGGGTTGGCGTCCTGGCTCTTCTGGCCTTCGATTGCCGCCTGGAGGTGGTCTTCGGCTTTGTGCTTCGGCCGGTAGCCGAGGCTGTAGGCGGCGCCGTTGTCCCAGAAGCTGCGGATGCAGTCGGAGAGGCCATAGACGATTTCATGGTGCAGGTCGGGGTGTTCGAGGCCGATGGCGCAGAGCTGCACCAGGTCCTCGGGGTGCAGCCACATCGACATCCGGCGCATGTCGAGCGGCTGCAGGCCGACATTGCCGATGCGGATCGAGAGGACGCGCATGCCGTGTTTGTCGGCATACATCGCGCCCAGCGCCTCGCCGAACGCCTTGGACAGGCCGTAGCGGCTGTCGGGGCGGACCCGGGCCTCGGTGCCGACCTTGCGGGTACGGGGATACATGCCGACCGCGTGGTTGGAGGAGGCGAAGATCACCCGTTTGACGCCTTCGGCGCGGGCGGCCTCGAACAGGTTCATCATGCCGTCGATGTTCGACTCGCGGATAACCTCCCAGGAGGCTTCGGTGGCCTGGCCGCCCATGTGGATGATGCCGTCGACGCCCCGGCAGGCGGCGCGCAGCTCGTCCGGGCTGTCGAGATTGGCGAGGCGGAAGCTCTCGCCCTCGACCAGATCGTCCATCGGCCGGCGGGCGGAGCAGATGATGCTGCCGTAACGCTCAAGAAGCATCGGGCGGATCATGCGGCTGACGCCGCCGTTGGCGCCGGTCAGCAGAATGGTTTGGGACATTGGGGGCTCCGGGAGAATGGCTTCAGAATATGTCGGGTTCGCGCACGGGAGCGCCGAAGCCGGTTTCGAGGTAATCGAGATCGCAGCCTTCATGGGCCTGGCGGATGTGTTTGGCGAACATCCAGCCGTAGCCGCGTTCGTAGGGTGCCTCGCGGGGTTTGAGGTCGGCGCGGCGTTTCGCCAGTTCCTCGTCGCTGACGTTCATGTTGATCGTGCGGTTCGGTACGTCGACGGTGATGGTGTCGCCGGTTTTGACAAGAGCGAGCGGGCCGCCGATGTGGGATTCCGGCGAGCAGTGCAGGATGCAGGCGCCGTAGCTGGTGCCGGACATGCGGGCGTCCGAGAGCCGCAGCATGTCGCGCACGCCCTGTTTGACCAGTTTCAGCGGGATTGGCAGCATGCCCCATTCCGGCATTCCCGGCGCGCCGACCGGGCCGGCATTGCGCAGCACCAGGATGTGGTCGGCGGTCACGTCGAGATCGGGATTGTCGGTGTCCTTCTTCAGCTCGGCATAGCTGTCGTAGACCAGGGCAATGCCGGTGTGCTGCTGCAGATGCGGCGCGCAGGCGGACGGTTTGATCACCGCGCCTTCGGGGGCGATGTTGCCCCTGAGCACCGCGAGCGCGCCTTCGGCGTAGATCGGGTTGTCCATCGGGCGGATCACGTCGTCATTGACCACCCAGGCATGTTTGACGGTTTCCGACATCGGCTCGCCGGTAACATTGATGCAGGAGAGGTCGAGCTGATCCTTCATCCGCATCCAGAGGCCCGGCAGACCGCCGGCGTAGAAGAAATCTTCCATCAGGTAGCGGTCGCCGGAGGGGCGGATGTTGGCGAGGACCGGGGTCGTGCGACTTTCGCGGTCGAAATCCTCAAGGGTGACGTTGACCCCCGCCCGGCGGCCCATGGCGATCAGGTGGATGATCGCATTGGTCGAGCAGCCCATCGCCATGGCGACGCGGATCGCGTTGGTGAAGGCGGCGGGGGTGAGGATCTTGTCAGGTGTGAGGTCTTCCCAGACCATGTCGACGATACGGGTGCCACAGGTTTTCGACATGCGCAGGTGACCGGCATCCGGGGCCGGGATCGAGGAAGCACCGGGGAGGGTCAGGCCGAGGGTGTCGGCGATGGCGGTCATTGTCGAGGCCGTGCCCATGGTCATGCAGTGACCGTAGGAGCGGGCGATGCCACCCTCGATGTCGGTCCATTCGCGGTCGGTAATGTTGCCGGCGCGGCGTTCGTCCCAGAATTTCCAGCTGTCCGAGCCCGACCCGAGCGTATTGCCCTTCCAGTTGCCGCGCAGCATCGGGCCGGCAGGCAGATAGATGAACGGCACCCCGGCCGAGATCGCCCCCATGATGAGCGCCGGCGTCGTCTTGTCGCAGCCGCCAAGCAGCACCGCGCCGTCAATGGGATGCGAGCGGATCAGCTCCTCGGTCTCCATCGCCAGCAGGTTGCGGTAGAGCATCGTCGTCGGTTTGACGTAGGTTTCGGAAAGCGAGATTGCCGGAAGTTCGACCGGCTGTCCTCCCGCCTGGAGAATGCCGCGTTTAACCCATTCGGCACGGTCACGGAAGTGGATGTGACACGGGTTGATTTCCGACCAGGTGTTGATCACCGCAATCATCGGCCGGCCTTTCCAGTCCTCCGGCGTCCATCCCATCTGCATGGCGCGCGACCGGTGGCCGAAGCCGCGCAGGTCGTCATGGCCAAACCACCTGGCGGAACGCAGATCGGCTGGGGTCTTTTTCACGTTGTTGGACAAGGGAAGATCTCCGGCATCAGATGGGACAGGCCACGGGTCAATGTTCTACGGTCTTAAACACCTGCACGTCAATTTGTCAAAAGTCATGTTTATTTGTAAAGTTCGTTTGACAAATTTCCCTGGGTGCCCTAGTCAGGCGCGGTACAGCGGGCAACGGCGGGCCCAGGACACCGCCGCGCAATCGCAATCAGATGGATTTTCAACTCATGACTGAACTGTCGGCAGAAACGCGGCGCAAACTTTCCGGCGTCAGCACCGCGACCCTTACCACCGCCCTGTTCAAACGCGGATTCTACAACACGTTTTTGCAGGGCCCGCAGCGGGTTAACCCCGGCGAAAACATGGTCGGACCGGCCTATACCCTGCGCTGCATCCCGGCACGGGAGGACATCGACACGGTGGATCTGTTCAAGGATCCGGAAAACGCCCAGCGCAAGTCGGTGCACGAATGCCCGGAAGGCGCCGTCTACGTGATCGATTCGCGCGGCGATGCGACGGCGGCATCGGCGGGGGCAATTCTGGCCAACCGTCTGCAGTTTCTCGGCTGCGCAGGGTTTGTCACCGACGGCGGGTTCCGCGACAGCGCAGATTTCACCCTGCTGGACATGCCGTCCTATCATGTGCGGCCCTCGGCACCGACCAATCTGACCAAACATCATCCGGTGGCGATCAACGAGCCGATCGGCTGCGGCGGTGTCGCGGTCTATCCGGGCGACATCATGGTCGGGGACATGGACGGGGTGGTCTGTATTCCCGCGCATCTGGCCGACGAGATCGCAACCGAAGCGGTCGAGATGACGGTGTTCGAGGATTTCGTCATGGAACGGGTCAAGGGCGGGGCATCGACCTTCGGTCTCTATCCTCCGACCGATCCGCAGACCCTGGTGGAATTCAAGGCATGGAGACAGCAGCAGGGACGATGATCGGCACACGCAGGGACCGCTCGATCCAGATCGACAGGACGGCACGCAGCTGGACCCTGGCGGATCAGGCTTACGAGCAGGTGCTGACGCTGATCATCGAAGGGGAGTTTCCGCCGGGCACCCGACTGCCGACGGAAGTTTCGCTCAGTGAGCAGTTGGGCGTGTCCCGGCCGATCCTGCGCCAGGCGCTGAAACGGCTGCGTGAGGACGGGGTGGTGATTTCGCGCCAGGGATCGGGTTCCTTCGTGCAGAAGCAGCCGGACCGGGCGGTGCTGAACTTTGCCCCGGTCGGATCGATCGCCGACATTCAGCGGACCTTCGAGTTCCGCAGCACCATCGAGCCGGACGCCGCGGCGCTGGCGGCACGGCGCTGGTCGGCGCAGGATATGGTGGCGATCAAACAGGGGCTGGCGGAATTGGACAGGTGTATCGAGGAGGGGTCCCTCGGCGCGAATGCCGACGAGGAACTTCACGTCTCGATCTGCGCCGCAACCGACAACCACTATTACGTGTCGGCCCGCGCGTCGATGAAATCGCAGATCCTGATCGGAATGAATCTGGCGCGGCGGCTGACGCTTGCCGCGTCCACCGCACGGCTGGAACTGGTGCAGAAGGAACATTACGCACTGGTTGCGGCGATCGAACGGCGGGATGCGGAAGAAGCGCGGCATCTGATGCGGCAGCACATTGAAAACGCCCGGGCCCGGGTTTTCGAAGGGTTCGGCAAAACCATGGGAACAGCACAATGAAGACGACACCAGTCACATCGGAAGACATCGCCCGTTCCGTCTGGTCGGTGCCTCCGCTCTCGCTCGACAGCGAACGCAGGGTGCGCGCCGACGAGAACGCCAAACTCGTCCGGCACATCGAAGCCGGTGGGGTTTCCACCGTGCTCTGGGGCGGCAATGCCAACATTTACGCCATGACCAGCCGCCTGTTCCGGGAAATGATCGACGGGATCCCGGACTGGGTGTCCGAAGATGCCTGGGCAATTCCTTCCGCCGGGCCGGATTACGGCAAGCTGCTGGAACAGGCCGACATCCTCAGAAACACCAGGTTCCCGGCGGTGATGCTGCTGCCGATGCAGGCCCAGCGCGACAAGAAGGGTACCGAGAAGGCGATCCGCGATTTCGTGCAGCGGTCGGGTATTCCGGCGATCCTGTACCTGCGGGCGGCGGACTACCTGAATGCGGATCAGATGGGTTCTTTGGTCGAGGACGGCGTGGTGGTGGCGCTGAAATACGCGGTGGAAACCGGCGATTTCACCAAGGACCCCGGACTTGAGGACATACTCAAGGTCGTCCCACGCGAAAAAATCGTCAGCGGCATCGGCGAAATTGCCGCCATTCCGCATGTCAGCACCTTTGACCTCGCAGGGTTCACCGCCGGTGCGGTCTGTATTGCGCCAAAGCGGGCGATGGCGGTGCGCAAGGCGATCCTCGGCGGCGACATTGCCGAAGCGAAGCGTCTCGTTACGACGATCCAGCCGCTGGAGAACCTGCGGATCAAACATGGTCCGATCCAGATCATCCATGACGCGGTGACACATTCCGGAGTGGCGGACATGGGGCTGCTGACACCGCACATGTCGCATGTGGCGGATGACGTTCAGGCGGAGATCAGGGCCGCAGTCGCGCCACTTCTGGCGGCGGAGCAGGAATTCGGGCTGGTGGAGGCCTGAGAAGACCCAGGCCGTCCAGACCCGGCTTCCGGGCACGCCCGTAGTATTTCGGCCCCGTCGCCCACAACCCGGGCGGCGGGGCCGGTTGCGGCAGTTACAAGGAAAGCAGACAGCACATGCCCCACGTTGCAATTGAGTTTTCGAAGGGTCTCGAAGCGGCCCATGACATGCAGTCGGTCTGCGAAGAGGTGTTCGCGGCACTGGCGGCGCATGAGGCCTTCGACAATCCGGCGGTTATCAAGATCCGGGCGACGCCGTTCGAGTTCTTCAGGATCGGCAGCGAGCCGCAGACGTTCGTCCACGCGACCGTCATGTTGATGAAGGGCCGCGACGAGGCGACGCGGGCGGACATCAACCGCACCGTGCTGGCGGCGCTCGACAGGGCGATGCCCGAAGTCGGCAGCATCACCGTCAAGGACCATGAAATGTCGCGGGAAACCTATGCGGGTCGCGTCTTCGGGGCCTGACCGCGAACGGCGAGGATTGCTGACGGCCGGAGAACGGTCCGGCACCATGCCCGCGAAGGGCATTCATGAGGAAACGCCTGTACCATGAAAATCATTGCCATCGAGACCGTGACCAACGCCACCTGGTCGAATTTCCTTTGGGTTCGCATCGAGACCGATGAAGGGATCACCGGGTTGGGGGAGACGTTTCGCCATGTACGGCCGGTCGCGGAATACATACACGACCAGGCGGCGGGGTATCTGCTGGGGCGGGATCCGCGGCCGGTGAATGCCCATGCGGATGCCCTGCTCAATTCAGGCGGCAACCGGTTTCTGGGCTATCCGACGCGGTCGGTGGAGATCCGGGCCAATTCGGCGCTGGACATCGCGCTCTGGGACATAAAGGCGCGGGCTTTGGGCGTGCCGCTGGCGGAACTGCTGGGCGGGCCGGTGCGCGGGAGCATTCCGATTTACAACACCTGCGCCGGGCCGGGCTACAACTGGACCGGCGGGCAGCACCGGGCACGGATCGTCAGCGCCGGAGAGGGAGAAATCACCGACGACCTCGCGTTGCAGATCAACGACCCTGGGGCGCTCGCGCAGTCGCTGCTGGACGAGGGGATCACGGCGATGAAGATCTGGCCGTTCGACGAGGCGGCGGAAAAGACCGGCGGCGCGCGGATCAGTGGCGAGGACCTGCGGACGGGACTGTCGAAAGTCGAGGCGATCCGCGATGCTGTTGGCGACCGGATGGACGTGCTGATGGAATATCACGGTCTTTGGCGGGCGGCGCCGGCGCGGCGGATCATGCTGGAAGTCGACGCCTACGAACCGTTCTGGCACGAGGATCTGATTTCCATGACGGAGATCGGGGAACTGGCGGAGCTGCGCCAGGCTTCGGCGACGCCCTTCGCCGGGTCGGAAAGCCACGGGACCGCGACCTGGGTGCGCGATGCGCTGGCGGCCGGGGCGGTGGACTACATTCACTATGACATCGGCTGGATCGGCGGGATCTCCGAAGCGTTGCGCGTCGCGCATCTGGCGGCGGCGCACAACCGGCTGATCGCGCCGCATGACTGCACCGGGCCGGTGGTCTGGGCGGTCAACCTGCACATGTCGCTGGCGATGAGCAATGCTCTGTGGCTCGAAAGCGTGCGGGCCTATTACAGGGGCATCTACCGGCAGCTGGTGACCGCCTTGCCGCGAATTGAAAACGGGCAGGCTTTCGCAATGGAGGGGCCGGGCCTGGGCACGCAACTGTCGGAAGAGCTGCTGGGGCACCCGGAGACACAGGTGCGCAGAAGCACGCTGCAGGGGTGAAACCCGCGACTCGGAACCGCTCGGGCGGAGCCGCCGACGCTCAGAACAGCCCCTCGATCGCGCCGTCCTGGTTGATGCGGATGGTTTCGGCCGAGGGCCGGGCCGGAAGGCCGGGCATGGTCATGATCTCACCGCAGATGACGACGATGAAGCCCGCCCCGGCGGCCAGGCGCACCTCTCGGATCGGTACGCCGTGGCCGGTGGGCGCACCGCGCAGGTTGGGATCGGTCGAAAAGGAATACTGGGTCTTTGCCATGCAGACCGGCAATGCCCCGTAGCCGTCGGCTTCCCAGCGGTGCAGCTGGTCGCGGATGCTCTTGTCTGCCAGCACTCCGTCGGCGCGGTAGATGCGCTTGGCGATGGTCTCGATCTTGGTGAAGAGCGGCATGTCGTCGGGGTAGAGCGGCGCGAACTGGGCGCTGTGCCCTTCGACCAGCTCCACGACCTTCTTTGCCAGGCCGGTGATGCCGGAGGAGCCCTCGGCCCAGTGTTTGCAAAGGATCGCTTCTCCGCCCTGCCGCCGCACGAAATCGCGGATCGCGTCGATTTCCGCGTCGGTGTCGGTGGCGAAGTGGTTGATGGCAACCACGGAGGGCACACCGAACTGCTTGATGTTTTCGATGTGCCTGCCGAGATTGGCGCAGCCTTTGGTGACCGCAGCGGTATTCTCGACCGCCAGGTCGGCCCTGGCGACGCCACCGTTCATTTTCAGCGCCCGAACCGTGGCCACGATCACCACGGCTTTGGGCGACAGACCGGCCTTGCGACACTTGATGTTGAAGAACTTCTCGGCGCCCAGATCGGCACCGAACCCGGCTTCGGTCACCACATACTCGGCCAGTTTCAGCGCGGTGGTGGTGGCGATGACCGAGTTGCACCCGTGGGCGATGTTGGCGAAGGGGCCGCCGTGGACGAAGGCGGGGTTGTTTTCGAGGGTTTGCACCAGATTGGGCTGCATCGCCTGCTGGAGCAGAACCGTCATCGCCCCGTCGGCTTTCAGATCGCGGGCGTAGACTGCGGTCCGGTCGCGGCGGTAGCCGACGATGATGTCACCGAGACGTCGTTCCAGATCGGCGAGGTCGGTGGCGAGACAGAGGATCGCCATGACCTCGGAGGCGACGGTAATGTCGAAGCCGCCTTCACGCGGAAAGCCGTTGGCGACGCCGCCGAGGCTGCAGACGATCTGCCTGAGCGAGCGGTCGTTCATGTCCATCACCCGGCGCCAGGTGATGCGGCGGATGTCGATGCCAAGCTCGTTGCCCCAGTAGATCTGGTTGTCGAGCATGGCGGAGAGCAGGTTGTGGGCGCTGGTGATGGCGTGAAAGTCGCCGGTGAAGTGCAGGTTCATTTCCTCCATCGGAATCACCTGGGCATGGCCGCCGCCGGCAGCGCCGCCCTTCATGCCGAAACAGGGGCCGAGCGAGGCTTCGCGAATACAGATGGCGGCTTTCCTGCCGATCGCGTTCAGCCCGTCGCCAAGACCGACGGTGGTTGTAGTCTTGCCCTCACCCGCCGGCGTGGGATTGATCGCAGTGACGAGAACGAGGTTGCCGTCGGGGCGGTCGGCGAGGGATTTGACGAAGGCTTCGGAGACCTTGGCCTTGTCATGGCCGTAGGGAAGCAGGTGTTCGGCGGGAATTCCGAGGGCGGCGCCGATCTCCTGGATCGGGCGGCTGTCTGCCCGGCGGGCGATTTCAATGTCGGACAGGGGAGCGGACATGGGCGTTTCCTCGGCATGTTGACCGGTCGGGGCCGGTTTTCCCCAGCCTGGCCTGCCGGCGCGCCGATGTGTAGGCAAATGGCGAACAGGTTTGACATCTTTGCGACCTCGCCGCAGAATCTTTCGCGGCGTTTGCGGAGTGAACCATGCTGATGCGGTCGAAAGATTCGGTTCTGTTTGTGGTTGACGTGCAGGAGCGTCTGCTGCCGGCGATGACCGGCGGGCCGGCTGCAGTGGAGCGCCTGGTGACGCTGATGACCGCCGCGCGGGAGCTTGGGGTGCCGGTGCTGGTCAGCGAACAGTATCCGAAAGGACTGGGGCCGAGCGTGCCCGAGGTGCTGGGCGGAACCGAGGGGCCGATTTTGCCGAAGGTGCATTTTTCCTGTCTTCGTGATCCGTCGATCCGGGAGGAATTCGAGGGTCTGAAGCGGCGGCAGGCGGTGGTGGCGGGTATCGAGGCGCATGTCTGCGTTCTGCAGACGGCGATGGATCTTCTGGAAGAAGGCTACGAGGTGTTCGTGGTCGCCGATGCCACCGCATCGCGGCGGAAGGCGAGCCACCGGACGGCGATGACGCGACTCTGCAGCCAGGGAGCCGGAGTGGTGACCACCGAAATGGTTCTGTTCGAGTGGCTTGAGCAGGCCGGCACTCCGGAGTTCCGCACCGTGTCGAAGCTGATCCGCTAGGCACGACGCCAGACCTGGCCTCAGCGGGGCCGGGAAATTTGCCCCTTGCCATTGAGGCCGGCCGCACGATGCGGCAAAGCTTTGCCATGCGTTGCGGCAGATGGGACAGGGCATGAGTGAAATCGGCGAAGACGGCGGGACGGAACCGGCAGCAGGGATTCCGTTCACGCTGGTGGGCATTGACCATGTGGTGTTTCTGGTTGGCGACATGCAGGTGGCGATGGACTTCTACCGTGACGTGCTGGGCTGTGTACCGGGAAATTCCTATCCTCAGCTTGGCATGGAACAGGTCTGGTGCGGGGCGGCGCTGATCGTGCTGGTCGACATGTCGGACCCGAAGGCGGCGGGGTTTGTGCCGCCGGTGGCGGGCGGGCGCAACGTCGACCACGTCTGCATCGCCCTGAGCCCGTTCGACCACGACGCGATGCGGCGGCATCTGCAGCGGCACGGGGTGGCGATCGTCAACGAGGCGATGCACGGCGGCGCGCGCGGCATGGGGCATTCGTTCTACGTGCTCGATCCGTTCGGCAACAAACTGGAGCTGAAGGGGCCCGCGGTCTACCCGGACGGCAGGGATCCCGACTGGGACGTGATCTGACGCCGGGCGCGTCGGGATTGGGGTTCAGGTTTGCCCGGTCAAGGGGCTATGGTTGGGGAAACGCAGATCGGGAGGCGGAAGTGGCACTGGAAATCCATCAGTTCCTTTACGGATCGGACAATTACGGTGTGCTCGTGCATGATGCAGACAGCGGCGAGACGGCCTGTGTCGATGCGGGCGATGCGGCGGCGGTGTTCGATGCACTCGGGCAGACCGGCTGGACGCTGAGCCAGGTCTGGATCACCCACCATCACGGGGACCACGTGGCGGGGCTCGAAGAGGTCAAGGCACGTACCGGCGCGAGGGTGATCGGGCCAGGTTACGGCAGGGACTCGGCGATTCCCGGTGTCGATCAGCGGGTACGCGAGGGTGATGAATTCGACTTTGCCGGGCACCGTGTCGCGATCCTGCACACGCCAGGGCACACGCTCGACATGATCAACTTTCATCTGCCGGACGACGGGATCGTGTTCTCGGGTGACACGCTGTTCGTCGCCGGCTGCGGGCGGCTGTTCGAGGGCGATGCGGAGATGATGTGGGCAAGCCTGCAGAAACTGGCCGCGCTGCCGCCGGAAACGGTGGTGTACTGCTCGCACGAATATACAGCGGCCAACATGCGCTTTGCCCTGAGTGTCGACGGCGGCAATGCGGCGCTTCGGGCCAAGGCGGCGGAGGTCGACCGGCTTCGCTCGGAGGCCCGACCGACGGTGCCGACGGTGATCGCCGAAGAACTGGCGACCAATCCGTTTCTGCGCGCCGGCGATGCGGCGATCCGCCGGGATCTCGGGCTCGAAAGGGCCACTGATGCGGAGGTGTTCGCGGAGCTGCGGCGGCGCAAGGACCGGGCCTGAGCGCGGGCGCTACGGCGCGCCGGTCTCGGCCCAGTAGTCGATTACGGTGACACGGTCGATCCACGGGCGGGCAAAGCTTGAGAAGGCGGCGTGGTCGGGGTGCGGCAGGTAGGCGTCGCGGGCGGCCTCCGAAGCGAATGTCAGCAGAAAACAGTGGCTGAGCCCGTTGGCCTTGCCTTCAGGACTGTTGTTTTCACCCCATTCCAGAGATTCGATACCCGGCACCAGGTCCTTCAGCGCGACCAGGCGACGGATGATTTCATCGATCTCGGCGTGACTCGCGGTCTCCCGGAAGCCGAACATCACCACATGGCGCAGAACTTTGGTATCGGACATGGCATTTCCCCCTGAGTGTCCCGGCAGAGATAGGCGGTTTACGGCCGGGATGCCATGGCCGCCGTTCGAAATTCGGGCTGTCGATACGAAGCCGGGCCTCAGAGGCTTCCCGCCAGGTTGAGGCGGAGTTCAGGACGGCAGCCGATGCTCTGTTTGAAATGGATCAGGCCGGGGTCGGGCACGCCATCGACCGAGGAGATGCCGACATCGACGGTGACCAGTCCGTCCGCCATCGCCTGTTCAAACACCCGGTAAGCCAGCAGGTTCATTGGCGAACGTTTCAGATTGTGATCATCGCCCCAGTAAACGATCACCGCGTGCTGGTCAGTGATGTTGTACTGCAGCACCGCCGCGACGGGAGTGGCGTCGTGATGCAGCAGAAACCAGCGGATGTTGCCGGGAAAGGCGGCCTGCATGTTGCGGAGGTAGTCCAGTGACAGCCGCAGGCTGCGGTTCTTGCGGGCCCGGTTGGCGGACAGCAGATTGTAGGCGGTGGCAATGTCGCGGTCGCTGATCGCCTCGCTGAAGCTGAACGGCTCCTTCAGGGCATGGTTGACGGCGCGGCGGGCCGGCGACGCCAGCGCCGCGAGATAGGCTTCGGGCGAGGCAATTGGCGCAAGATCAATATGGTAGTTCAGTTCCGGTGTTTCGACGGCGAAGCCGCGCTGGAGCAGGGCCTGGGTGATGTAGATTTCCGTCCGGCCGTGAAATGCGGGCTTGCACAGGACCCGCACGGTGCGGATGCCGCGCGCCCGCAGGTCGGCCAGGGCGTGGTCGATCAGCCCGGCAACGTTTTCGACGGTCTCGGACCTGCGCATGAAATCCGGTCCGCCGAACGGCGCCCGCCAGCCGGAAGTGAAGCAGTCACCATCGATGACGCCGCAGAACGACCCGATCAGCCGGCCTTTGTCGGCCAGGTGGTCGATGCGGTGATACCGGAGGCTGCCGTCGGTCAGGTTGAAGGCATTGTAGGCGCGGGTGTTAAACAGGATCAGGTGTTCCTCGCGCGGGGCCTGTGTCGCGTCGGCGGCAGGTGCGGCGGGAGTGACTGCGGGTCGGATGTTCATCGGCGGGGCTCCCTTGGGGTGGCGGTGCCGGATATTGGCGAAGCAGAGCGGGCGCTTGACCCCGGTCGGGGCGCCCGGGATCTCGCAGGCCGGTGTCAGCCGGTCTGCTGCAGCAGGGCATCAATCACCCGGTCCTGCATCTCGCGGGTAAGGTGCGGGCCGATCGGCAGGCTCAGCACTTCGCGTGACAGGTCGCGGGCGATTGGCAGGTCGTCGGCCGCCAGTCCGAGGTCGGCATAGGCCTCCTGCATGTGCGGGGCGACGGGGTAATGAATGAGCGTGGCGATGCCGGCGCCCGCCAAACGGTGCTGCAGTTCATCCCGCCGGCTGCTGCGTACGACGAACTGGTGCCAGACCGGATCGGCATCGGGAAGGACCGACGGCAGACCGAGGCCGAGACCCGGAAGCGCCGCGAGATAGACTGCCGCGGCGGCGCGGCGGCGGTCATTCCAGGCGTCGAGATGGGCAAGCTTGACCCGCAGCACGGCGGCCTGGATCGGGTCGAGACGGCTGTTGGTGCCGCGCGTTTCGCAGATGTACTTGCGCGACGAGCCGTAATTGCCCAGCCTGCGGATCTCGGCCGCGATCTCCGGGTCGCTGGTGGTCACCGCGCCGGCATCGCCGAGGGCACCGAGGTTCTTGCCCGGATAGAAACTCCAGCAAACGGCATCACCGTGGCTGCCGATGCGGCGGCCGCGCCAGGTGGCGCCCTGGGCCTGGGCCGCGTCTTCCAGCACCCGCAGACCGTGATGCTTCGCCAGCGCGAGGATCGGTGCGAGGTCGGCCGGCTGGCCGTAGAGATGCACCGGCAGGATCACCCTCGTGCGCGCCGACAGGGCGGCTTCGATCCGGGCCGGGTCGATGTTGTGGGTGGCCGGATCCGGCTCTACCGGCACAGGACGGGCGCCGACGGCGGATACCGCGAGCCAGGTGGCGATATAGGTGTTTGACGGCACGATAACTTCGTCGCCGGGTCCGACCCCCATCGCCCGCAGCGCCAGTTCCAGCGCATCGAGACCGTTGCCGGTGCCGACGCAGCAGGCCGCGCCGGTATACTCGGCGAATTCCGCCTCAAAGGCCTCGGTTTCCGGCCCGCCGATGTAGTAGCCGGAACGGGTCACGCGCAGCACCGCCTGTTCGATCGGTCCGGCAAGTTCCGCGGTTGCCGCGTGCAGGTCGAGGAACGGGACCGTGACGGGTTGCAGCGTCATGCGTTTCTGGTCCTCACCTCGGCGACGAAACTGTCCCAGTCGCGAATGTAGTCGCCCTCGTCGTAATGGCCGGATGAGAGCCCGCCGCAGACCGCGCTTCCCGAATAGCTGTTGATGTCGCGCCAGAGCATCTTGCCCATGTAAAGCCCCTGATGCGGCGAATCGAGCCAGTAGCTGGTCGCCTTTCGCCCGTCGTTGACCGTAACCCGAAACCGGCCGTGCATGGCAAAAATCACGCTCATCTGGTAGCGGTGCGCGTGGCCGCCGCGTTCGGAACTGTCGGGCACGTCATAGACGAGGTAGCTGCGGGCAATCTCGAACGGGATGTGGCGATTGCTTTCGCAGAAGGTCAGCTTGCCAAACGGACTGGAGATTACGGGCAGCTCAATGAGGCCGTGTCCAGTGATGCTGTCAAAAATAAGGCCCACTTTTGATATCTACTCCACTGCACCGTTTGCTTTCAGGAAACCTGGGGTTTCCAGCCGACTGCCGCGCCCGAATTCCAGGACGGCGCCAGGTCGCCCTTGACTTGGGCGCCGAACAGCCACGAGACCATCTTGCGCCGGCCGATGGAGGCCTGGAGGCGGGAGTTGGTCAGACTGCGCAGCGCGAAACGCACACGCAGGGCGAGCGGTGCCTGTGCGGGATACGGCACGAAGATGCTGTTGCCGCTCAGCCAGGTTTGCCGGTGGGAATCCTGATTGCGGCTGGTCGGTACCATCTCTGGCGGAATGTCCGTGAGGATGCGGTTCGCGGCGTCGGTCAGCCGCGCATTGCAGGCCGCTGACGAAGATTCCTTCCGCAGTTTCTCGCGCATGGCGGTCTCGGTCGGATCTTCGGTTCCGGTATCGAGATAATGGACAAGTTCGTCGAGCAGCACCTCGGTCGACGGGCTGCGCAGACTGTCGAGCGGGCCGTAGCCGTTCGACTGGTCGGCAAGGCCGAACACCGGTATCCCGGCCAGCAGCGCCTGCGGGAACGCGGTGCCGCCGGCGATTGGAAAGCTGTCCACATAGGCAGAGGCCTGCTGCAGCCGTTCGTTGGCCGCGGCATAGGGCATGTAGCCGTTGAAGCGGATCCGGTCGCCGTGCCGTGACACCGCCGCGCGCCACCACGGCTCCGTACCGTCCGGACCGATGAATTCGAAGCTGCGGTCACAGCGGTCGAGCAGGTTGCTGACAAACGCCGGGAAATCGTTGCGGCCGTCGGGCATGTATTTTGCAGGGCTTCCGATCGAGAGCACCGGGCCCGTACGCGTGACGGTTTCGACCGATGCCGGCACCGGATCGGCGGCGGGAAAGACGTCGACCGGAATACCGAGATAGCACTGGGCCCGAGCCTTGCGGTAAAGCACCGTCTGGCGCCAGCCGTAGCCGCTGATTTCCATCACCGCGCCCGCGGCGCCGGACCCGTAGGAAAACACGTGATCGGCGTGATTGATGAACAGCACCCTTGTACCGTTTTCGCCGGCCAGCCGCGCACCGAGGGCAGCACCGATGTCGTCGGGATGAATGTGGAGCACGAGGACTTCCGCCTGGACGGCACGGCGGTACACCGCCCGGGCCCGGTCCAGCAGACTGCCGCCGACGACCTCCAGCGGCACGCCCATGTTGGCACAGGCTTCGGCAAAATCGCTGCAGGTGGCGCGGGTCAGCATCACGGCCAGGCTCTCGCCGGCCTTGGCCTGTTCGGCCATCAGCGACAGCGCCATCCGGCTGTGGCCGCCATGGGAGTAGGACTGGCTGAGCACATGCAGCCAACGCACGGTTTTTTTCGAGGTCTTCGGAGTGTTGTGATCCCGCAGGGTGCTGGCGAACTTCCCGGTCAGCGAGGCCTCGAGGGCATCGTCGGACAGAAATCCGTCGTTGTTCTGCCAGCACAGGCTGCCGTAGGCTTCAGCCAGATTGAGGGAGGTTTCCGCGCTGTCAGCGCGCAGCGCCGCTGACCGCAGTTCGCGGCGGATGGTCGACAGGCTCGATTCAGCAGTCTTCATTACAAATCCTCAAAGGGAGCCAACCCCCTACTTGTTACCGGACCGATCCCGCGTCATACCGCCCCTGTTCGTTCGCACGGCCAGGCCCGCGACGGTGTGATCAGGTGCGGTCTCCTACGCCACGATCAGCTAATCCGCAGTTAATTCCGCGGGCAGTCTTTTGGGGACAAAACCATACAGATTTTGTCCAAAACTTCCGGGTCCCCAATACGGAACATACCGGCCTTCAAGCGCACCGCGAGTCGGTACGCCTTCGCGTCTTTTCGCGTCTGTACGGGAAACAACCATCAGCACTTCCGGACCCCCTCGCCAGACCCATCCTCGTGGTGCTGCGCCCGGATGGACCCTGCCGCGGTCCCTGTCCGGACCTGGCGGGCGCCATGCGACCCCGGAAGCAGCCCGTACCGGCAGGACCCCTCCATCCCGGCACGATTCGGCAATCACACCAATGTTCAGACCGGCTCCGCGTGAGAATGATACCGCCAAAAAAAAGGGCGTTCAGTCAAAACCACGCAAATGTCGTACAACGGGCGGTTGCGCTACCTGTTAACTTATATAGTTGGACCGACTGACGGCAACAATCTTCACAATACAAAGTTAACGGAAATCACCGGCGTTTGGCGCTGAAACATGGACCCGTGGCAGGGAAAGCCGCAAAAACCTGCAACTATTCTGTAACTGATGGTCGGCTTTCTCCAGTCTCGATGGTTGTATTCCACCTGGAGGAGAGTAAAACGCTTTCCATATTCCAAAACGGAAGCGTGATTCCCGATTGTCTGCCAGCCGACAGGTGGCACATCCGGGGGAGGTGCCGGTCGCCGGGGCAAGCGACGCGTTGGGGCGGGCTCAGTTGAAGGCGATCTGGGCCTTCATCGCCTGAGTTCGGTCGCCGGCCATCTCGAATGCAGCAACGGCTTCGTTCAGGGAAAAGGTGTGGGTGATCAGCGGTTTCACGTCGATCAGGCCCTTTTGCATCAGGGACAGTCCGGTGGCGAACTCGGGGTGAAACCGAAACGATCCGCGCAGTTGAAGCTCGCGGGCTGTCATCGCCTGAACCGGAAGGGTCATGTCGCCGCCAAGGCCCAGCTGAACGATGATTCCACCCGGCCGCAGAGCCGGAATTGCCGCGCGCAGGGCCGGGGCGGCACCGCTGCATTCCAGCAGAATGTCGAAATGTCCCTTGTCGGCGTGGTAACCGGCAAGGTCGTCCGACGCGTCAGCCATGTTGACCGTCCGGTCCGCCCCGGCGGCTCCGGCCATGCCAAGGGTGAAATCCGAGAGATCGGTCGCAACGATTTCGCCGGCGCCGGCGCGGCGGGCGGCAAGGATGCAGAGCAGTCCGATCGGACCGCATCCCGTCACCAGAACACGCTTGCCGAGCAGTTCCCCGGCCTGGCGGACACCGTGCAGACAAACCGCGAGCGGTTCGCCCATCGCCGCCTCGCCGGGGGTCAGTCCCTCGGCGGAAACGCACTGGGACGCTTCGGCCACGAGGGTTTCGCGAAACGCGCCCTGAATGTGCGGAAACGGCATGGCGCTGCCGTAAAAACGCATGTTGAGGCAGTGATTGTGCCGGCCCTCGCGGCAGTAACGGCAGCTGTAGCAGGGGCGCGACGGGGAGACGGCCACCAGCTGTCCGACCGCAAGGCCGGTAACACCGTCACCAAGTGCAATGACGTGACCCGACACCTCGTGACCGAGCGTCATCGGCTCGCGGATACGCACGTCACCGAAACCGCCGTGATTGTAATAATGAAGGTCGGAGCCGCAGATGCCGCCGCGGGCAATGGCGATCATCACCTCACCCGGACCTAGCGCGCCGGTTTCACGCTCGTCAATACGAAGGTCTTTTGCGGCGTGAATCACTATCGACTTCATGGCAACCTCGGTTGGGCGGGACTTGACAGGCTATTGCAACGACCAAATAAGACCTGCAACAAAATGTCGAGCGCAATATGGGGTGGAACATGCCTACGGGAACGGAACTCTTCGATCTGACGGGGCGGCGGGCGCTGGTGACCGGGTCGTCCCAGGGGATCGGCCTCGCGCTTGCGCGCGGGCTTGCGGCAGCCGGTGCGGCGGTGGTGCTCAACGGACGCGACGCGGCCAAGCTCGACGCCGCGGCGGAGATCCTGCGGGACGAGGGCGCAGAGGTGGCGGTGCTCGGGTTCGATGCCACCGACCACGAGCGCGTTCGGGCTGCGGTGGACGGGTTCGAGACCGAGACCGGTGCAATCGACATTCTGGTCAACAATGCCGGGATGCAGCACCGCACCCCACTGGAGGATTTCCCCGCCGATGCGTTCGAACGGCTGCTGCAGACCAACGTCGCCTCGGTATTTCATGTCGGTCAGGCGGTGGCTCGGCACATGATCGGCCGCGGCGCGGGCAAGATCATCAACATCGCCAGCGTGCAGACCCTGCTGGCACGACCGGGCATCGCACCCTACACCGCCACCAAGGGCGCGGTGGCGAACCTCACCAAGGGCATGGCGACCGACTGGGCGAAACACGGGCTGCAGTGCAATGCGATCGCACCGGGATATTTCGACACGCCACTGAACGCGGCGCTGGTCGCAGACCCGGAATTCACTGCCTGGCTGGAAAAACGTACCCCGGCCGGGCGCTGGGGCAATGTCGATGAACTGGTCGGGGCCTGCGTGTTCCTGGCAGCACCGGCATCGAGCTTCGTCAACGGGCATACGCTCTATGTTGACGGCGGCATCACGGCGTCGCTTTGATGCCGTGCTGCGTGGTCATGGGGGTAGCCGGATGCGGCAAATCGACCGTGGGTCGCCGGGTCGGCGAGATTGTCGGCGCCCGCTACCGTGACGGCGACGACCTGCACCCGCCGGCAAACATCGCGAAAATGTCCGCAGGCACGCCGCTGACCGACGAGGACCGCTGGCCGTGGCTCGACCTGGTCGGCGTTGCCCTGCGCGATGCATCGATGCCGGTTCTGGTCGGGTGCTCAGCGCTCAAGCGCAAGTACCGCGACCGGATTCGCGAGGCCGCCGGCCGGCCGGTGGTGTTTCTGCATCTGGCTGGATCGCGCGAGGTGATCGAGGGGCGGATGTCAGCACGCGATGGACACTTCATGCCGGTCAGCCTGCTCGACAGCCAGTTCGCAGCGCTGGAACCGCTGGAGCCCGATGAAGACGGGTTCAGCGTCGACATTGCCGGATCGTTCGAGGATGTGGTGGCAGAGGCGGCACGGCGGCTGGTGAAGGAAAAGGCCTGGAGCGCCGAAGGGCAGGGGTAGCCCTCGGCCACGGGAATCACAGCAGCAGGCATCCGGGACAGACCCGCGCGGGACAGGCTCCGCTCAGCCGGCAGGTTTCGGCTCGAACCCGTCGGCTTCAAACACGGTGTGGATGACATGGCCGTCGAACATTTCGAACAGCTTCTTTGAGGCTTCCCTGCTGGCCCAGCGGGTCGGCGAGGCGAGCGCCTCTTCGATGTCGGCCCGGGAGGCAAACTTCATTGCCATCGTCAGGGGAAACGGGCTCTCAGGGTCGTCGCTTTCCACTTCACGCAGCACCCTCAGTTCGAGAAGTTTGGGAAACGCGGACCAGAGCGGGACCAGGTTTTCGCGCCAGTGGGCATGAAAAGCCTCATCCATCCCGGGTTTGATCCTGCCTTTGAAGAACGCGCAGCGAATGAACATCACAGCCTCTTTTCCTGACATCGGGCGCAAGCCGCGCCCTGACTGCCCTCTCTAGCCGCGAGAGAGGGTTCTGCAAAGCGAAACACTGTCAGTTGCGACCGGTCGCGCCAATTCGGGGGGCTTGCGGGCCGGGCGGTGGTGAAGAATATGTCGGATGTGGAACCGGTCCGGTTCGCCCGGAGTTTACGGGCTTTTTTGGAGAGCGATCCTGTGGCAAAAGATACCGGCATGACCCAAGCGTCCGTCTGCGTCATTTTCAACCAGGCGTCGGGCAAGAAGGGTGAGACTGCGGAAGCGAAGCGGGCGGAGCAACTGCTGCGGGAGAACCCGCGACTGGATCTGCGCATTCCCAGGCGTCCGTCCGCCGTGACAGCGGAGGTCGAGAAGGCGGTCGGTGAGGGTTTTGGCACCATTGTCGCCGCCGGGGGCGACGGCACGATGGGGGCGGTAGTGTCGGCGCTGGTGTCGACGGATGTCAAACTCGGGATCGTGCCGATGGGGACGTTCAACTTCCTCGCCCGCGGGCTCGGGATCCCGGAGGATCCGGCTGAGGCGATCGACGTGGCGCTTAACGGTGAAGACGCGCCGCTGGCGGTGGGAGAGGTCAACGGACACGTCTTTCTCAACAACGCCAGTCTGGGCGCCTACGCCGCCGTGCTCGGCGTGCGCGAAGGCATCTACCGCCGCTGGGGCCGCAGCCGGATCGCCGCCTACTGGTCGGTGATCGTGGCGATGCTGACGATCTACCGTCCGCTCAGCATGCGGATCACCGTCGACGGCGAAGCCTGCCAGGTCCGTTCGCCGATGGCGTTCGTGGCGAGCAGCGCCTATCAGCTGGAACAGTACGGGTTTGACGGGGTCGATGCCGTGCGCGAGGGCAAGCTCGCACTGTTCCTCGCTCCGGATTCGGGTCGCATTATGCTGCTGTGGCGGGCGGTGAAGATCCTGTTTGGCGGTGTACGGCGGGACGTTGACTATCGACTGCTCGTCGGCCGGGACATTCTGATCGAAACGAAACGCGGGCGCAGACTGGTCGCCCGTGACGGGGAAAAACAGTCGATGGACGGGCCTTTTCACTTCTGCATCCGCAGCAATGCCGTGACGGTCAAGGTGCCCCGGCGCACCGCCGGCACGACGGGCTGATGCGGCTGGCCCTTCTCACAGACCTGCATTTTGGCCGCGCCCGCCCCGACTTGGTCCAGCCGCTTCTCGACGCGGTCGCGGAGGAGGACCCGGACCTGGTGGTGATCGCCGGGGATTTTGTACAACGGGCGCGGCCGGCGCAGTTCCGCATGGCGAGGGACTTTCTGCGCGCCCTGAACCGGGACTGGATCGCGGTGCCCGGCAACCACGACATACCGCTGTTCAATCTTCCGGCGCGTGTTCTCTGGCCGCGGGAGGCGTACCGGCGCTGGATCCACGGCGACACCGAGCCGGATCGGCACCTGCCGGACGCACGGATCGTGTCACTCGATACGACGTCGCGCTGGCATCACCAGCGCGGCAGGATCACCACAGCGCAGGTTTCGCGGGTTGCGGAGATCCTGAAGCGGGAAAGCGGTCAAAGGACGGTGATCGTGGTGGCGCATCATCCGTTTCACCAGCATCCGGAAATAGCCAAGAAGATCATGATCGGCGCTGCCGCGGCGCTGGACCGCTGGTCCGACTGCGGTCCACATGTGATCCTGTCGGGGCATCTGCATCTCTGGACCGTCGAGCCGTTCGTGGTCCGCAAGAACAGGTCGATGACCCTGCAGGTCCACTGCGGCACCGGGCTTTCGACGCGGGTACGCGGCGAGCCGAACGATTTTGCAATGCTCGACATCGAGCGCGGCCGTGTTGAAATCCGGCGCATGGCCGCAGATGATGACACCGGGGGATTTCGGCAGCAGGCCCGGTATCGCTATTACTGCGGCGGCGACGGATGGCGGAGCGAGGATTGAGCGGGCGCGGCGCCAGCCGCCGCCCGGGCGAGATTGCTGCGCACCAGAACCGCGAGCAACGTCATCAGCGCGGTGCCTTCCAGACCGAACGGCGTGAGCGGCACCGCAAGCAGAATCAGCGCGAACGCCGGCAGAACGAGCCTGGCGGGCTCGGCGAGGCCGAACCGGTCGCGCACCAGCCATAGGCCGGTCATGAACAGCGCGACGGGAACGGCGACGGCATAATGTCCGGTCCGCACTGATACCTCCGCATGGTGAGCGGCGATGTCCACCACAACCGCAAACCCGGCGCCCACCGCCGCGCCAGAAGCGAAAATCACAAAATGGCCGTAGCCCCAGGTCAAGGCGCGGTTGAGATCGTTGGTCGGCAGATGTTCCTCGCGGGCGAAATAGAGCCACCACATGGAAAACACGATCACCAGCGCGGAAACCGAAATGCGCAGGAACGCGGCACCGTTGGCGGCGAGATCGAACTGCTGCAGTGCCATCGAGACGGCAAGCAGGGTTTCTCCGAGGACGATGATGGTCAGCAGGCCGTAGCGTTCCATGATGTGGTGCCTGTGCCAGGGGGTCGTGCTCCGCCGTTCGGCAAGGGCGGGCACCGCCATTTCGAGAACTGCGCCGAGGAAAAACAGACCGTAGGTCATGCCGTTGCCCAGCGGTTGGGCCAGCAGGAACACCACCCAGTAGAGCTGTACCAGGACGATGCCAACGGCGTAGCGGAGCGCGGTTTGCCGGTGGCCAGGATCGTGCCGCGCCGCCCGCAGCCACAGCGCGGTCATGCCGATCCGCATGATGATGTAGCCTGCGACCGGCATGGTCAGATCATGGGTGGTGAACATGTCGCCGATCCCCGCCGCCATGGTCAGCGAACCCGCCATGATCAGCATCGTCAGCAGCCGAAACAGCGTATCGTCATTGTCATAGGCCGACGCGAACCAAGTGTAGTTCATCCAGGCCCACCAGATGGCGAAAAACGCCATCAGAAAGCCGAAGATGCCGTCGACCGCATGGGCTTCGGCAATCGCATGGTGCAGCCCGGCGGCGGCGGCGGCGATGGCAACCACCGACACCAGATCAAACAGAAGTTCGAGCGGCGTGGCGGCACGATGGGGTTCCGAAGGGCTTCTGGCGGCCTGGGGGCGAAAGAATACGGACATTGGCACCCTGTGAATGTGATGAAGGTTGCATCACCATAGCCGTATCAGCGCATCCTGGAACGCCAAACCCGGAGCAGGCAGTGTTTTCCTGGGATTTTCGCCCCCGGAACCTTTGCCAGCCGGGGCCGATTGTCCTATGGGGGGAGCATGTGGAGCGGGTAATCAGGAGACAGCCCATGGCGCACAGACTGCATCTGGTATTTGGCGGTGAACTGGTGGATCCGTCACGCAACGAGTTTCGCAATGTCGAGGAAATCGACGTGGTGGGCATCTTCCCAAATTACGAAAAGGCCTACAATGCGTGGAAGGCCGCGGCGCAAAGCACGGTGGACAATGCCCACATGCGGTATTTCATCGCCCATCTGCACCGCCTGAGCGACGAGGAACAGAGCCGGGCGGCGACGTTGCCCGTCAGCCAGTAACGGCCGGCGCGGGCACCCCGGCTCCAGTGTGAACTGCCGGGAGTGTCGGGCATGAAAGGCCGTCGGCTGCCGGTCGCGGCAGGAACGGGAGGAAGGACTGTGACGGACGCCCGCGTTCAGAACGGCAAGACCGGCGGCGCGGTCGTGCGGCTGCGCGAACTCTACGAAGGTGAAAGCGACCGGGCACACCGGTTCCGCTACACGCTGCTGATCTTCGATTGTGTCACAGTCGCTTTCGTAATCGTCAGCTCGTTTCTGCCGAGGAGCATGGTGATCGAGTTCCTGGACCTCGTGTTCGGCCTGGTGATCCTGGCGGATTTCACCGCGCGGCTGGTGATCGCACCGAACCGGACGCGCTATTTCCTCAGTCCGTTCACGCTTGCCGACATTGCGGCGATCGTATCGTTTCTGCTGCCGCTGTTTGGCGAAGGAGTCGGGTTCCTGCGGATCATCCGCACGCTGCGGTTGCTGCGCACCTATCAGTTGGTCGCGCAGCTGCGGCGGGACTTCGAATTCTTTCGCCGGAACGAGGAGGTGGTGATCGCGGCGATCAACCTGATGGTCTTTCTCTTCATCATGACCGGCGTGATCTACCTCACGCAGCACAGCATCAACCCTGACATCCAAAACTATGCGGATGCGCTCTACTTTACCGTCACTACCCTGACCACTACCGGCTTCGGCGACGTGACCCTCGATGGCACGCCCGGGCGGATGATCTCCGTCGCGGTGATGATCTTCGGGGTGACGCTGTTCCTGCGGCTGGCGCAGGTGCTGTTCCGCCCGACCAAGGTGCGCCATCCCTGCCCGGAATGCGGCCTGACCCTGCACGATCCCGACGCGGTGCACTGCAAGCACTGCGGGACGGTGCTTCAGATCGAAACGGAAGGATTCACCTGACCCGGCGCAAGGCCCGGCCGGTCACCGTCCGGCCAGGATCGCTTCGAGGCGGGGTTTGGGCGTAGTGTCGCCGGCCGCCGCGGCCCAGGCGATGAAGGCCCGAATCCGGAACTCGATCTTCTTGTCGTGATTGACGGCGATGTCCCGCAGATAATGGTCGAGATACGGATTTCGGATCCGTTCAATGGTGGTCTCAAGATAGGCGGCGGCATCGTCGCCCATCCCGGCGGCGGCGAAACCCGGAAGCACTTCGGTCTTTAGTAGGTCGATGAGGTTTTCCCGCACCTCGTCGATGTCCATCAGGGCGCGGGTGGTTTCCACACCCCTCGACTCCTTTTTCCAGGCGTCCACCAGACAGGTATGGCCGAGATTGAGAATGAACAGTTTCAGCGACAGGGGCTTGTTCAGATCGTCGAAAAGCCGGACCATCGGATGGGTGCAGGGCGGGATCAGCCCAGGTGCCTTCTCGATCGCCCAGAGGCCGTAGGGCTCGGCGACGGCCCCGGCGGGCTCAACCGGTTCGGAGACGATGCGGTCGACAAGGGAATTCGCCCAGATCACCCGGGTTTTCAGCCAGGTGGTGTAGGCGCCGTCGCCGGTAGCTGCCAGTTCGAGAATCCGCGCCCGCAGCACGTCGCCGTTACGTTCGACCAGTTCGGTGGGAAAGATCTGCAACGGCTTTTCCCCCGCCTGGTAGCGGGCCCGCAGCAGAAGCTGGAGCTTCGCCGGATAGGACATCGCCTGGTCGAACCGGCTGCCGAGATCGGCAGGCTGAGGCTCGAAACCACGCTCGCCGGTATTGGAGATCACATGGGTTATCTCGCCACACATCAGGCCCACGACCACATCCCAGTCCGTTGCGGTGCTGAGCCCGCGGCGGATGGAGCGGACGGTCTGTGTCCTGTCAACCGGCTGGCCGTTTTCCAGCCCGCGGATGCGCACCGGGTAGCCGTTCGGATTTGCGAGCGCCTTGACCCGGCCCGCCCGTGAGGCGTCACCTGTGGTCTGAACCACGGTGACGGGACCTGGCGCGGAACCTTCCGCGAGCGCCTCATCGATGAAAAGGTCGGCATGGGCCTGAAGGAAACGGCTGGTACCAAACTGGAGGATCGGCGTTTTGGCTGCGGTCATTTTCGGTCTCCGGCTGGTCATGCGGCTGGCTGAACCCGGTTTCGGTCCGGCCGCCGGTATCGCTGGGCGGTGTTCCGCCGTCAATGTACTTCTTCCTTAAAGTACATTGACGGCGGACTGCACGTTTTTGTAGGTACGCGACTCGTGGCAGGGCCCGACCCGCAGTCTGGACCGGTCGCGACGTGGACCCGCCCCTCAGGGTCTTCTAGCACCGCACTGTTCGGCCCGACAATCCCGCACCGAGGCCGATGACCGGCGGAAATGGGAAAAGGACGCGGCAGATGAAGGCACTGGTGATAAGCGACGTGGGGGCTACCGAGTTTCGGGACGTGCCCGATCCGGTGACCGGACCGGGCCTTGTGAAGCTGCGCGTCCGCCACGTCGGTCTGTGCGGCAGCGATCTCAACACCTGGCGCGGCGCCAATCCGCTCGCCCGCCTGCCGCGCGTTCCCGGACATGAAATCGGCGGCGTAATCGAACAGACCGGCAGTGGTGTCCCGCCGCAGTTTGCCCCCGGCGCCCGCGCAGTGGTGATCCCCTATACCACCTGCGGCACCTGTTCCGCCTGCCGCAAACGGCGGGTGAATGCCTGCCGTCACAACGCGACCCTCGGCGTGCAGCAGGACGGCGGCATGTCGGATTTCCTGGTGGTGCATCACGACCGGCTGATCGTCAACGAAACGCTGGACGCGCCGCTGCTGGCGCTGGTCGAACCACTGTCGGTCGGGTTTCACGCGGTGGCGCGCGGCTCGGTGACCGAGGGTGAAACGGTTGTCGTGCTGGGCGGCGGCATGATCGGTGTCGGCGCGATGCTGGCAGCGAAGGAACGCGGCGCGACGGTCATTGCGGTGGAGCCGAGCCGGCCCAAACACGCCGAACTGCTCGAACTTGGCATAACCCATGTGATTGATCCGACTGAAAGCGATGCCGGAGAAGCGGTTACCGCCCTGACCGGTGGCGAGGGCGCCGATCTGGTGCTGGAGGCGGTGGGACTGCCGGAGACCTTTCGGGCAGCGGTCGACATGGCCTGCTTTGCCGGACGGGTGGTCTACGTGGGTTACGCCAAATCCGAGGTCAGCTACAACACCGCGCTGTTCAATCTCAAGGAGCTCGACATGTTCGGCTCGCGCAACGCCACCCGGGCGGATTTCGCGGCGGTGATCCGGTTCCTCGAACAAAACCCGCAAACCGGCGAAAGGCTGATTTCGCAGGTGTTCCCGTGGAACGAAGCCGACCAGTCGTTTGACTGGTGGGAACGCAACCGCAGCGAGACCTTCAAGGTCATGATAGAAATGCCCGCGGGTTAGTCCCCGCGCTCCCGGTCCGGGTGGCAGGAAGAGCGATGTCCAGATCAAACGCCGTCTACAAGGAAACCTACAACCGCTGTCTCGACTGGCTGGCGGAAGCGGGTCCGCGCGGCAACCTGCCGCCGGAAACCGAGTTTGCGGAAAAATGGGGGATCTCCCGCACAACCGTGCGGGCGGTGCTGGAAAATCTCGACCGCTCGGGGATCATCCGCTGGAAGGGCCGGACCAAGGCGGTTCTGCGCCTGCCAACCGCAACGGATTACTATTCTGTCGAAGAAACCCTGCCCGCGGCCCGGCGGGTTGAAGAGGCCTTCATGGAGTACGTGCTGGGCGGCGATCTGGCACCGGATACAATTCTGCATGAGAGCGACCTTGCCCGCGAATTCGGCACCTCGACCTCGGCGGTGCGTGAATTCCTGATCCGGTTCTCACGCTTTGGCCTGATCGAAAAGGAACCGAACCGGCACTGGGTGCTGAAGGGCTTCACCCGCGATTTCGCCATTGAACTGTTCGACGTGCGCGAGATGTTCGAGACCCGCGCTTTCGACGCAATGCTGGCGGAAGGGCCGGGCGGAGAGACCTGGCGTGAGGTGCTGCTGCTTGAGGCGGAACACCGGCAGATCAGCAGCGACATCGGGAGCGGATACCTGCGGTTCCCGCGGCTCGATGAGCGGTTTCACCACGTCTGGATCGCGCGGATGCAGAACCGGTTCGTCGACGACTTCTTCAAGCTGGTGTCAGTGATCTTCCATTATCATTACCGCTGGAACAAGGCCGATGAAAAGGACCGCAACGATACCGCCGTCGGCGAACATCTGGCTGTGATCGCGGCGATGAAAGCGGGCAATCCTGCGGCGGCGCGGGCCGCGTTCGACGTGCATCTGCAGTCGGCACGCCGGACGCTGCTGGCCTCGGTGCAGTGGGACTGATCCGGGCAGACTCAGCCCTCGAGCAATGCCAGTCCCGCCAGCACGAACACGGCTATGAACAGGCTTTCCGCCAGCAGCAGCGCGATCGCCTGACCGCCGACATCGACAATCCGGCGCAGCGAGGTTCTCATCCCGACTGCGGCGATCGCCGTCAGCAGCGCCCAGCCGGACAGTCCCGCCAGCGCCGACAGGAAGGGGGTCGGGATCATGCCCGCGGAGTTCAGGGCGGCAAGTGCCAGGAACCCGGCGACGAACCCCGGCAGCAGCGGAGGACGGGGTCCGCCCGCGGCGCCTGCACCCGCCTGCCGGCGGACGGTCAGCGAAATCACCACCACCACGGGCGCCAGCATCGCCACGCGGATCAGCTTGACGAGCGTGGCAACCTCGCCGGCGCTCTCGGAGACGGAGAAGCCCGCACCGACCACCTGGGCCACGTCGTGGATCGTGCCGCCGAGAAACAGGCCGATGCCGGGGTCGTCGAGACCGAGGCTGCGGCCGAGGATCGGATAGCAGATCATCGCCACGGTACTGAGCACGGTTATCGCCAGCACGGTGAAAATCAGGTTGCGCTCGGAATGTTCGTTCTTCGGCAATACCGCGGAAATCGCGATCGCCGCCGAGGCGCCGCAGATCGCCACCGCTCCCCCGGTCAACAGCCCGAACCGCCAGCCCCGTCCCAACAGACGTGCGCCAAGCAGACCGAACAGGATCGTGCAGATCACCGCCGCCACCACCGTCGCGATCAACTCCGCCCCGAGATCGAGCATCAGTTCGAGACTGATCCGCACCCCGAGAAGCGCGACCCCGATCCGCAGCACGGTTCGGGAGGCAAAGGCGATCCCTTCGACGCAGGGCCCCTCTTCGGCCAGGAAGTGCAGGGCAATGCCGAGCAGCAGCGCCATCAGCATCGGTGGCGCGCCGTAATGCTCGGACAGAAATCGGGCCGCCGCCGCGACGATCAGGGAAACCAGTACCCCGTAGCCGTTGGCACGGACAAACCGGGTGACGCCCGCGACGGGTTCCGGACCTGCGATCCTTCGCAACATCGCGGGCTTCACCGGCGACCGGTTCAGGCGCGGCGCTGCGGGCGCATGTCGGCGGGATCAATGCCCGCCACCGACACCGGACGTTTCATCGCGTCGCGGCGGAACGGCTCGCCGAGTTCCTGATTCAGCACCACCTCAATGAACGTGGTCTTCTTGTCCTCCATCTGCCGTTTCACCGCCGCGTGCAGGGCGTCGGTCACCTGGTCCATGGTCGTCACCTGAACCCCCTCGACGCCACAGGCCTGGGCAATGCCGGCGTATGTCACGTCTTCGCTAAGTTCGGTGCCGACGAAATTGTCATCGAACCACAGCGTCGTGTTGCGCTTTTCCGCGCCCCACTGGTAGTTGCGGAACACCACCATGGTAATCGGCGGCCAGGGATCGCGGCCGCAGGCGGTCATCTCGTTCATCGAAATGCCGAAGGCACCGTCGCCGGCAAAACCGACCACCGGCGTATCCGGGTTGCCGATCTTGGCGCCGACGATCGACGGGAAGCCGTAGCCACACGGACCAAACAGGCCCGGGGCGAGATATTTCCGGCCCTTCTCGAACGACGGATAGGCGTTGCCGATGGCACAGTTGTTGCCGATATCCGATGAAATGATCGCATCGGCGGGCAGGGCAGCCTGGATCGCGCGCCAGACCTTGCGCGGGCTCATATGGTCGGGCTGGCGGGCGCGGACACGTTCGTTCCAGGTGGTGCCGGGGTCGTCCTCCTCGTGATCCATCGAACTGAGTTCCTGGGCCCAGGCGGATTTGGTCTGGGCGATCAGGTTTTTGCGCGCGTCGCGGCCGTCGTCGCCAGCCGTGTCCGAGAGTCGGGCGAGGATGGAATCGGCCACCTTGCGGGCATCGCCGACGATGCCGACGGTGACCTTCTTGGTCAGTCCGATCCGGGCGGGATTGATGTCGACCTGGATGATTTTCGCGTCCGTCGGCCAGTAGTCTATGCCGTAACCGGGCAGGGTGGAGAACGGATTGAGCCGCGTACCGAGACAAAGCACCACATCAGCCTTCGAAATCAGTTCCATCCCCGCCTTGGATCCGTTGTAGCCAAGCGGGCCTGCATGCAGCGGATGACTGCCGGGAAAGGCGTCGTTGTGCTGGTAGCCGCAGCAGACCGGAGCCGTGAGCCGTTCGGCAAGTGCGACGGAGGCGGGGATGCCGCCCGACAGCACCACACCGGCACCATTGAGAATGACCGGGAATTTGGCGTCGCTGAGCAGATCCGCCGCCGCCGCGATCGCCTGCTCGCCCCCGGAGGGCCGTTCGAATTCAAGGATGCCGGGAAGGTCGATATCCACAACCTGGGTCCAGAAATCGCGCGGCACGTTGATCTGCGCCGGGGCGGAGGCACGGTGGGCTTCCATGATGACCCGGTTGAGGGTTTCGGCGATGCGGGAGGGATCGCGCACCTCTTCCTGGTAAGCGACCATGTCCTCGAACAGTTTCATCTGTTCGACTTCCTGGAACCCGCCCTGGCCGATGGTCTTGTTGGCGGCCTGCGGCGTGACCAGCAGCAGCGGCGTGTGGTTCCAGTAGGCGGTTTTGACCGGTGTAACAAAATTGGTGATGCCCGGACCGTTCTGCGCCACCAGCATCGACATCTGCCCGGTGGTGCGGGTAAAACCGTCGGCCATCATGCCGGCATTGCACTCATGGGCACAGTCCCAGAAGGTGATCCCGGCTTTCGGAAACAGATCGGATATCGGCATCATAGCCGATCCGATGATGCCGAACGCATGTTCGATCCCGTGCATTTGCAGAACTTTTACAAACGCCTCTTCGGTTGTCATCTTCATGGGGGCACCTCCACGCCGGTTTTGGTTTTGCTGTCGGCGGGAGTGCTGCTTGCGTCCGGTCTCCTGCCCTGACGCACCCTACACCCAATTTTGCGCCACTCAACCGGCGACCGAAGGCGGCACCTCCCGATCCAGCCAGTCGGCCTCGAAGGTGGTCCCGTCCGATCCGGCAAAACGGGCCATGCGGTCAAGTTCGGACCGCAGCCGCTGCAAACGGCCCTTGCCGATCCGCACACCCGGCTCCGCCCAGAAAGCGCGGACATGCAGCGCGCCGTCGCCGCGTCGGCATTTCATGTCGATGCGGCCGATCAGCCGGTCGCCCTCCAGCACCGGGAACACGTAGTATCCGTACCGGCGTTTGGCTTCCGGCACGAACACCTCGATCCGGTAGTGAAAGCCGAACAGGTGCTCCGCCCGTTTGCGGTCGCGCAGTGCCGGATCGAACGGGCTGAGGATGCGCACGCGCGCCGGCGGAACAGGTGGCACCTCATCAAGAACCGACGGCAGCGCGAAAACCCGCCTGCAGCGGCCACTGGCGCATTCGACGTCAATTTCGATGATCTCGCCACGCCGCAGCGCCTCCTGGCACCAGGTCTTCGCCTCCTGCGGGGTGACCAGCGCCCAAAAGGCGGCAATTTCCCCGGAAGTGCCAAAGCCAAGCCGCGCCAGCCCGCTGCGGCAGGCCCAGTCGATGGTCTCCTCCGGATCCGGCTGCTGCGTCAGGTACTCGGCTGGAATCACCCGTTCGGTCAGGTCATAGACCTTGCGAAAACCGTCGCGGCGGGTGACGGACAGCGCGCCGGTGCGCCAGAGAAATTCGAGCGCGGTTTTGGACGGGTGCCAGTCCCACCAGCCCCCGGAACTGCGCTCCTCGTCTTCGCCCACATCGGCCGAGCAGGCGGGACCATGATCGGAAATATGCCGCAGCACATCCTCGAACCTGTCCGCGTATCCCTCCCGCCGCCAGGTTTTCCAGCGGTCGGCCAACTGCGCCTCATTGCGGGCGAAACGCAACTGCCAGCGCGGAAAGAACCGCATCGGGATCATCGCCGCGTCGTGGGTCCAGTGTTCGAACAGGCTGCGGTCGCGCTCGAGCAGCGGGGAAAGGGCCTCCTGGCGGTAGCTCTGCCGCCGGGCGGCGAGAATCATGTGATGGGCGCGGGCGACGGTGTTGATGCTGTCGATCTGTACAAAGCCGATACGCTCGATCAGCGTCTGCAGCGCCGCACCGCGCGCCGCGCCGGTGGGTGCTTCGGCCAGCGCATGGCGGTCGAGGAATATGGCCCGGGCAGCGCCGTTGGCCAGCAGTGGCCTCGTGTTGCCGCCGGTCACCGAAGGTGCAGACCCCGCACTGTCCTGTCCGTCCATCACGCCGCGACTCCGTTTGCCTGCGGCAGGCTACAGGCTTGCGGAAGCGGTTGCCAGTGCTGCGGTTTTGACCATACTCGCGCCAAACCGGCCGGTACGGCCTTTCTGCCAAAAACCTTCAGGGAATGAACGCCATGAGTGTCACTACGATCCAGTATTTGACGACAATCCGCTTTGGCGAGGGCGCGGTCGACGTATTGCCGGAGGAACTGGCCGCGACCGGCATCAAACAGCCGCTGCTGGTCACCGATGCCGGACTTCGGGCAACCGGCCTTGTGGACCAGGTGCTGGCCAGGCTGCCGAAGGATACGGCGGTGTTTGACGGCACCCCCTCCAACCCGACCGAAGCCGCCTGCGACGCGGCGGCAGAAGTTTACCGCGCCGGCGGCTGCGACGGAATTGTCGCGCTTGGCGGAGGTTCGCCGATCGATCTCGGCAAGGCGGTGGCACTGCGCGTAACCCATGAGGGACCGCTGTCGCAATATGCGGTGATCGAAGGCGGGCTTGCCCGGATCACCGATGCGGTGGTGCCGGTGATCGCCGTTCCCACCACTTCGGGCACCGGAGCCGAGGTTGGCCGGGCATCGCTGCTGACCGTCGCGGACGGGCGCAAGCTCGGGCTGATCAGCCCGCATCTGATCCCGCGCCGGGCGATCTGCGACCCCGCACTGACCCTTGGCCTGCCCGCCGGTCTGACGGCCGCGACCGGCATGGACGCACTGACCCACTGTTTCGAGACGTTTCTGAGCCCGAAGGACAATCCGGTGGCCGAGGCAATTGCCCTCGACGGGCTGGTGCGGGGGTGGCTGCATATCCGCCGCGCGGTCAGGGACGGCTCAGACCGGGTGGCGCGCAGCGAGATGATGATGGCATCGCTCCAGGGCGGGCTGACCTTCCAGAAGGGGCTCGGGGCGGTGCATTCGATGTCGCATCCGCTGGGCTCGGTGAAGTCGGTCAATCCGCATCACGGCACGCTCAATGCGGTGATCCTGCCGCACGTTCTGACCTGGAACCAGGATCACGCGGGCACGAAATATGACCGTATCCGCAAGGCTCTGGGTGTCGATTCGTCCGCCGATCTGGCGGCGCTGGTCAAGGCGCTGAACCGGGATATCGGCATGCCGGCGAGCCTTGCGGCAATGGGGCTCACGCCCGACATCATTCCGGCGATGTGCAGGGCGGCAATGGCCGACCATTCGACGCCAACCAATCCGCGCCAGATGACCGAGGAAGGGTTTCGCGAACTCTTCGAGCGGTCGTTCGCCGGCTAGCGGGAAGCGTCGCGCTCCAGCCGGCGAAACAGCATCGACAGGCTGAAACAGAGCACGAAATAGAGGCCTGCGGTGGTGATCCAGGCCTCGAAAATCGCCCGGGTCGAGGCGACGAGTTCCACCGTCTTGTAGGTAAGTTCCTGAACCGAGATCAGCGAGATGATCGAACTGTCCTTCACCAGCGAAATGAACTGGTTCGCCAGCGGCGGCACCACCCGCTTCAGCGCCTGGGGCAGAATGATGAAACGCATTTCGTCGACCCAGGTCATGCCCAGAGACCTGGCGGCTTCGGACTGGCCGCGCTCGATCGACTGAATGCCGGAGCGGACGATTTCGCCGACGAAGGCGCTTTCGAACAGCGCCAGCACGATCACCCCGGAGATCATCGACGGAAACCGCCGCATGTCACCGAAGAAAAACTCCCAGACACCGCTGTTTTCCTGGCGGGCGATGGCACGGGCCCAGCCCTCGATGTTGAAGGCGGCGACAAGCTGTTCGGACAAAAAGAAATAGAAGATGAAAATCACCACCACCGGCGGGATGTTGCGCAGCACCTCAAGATAGGTGCGGGCCAGCATCCGTACCGTCAGATTGGTGGCGCAGCGGGCAATGCCGAGGACGGTGCCGAGGATCAACGCCAGAATCCCGGCATAGATCGAGACCCGCACCGTGGTGATCAGCCCCTGCAGCAGCAGGTTCGCCACCCACCGGCCATCCTCCGCATCATATCGCAGGATGTAGTTGGGGATGATCCCCCAGTTCCACCTGTAGTTCAGCGTGCCCTCGATGCGAAACCACACAAAGGACACGAAGGCGGCGAGAACCCCGACAATGACAAAATCCAGCCAGTGCAGGCGCCGGCGTTTTCGCTGCATTCTCCGGCCTCCCGCCGCGTCTGGAGCTACTGGTCGACCAGCGGCGCCCATTCATCGCTCTGGAACCAGTAGTCGTTGGTCAGGTCGAGAAAGCCGTTGGCCCAGTTTACCGCAATCCAGTTGTTGAAGAAGTTTTCCGCGTCCGGATCGCCCTTGCGCATGGCGAAGGCCTCGCCGGTCGCGAGATAGGTCTTGTTGAACGGGATCGAGAGCACGTCGGGATATTTGCGCAATTCGGCCGAAGGCGTCGGCTCCGATGCCATGGTAGCGTGGGCATTGCCGTTGAGAACCTCCTGGGTCGCGGCCCCGTCCTCATCAAACAGCAGCAGTTCGGCATCCGGGAACAGCTGGGCGATCACCGAGGCGGGGGTTGCGCCCCTGCGGGCGGCGAAGGTCACGTCCGGCGAATTGAAATCCTCCTCGGAAAAGCCCTCGGTCATCGCCTTGTTGGCGAGAATGGTGACACCGGAAAACGCGTAGGGATCGGAGAAATTGACCGTCAGGTTGCGTTCCGGCGTGATCGACATGCCGGAAATGATCACATCGAACTTGCCGGAAACCAGGGCGGGAATGATGCCGTCCCAGGAGGTCGGCACGAATTCCGCCTCGACGCCCATATCCTGCGCGAGCTTGCGGCCCACATCCAGCTCAAAACCGATCAGCTCGCCGTTCTTGTCGCGCATCGACCACGGCGTGAACAGCGACAGGCCGATCTTGATTGCCCCACGCTGTTTGATCGCCTCAATAACGCTTTCGCTCGACAGCGCCTGGGAGGCGTTCTGGGCAAAGGCGGGAAACGACAGAAGTGCTGCTGCCGCGAGGCCGAAGGCGGTTCCCAGAAAACGTCGCTTGGTGGTCATGGTGGGTCTCCTTGCCGGGGTTGGACTGTTATCGTTTTACGGTAAAACTTCGTTCGAGGCGTGACACCAGTACCGAAAGCGCCAGGGTCACGACCATGTATACGGCTGCGATCGTAAACCAGATCTCGAAACTCATGTAGGTGTCGGAAATGATGTTGCGGCCGATGGTGGTGAGTTCCGCCACCGCGATGACGCTGACGATGGCAGAACTCTTGATCATGTGTACCATCTCGCCGGTCAGAGGCGGCAGCATCATGCGGATCGACTGCGGAATGATGATCCAGCGGTAGGCCTGGCCGGTGGTCATGCCGATCGATTTCGCCGCCTCCCACTGTCCTTTCGGCACCGCAAGGATGCCGGCGCGGAAAATCTCCGAGATCAACGCCGCATGGAACACCGCGAGACAGAGCACACTGGCCCAATAGCGGTCGAGGCTGAAAATCGGTCCGAGGACGTAATAGAACAGATAGAGCAGCACCAGCAGCGGCGTGTTGCGCACCAGTTCGAGGAACCCGACCGCCACCGCATTGCCCACCACCAGGTCCGACAGCCGCAGCAGCGCCACCAGCAGGCCCAGCACCAACGCAAGTGCAAAGGCGAGGGTCGAAAGGCCGATCGTCGCCACGAGACCGATCGGAATCTCACCCCACTGAAACCCCTGATCCGTAATCTCATAGAAATACTGCGGGATCCGGTACCATTGCCAGTTGTAGCCCATCGACGCCGAGCCGCGCAGGGCCAGCCAGACGATGCCGCCGACAATCGCCAGATAGAACACCAGCGACAGGGGCGCGGAGCGCAGCACCCGGCGCAACGGCCACTGGCGCGCGCGCGGCGCGAAGGTTTCCGGAAAATCGCTCAATGGGACAGGATCTGTTCGAGAAACACGCGGCAGCGTTCGCTCTCGGGGTTGGTGAAGAATTTCTCCGGCGGTGCGGTCTCGACGATCCGCCCCGCTTCCATGAATACCATCAGATCGGCGACCCGGCGGGCGAAACCCATCTCATGGGTGACGACGATCATGGTCATGCCGGAGTCCGCCAGTTCGACCATTACCTCGAGCACCTCACCGATCATTTCCGGATCGAGCGCCGAGGTCGGTTCGTCGAACAGCATCACCCGGGTTTCCATGCAAAGCGACCGGGCGATGGCGACACGCTGCTGCTGGCCGCCGGAAAGCTGGCTTGGGTATTTGTCGGCCTGTTCGGGTATATGCACCCGTTCGAGGTACTTTCGCGCCGTCGCTTCGGCGTCGCGCCGGGACGCCCTGCGCACGCGCATCGGGCCAATGGTCAGGTTTTCAAGCACGGTCAGATGCGGAAAGAGGTTGAACTGCTGGAACACCATGCCGACTTCCTGACGGATCGCCCGGATGTTGCGGGTTTCGTCGTTCAGTTCGGTGCCGTCAACGATCAGCTGCCCCGAGGAATGCTCCTCCAGCCGGTTGATGCAGCGGATCAGCGTCGATTTCCCCGAACCGGAGGGGCCGCAGATGACGACGCGCTGGCCGGAAAACACCGACAGACTGACATCCGTCAGCGCCTGGAAGCCGTCATAGAACTTGTTGACGCCACGGATATCGATAATCGGTGTCCGGTCCAGCATTCACTCCCCCGCCCTGCCGACACGCTGCCGCAGACGGCGGGAATATTAACGCCCCTGCGGGGAGGCACAATGGCTAAGCCAGGCGCGGCCGTAGCAGTATGCCGCCGATCAGCGGCAGCGACACCCGGTGGGCGACGATCAGCGACAAAGCCAGCCCGGTGACGACGCTGGTGGCGACGCCGTACCAGACCCCCGGAATGCCGAGGTCCAGCACCGCGACATAGAGCCAGGTGAACATAGCGACGCCGATCAGTTGGCGATAGATGCCGAGCCACACGGTCCAAAGCGGCTTTTTCAGTCCCGCCAGCAGCGAATTGAGGGCAAACAGCATCAGGTACGCGGGCAGGATCACGCCGTCGACCCGCAGATAGGAGGTACCGATCCGCACCACTTCGGCATCCGCCGAAAACAGCGACATCAGTTGCGGCGCGAATGCCAGCAGCAGGGGACAGGCAAGTGCCATGAACATCAGCCCGTATTTCCAGCAGGCATGCAGCGCCTCGCGCACACGCTCGCCCTGGCCGGCGCCGAGGTTCTGCGCCGTCACCGGCAGCAGCGCCGAAGTGAGGCCGAGGGCCGGAAGCAGCACAAGCTGTTCGATCCTCAGCGCCACGCCGTAGGCGGCGACCGCCGCACCGCCGAAGAATTTGAGGTTGTACTGCACGATAAATCCTGCCGAGATCATCACCACCATCGCGAACGACGCGGGAAACATCTGGCCGAGGATCCTGGAAAAACAGGCGCGGGAGGGCCGAAGTTCCTTCAGAGACGGGGCCTTGGCAACACCCGTCGCAATCACCCTCCAGACCACATAGGCCATTACGCCGGTCTGGCTGAGGACCGTCGACACGGCGATGCCGTTGAAGCCAATCCCGCCAATCAGGCCGGGGATGCCGAACACCAGCAGCGGGTTGAGCATCACGTTGGCGAAAAAGGCGGCGATCATCGCCCGCTGCATCGACACGGTGTCGCCCTGGGCCTGCAGGACGCCGTTGGCGGCGAAACCGAGGATAAAGCCGGGTGAAGCGAACAGCAGCACGCGCATGTACTGCACCGCGGCGTCCCGGTAGCCGCCAGGTTCCGAAACCACGGCCAGCAGCGAAGGCGCAGCCGCCTGTCCGAGCACGAACAGCGTTGCTGCGGCAAGCGTTCCAAAGCTCAGGCCCTGCACCGCCAGCCTGCGCGCGCCGGCCTGGTCTTTCGCACCGATTGCCCCGCCGACCAGCGCCCCCATCGCCGAGGCGGTGCCGATGCCGACCGAGAGCACCAGAAAAAACACCATGAACGAGATCGCCAGCCCCGCCTGGGCCTCGCTCGACACCAGTCCGGCGAAAAACACGTCGACCACGTTATAGAGCGTGCTGAACACCATGCCGACGGCGGCGGGCACCGCCAGCGCCCGCAGATGCCCGGGGATCGACCCGGTGGTCAGATCGCGGCTGCGCGATGGCGGACCGGGAGGGGCCGGACGGTTCATTGCCGCTCCGCTTCGATTCGACGGCTCAGGTGCAGGCGGAACAGCTTCGCGCCCGCATCGAGGCCGAGATCGATCGGCGGTCTGGCCGGATTTTCCATGCCGCGATGCACCTGCTCCAGCACCACCCGATCCTCCTCGAACGCCATCAGCGCGCCGGCATTCATCTTCTCGGAAATCTCCCGGTCGTCCGGGTCGGTGTTGCGATGCTGGAACCAGTAGTAGCGGGTACGGTTTTCATCAACCGGCGTCATGAAATTGTAGGAAATGTTGACATAGGTCTCCGGCACCGGCGGCCTGTCCGGCCCGCCGCTCCCCGCCGGCGCATAGACGGATTTGTTCAGCCCGATCGCCGGAAAACACATCTCGTAATGCTGCAGACGGTCACAGCTGCCGTCAAACCGCACCAGGCCTGCGTAATAGGGCGAGGGCGGACGGTCGTAAATCCAGCGCGACACCACCACACCCCGGTCGGTGCGCGTCACGTCGAGCGTCCCGTCATCTGTGCCCGCTCCGGCAAAGGAACCAACATGCACCCAGGCGACATGGCTCGGGTCGAGCAGGTTGTCGACCATCCACAGATAGTTGCAGTCGAGGTCCATCGCCCCGCCGTCGGTGCAGCCCCAGGCCGGGTCGTCGTAGTTTTCTATTTCAAAGATGTCGTCCGGATCGGCATCCTCGGCAGCGCCGGTCCAGATCCACAGCAGCCGGTAACGGTCAACCACAGGATACGACCGCACCCGCGCCCGCGCCGGAATGCTGCCGCGCTGGGTCGGCGCAACGACGCAGGTGCCGGTACAGTCGAAGGTCAGCCCGTGATAGCCGCATTCCACCCGGTCGCCGCGCAGGTTTCCCGAAGAGAGGGGCAGCTTGCGGTGCGGGCAGGCGTTTTCCAGCGCCACCGGCGTACCGTCCTCCCGACGATAAAACACGATGTCTTCCCCAAGAATGGTTGCCGCCGTCAGCTGACGCCCGAAATCCCGGCTCCAGCCAGCCACATACCACGCGTTGCGAAGAAACACCTGTGCCGCCCCATTGCCATTCCGTTCGCGGCAACCCTAGCCCCGTGCCCCGGCACCTGCAATCGCTCTGGAATAAACCCTGACATTAGCCCTGCCTAAAGGCACCGACACGGTCCAGCCCGGGTTCACCGGTCGTCGCAGTCTGTGGTATAATGGGGATTTTTCGGGGAATTGGACATGTCACGCATTGCCACCACGCTGGTTGCAGCAATTGCGGTGCTTCACCTCGGTATCGCCGGCGCGGAGATGTTTCTCTGGAACACTCTCGGCCCGAAGCTCCTCGGAGACTCCGTCTCACCAGACCTGATCGAAGGCACGGTAAAGGCAACGCGGGTGATGGCCGCAAACCAGGGTCTCTACAACGGATTTCTTGCCGCAGGGCTGCTCTGGTCGCTGCGTATCAACGATGCGGCATGGAAAGTCAGGATCGCGACCTGTTTTCTGCTGTTCGTTCTGGTTGCGGGACTTGTTGGCGCCGTCACCGCTTCCCTGAACATTCTCTGGGTCCAGGCGGTTCCCGCACTGCTGGCGCTGTTCTTCGTCCGAAAGATCTGACTGCCCGCTGCCGGTGCCTGCGCCGGTCAGGCCGGCGGTGTCAGATCCACGGGCTGCGCCGCCTCGGCACTGATCCAGTCGCGGAACCGCCGCATCCGCGCCGAACGCAGCGCCGCTTTCGGGCAGACCAGCCAGTAGCTGTACTGCGACACCGCCATTTGGGGAAACGGCCGCACCAGCGCACCGCGGCGCATCGCGTCGACCACCATCGGCTCACGCCCCAGCGCCACGCCGAGGCCCTCGACGGCCGCCTGAACCACCATGTTGGCCTGGCCGAACCGCCGCGTCCGTTCAGGTTTCGGCAGGGTGACGCCGGTCTCCTCGGCCCAGAACTCCCAGGTCGGCGGATTGCCACCCCCTTCCGCCAGTTCGTCGAGCAGAAAGGTGTGGAACGCGAGATCGGCGATCCGGCGCAGCCCTGGTTCCTTTTCCAGCAGCACCGGCGCGCAGACCGGAAACACCCGTTCGCCCATCAGCCGCTCCACATGCAGTCCGCGATAGCCGCCGATGCCGTAGCGGATCGCCACAGTCGCGCTGCCGGTGCTGAAATCGACCGTTTCCGGGTCGGTCGAGATCGAGACCGGGATCTCCGGATGCGCCTGGTCGAACCGGATCAGCCGGGGGAACAGCCAGTTGAAGGCGAAGCCCGGCGGGCAGGAGACAACGATGCGTTTCTCGCGCGGGGTTTGCGACCGAAGGGAATCGCAGACCTCGGCGATCTGACCGAGGCCCCCCGAAACGGCCTCCGCGAGAAGCCGTCCCTCCGCGGTCGGTTCCGCGCCACGGTTGCCGCGCACCAGCAGACGCCGGCCGATCCATTCCTCCAGCGCCTTCACATGCTGGCTGACCGAACTTTGGGTAACGCCCAGCTCCTCCGCGGCGCGACCGAACCCGCGCAGCCGCACCACCGCCTCCAAGGCACGCAGGGCGGTGAAGGGCAGGGTTGGCAGCATATTAGGCAACCTAATGGTGCAGTTAATGAGACTCAAATGGTCCTGTTGCCCGCGGTCAAGCTAAACATAGGGAAAATGGCAGCCTCCGCGATGAAATACCGTGAAAATCCTGTCGATCAGGGCGCCTGCAACCTGCTCGTCAACTGCGCCGGACTCCGCGCCGGCGACCGGCTGCTGATCGTGCACGAACCGGCATCTCTCGAATATTACGCCGCCGAAGTGGTGGCCGCGACCACCCGATCGGCCCGGAGGGTCGGGGCTGCCGTCCGGCTGCTGGAAGTTCCGTTTGACCCGGAACCCGGCAGCCTGCCGCCAGGCCTGGCCAAAGCAATGGCAGAGGTCGACCAAACGGTGTTCTTCGCCCGCATCGGCGACCAGATGCGGTTTCGCGATCTGATCGGCGGAGGTCGGGCAACCGTAGCCTATACGCTCGACGGCGGCATGCTCGGCTCCGGTTTCGGAACCGCGCAGTACCGCGCCTTCGATCTGTTGGCGCAAGCCGCCGACCGAATGTTCAGCGGCGCGACCGAGATCCGCCTCACCTGTCCGCACGGCACCGACATGCGCGGCGCCGCCCGGCCAAACGGAACTCCGCCGGCAGACGTATCAGTCCGCCGCTTTCCGATGCCAATCCATGCGCCGGTCGCGGCAGACGGATTTTCCGGTCAGATCGCCCTGCCGGGCTTCGTGGTCGGTACCGGGTCACGCTATTACGAGCCCTATGCCTGCACGTTCGAGGGAACCGTGCTGATGCATGTCGACCGCGGGCATGGTATCGGATTTACCGGCCCGCCCCGATCGGTGGCGAAGGTGCGCGACCATTTCGCGAGGGTTGCCGATCGCTGCGGCGTCAATCCAAATACGGTGCATTCCTGGCACACGGGCATTCACCCCGGCTGTGCGTTTCCGCATCCGGCGGAATCGGACTGGCAGCGCTGGAGCGGAGCTGCCTTCGGAAATCCGCGGGTGCTGCATTTTCATGCCTGCGGCGAAGCAACCCCAGGAGCGGTGTCGGTGAATTTGATCGACCCGACCGTCATTGTCGACGGCATTGAAATCTGGCAGGGCGGCATCCTGCATCCCGGACGGATACCCGGTGGCTCGGCGATCCTTGGCGCCTATCCCTGCGCCGCCGCGCTCTTTGCCGAACCCTCACGCGACATCGGCCTCCCCGGGTTCGACAGGGTCAGAGCAGAACCTGCACCAGTCCGTCCCTGACCCGCGCCTCCACCATCCGCAGCGGCACCCGCGCCGGGGCCGCCAGTGCAACACCGGTGCGGGCATCGAACAGACCCTGGTGCAGCGGACATTCAATGCGCCGCCCGTCGAAATAGCCGTCGCAGAGATTGGCCGCTCCGTGGGTGCAGCGGGCATGGGCGACGAAAATCCCGTCCCGCGTGTCAAACACCGCGAGCTCGCGGCCCTCCAACGCCACCGGCGTCGCATCGCCGGGTTCCAGATCAGCAACGGCAATCAGGTCGCGCCAGGTCTTTTCCCGCATCATCAGGCCGGCGGCACCTGCGCATCGGCGCGCGGAGCCCTCCCGGTCAACTGCCGCAGGATGTCGAGATGGGCCCCGAAATACCCGCGCGGCTCCACATGAATATAGCCGTTCAGTTTCGCGTGCAGCTTCGGCAGGGCATGAAACGGCACTGACGACGCATAATGATGCTCGGCATGGTAGTTCATGTTCCAGCACAGAAACCGCATCGGCCAGGAAACCAGATTGGAGCGGGTGTTTTCGGTCATGTCACGCACCTGGGGCCGGCCCACATGTTCGGTCATGCGGATCGCCCGCATCACCGGCTCGCCCAGCGCCACCGGCAGCCACCAGTACCAGACCGGCCCCCACCAGCCGGTCGCGAAACAAAAACCGAAGATTGCCAGATAGGCCGCCGCCATCAGCCGCGCCTCCCAAAACACCGTCGCATGTTCCTCTTTCGGCAAAAACCTGAGCTCCGCCTCCGTCAGGCGACCCGCGACATGCCGGAACAGTTCGGAAAACTTCGCCTTCCAGTAGGGAACCGACGACAGGTACCAAAGGTATTTTCCAAGTCCGACCGGAAGTTCGATCATCTCCGGATCCTTGCCCTGAAGCTGGGTCCAGGTGTGGTGATCGCAATGTTCGTAGCGGAAAAACCGGTTCGGCAGCAGAATGACAAATCCGCAGATGTTGCCGATCACGTCATTCAACCACCGGGTTCGGAACGCGGTGTAGTGACAGCATTCGTGCTGCAGCGAAAAATGATGCACCAGTACCACGCCGTGCAGCAGCATCGCCAGCCAGATCAGCCACGAGTCCTGCGCAAGCCAGACCAGCCCGCCGGTTACCCCCAGCGTCATCACCCAGGCCAGCAGCCGCATCAGCGCCGGACGGTCGGATCGCGCCATCAGCGCCTTGAGTTCCCGCCGGGTCAGCGCGCCGTCTTCAAGCGCCTGGGTGATCGGGGTCAGAACCTGCATCCAATCCCCTCCTCAGGCGGCGAAGTGCTGAAATTCATCGGCCACCGCCCGCGCGGCAAGCGAAAGGAACTGCATTCCGTGTTCAGGCCGTGCCAACGCCGAATGCGATCCGACCCGCCCGTCGGGGAAATCGCGCCGATGCTCCTCCGGGCTGCCGTGCCGATCCCCGGAATGCGCGGCAACATACTCGGGCGACAGCCGCCCGGGCGGTGTCGTCGCCCGCCCAGGGTTCAGGATCCGGTGTGTGTGCTGGGTGATCGCAACTTCGGACGGGGTGGCGTGCATGCCTTCCCAGGCACCGTAGAGCCGGTCGCGCAGCCCCTGCACCGCCTCAAAATCCCACCAGTTGCGCAGATGGAACGCACCCTCGGGCAGCAACTCGGCCGCTACCCGGGTCAAAGGCTCGATGTTCGCGCCGTGACCGTTGACCACATAGATCCGCTGAAACCCCTGGTTGAACAGGCCTGCCATGATCTCCGCCGCCATCGCCTCGAACACCGGCCCCGAGAGCGACAGCGTACCGGGAAAGCCGGTGTTGAACGGTGCGGGCGTATAGGCGAGAGCCGGCGCGACCAGCCCGCCGCAAAGTTCAGCCGCCGCGACCGCCACCGTTTCGGAGCATATCGTGTCAGTGCCGGCCAGACCCATGGGGCCGTGCTGTTCGGTAGATCCCGCAGGCAGCAGAATCCCTTGGTTTTCAGTAAGATACGCCTCCACTTCCAGCCAAGAAAGATGCGCCAGCTGCACCGGTTGTGTCACGCAAAGCTCCATTGTTTCCAGGCGCCAGGCTCCCGCGAACCGGTCTGCCGCTTTGCCTGCCTTATCTCTCACCGTTTGCCGCGTGTCGAGAACCGCCGCCGGAGTTCATGCCGGTCAAAGCACCGCTCCGACCGGCGGTCGGGCCTAAAGCCCCCAGTCCGCCCGGACCCTGTCAAAGAAGCCTTCCGCCTCCTTCACCTTGATCCAGTTGTTGACGTAGTTGATCCACACCTGATCGTCCTGCGGCATCAGCATGGCAATCGGTGAAGGCGCGCGCGGCTCGGCCCCCGGCACCCGGACGATCGGGAACTTGTCGGTGAGGGTCGCTCCTTCAATGTTCGAGGTCACAAATACATCGGCCCGGCCGGCAATCACCTCCTGAAAGCCGCGGGCCGGGGCTTCGACGACGGTAATCTCCGCATTCGGGAACCAGGCCTTGGTGAAACCTTCGAAGGTGGTGCCGAGCGTCGTGGCAACCTTAACGCCGGGCTGGTTGATCGACTCGTAACCGTCGAACATTTCCACCTTGTCCTCGGTGGTGAACGGATAGATCTCCACCGCGAGGTAACTGTCGGAAAAACCCGCCACCTTCATCCGTGCCGGTGAGATCGAGGCCGATCCGGTGATGTCATAGTTCCCGGCCACCACGCCGTTGACGAGGGTCTTCCAGTCGGTCGGAACGAATTCCACCTCGACCCCGAGATCCTTCGCCAGTTCGGTCATCACGTCGATGTCGAACCCCTTGTAGCTGTTGGTCGCCGGATCGCGCAGACTCATCGGGTTCCAGTCCCCCGTCGTGCCGACCTTGAGCACGCCGGCGTCGAGAATCGCATTCAGCGCCGACTGCGCCATGGCCCCGGTCGCCAGCCCGAACCCGATCACGGCAGCTGCAGCGGTGGTGAGGATATGCTTCATTTCCGACCTCTTCCTGTTGGGATCCGGCCGTGTCCATGCCGCAGGCCGGTTGCGCCTTGAATGAGAGTTCAAACCAAAGGTAACCTCAAGCAAATTCGTCCCGGCCCCCGCCGCGCGGCAGAAAGGCATCCCATGACCGGCCCCGCGATTGAAATGGCAGGCGTCAACAAATGGTTCGGCGACTTTCACGTCCTCAGGGACATCAGCCTCACGGTCGGTCAGGGCGAAAAGGTGGTGATCTGCGGGCCCTCCGGATCCGGAAAATCAACCGTGGTCCGCTGCATCAACCGTCTGGAAGCTCATCAAACGGGAACGATTCGCGTCGACGGCATCGAACTGACCGACAGCGCCGCCTCGATCCGGGCGATCCGCTCGGAAGTCGGCATGGTGTTTCAGCAGTTCAATCTCTTTCCGCATCTGACCGTGCTCGAAAACCTGATGCTCGGTCCGGTAAAGGCGCGCGGTTTGGGGCGCAGGGAGGCCGAGGCGCGCGCCCGTCACTATCTCGACCGGGTGCGCATTCCCGAACAGGCCGACAAACGCCCGGGTCAACTTTCCGGCGGCCAGCAGCAGCGGGTCGCCATCGCCCGCTCGCTGTGCATGGAACCGAAGGTGATGCTGTTCGACGAACCGACTTCGGCGCTCGACCCGGAAATGATCTCCGAGGTGCTCGAGGTGATGACGGGCCTCGCCCGGGACGGTATGACCATGGTGGTCGTCACCCATGAAATGGGCTTCGCCCGAAGGGTTGCCGACAGCATGATCTTCATGGACGCCGGTGAGATCGTCGAAACCGGCCCGCCGGAAATTTTCTTCAGCGCACCACGCTCGGACCGCTGCCGGAAGTTCCTTTCCCAGATCCTTCATCATTGAGCAGGTCCATGCCGCAACACCCGCGTTCCGATCCGAGGGAAATCCCTGACCCGGCAGGCGGCCGGGCGCGCAATCCGCGGCGCCTGCTGCTGCCGGTTTCGCTCTGCCTGCTGCTCGGCGGCTGCGCCTCGAACACCTCCTGGGGATGGTATGTCATCAACCCGATGACCCCGAACGGCTGGACAAATGTCAAATTTCTCATCAGCGGCATGGGCGCCACCATCCTCGTTTCCGCCATCGCCGCAGCCATTTCCATCTTCCTTGGCCTGATCGTGGCGCTGCCCGGGCTTTCGGCCAACCGCTGGATCCGTCTACCGTCGCGAATCTACGTCGAATTCGTCCGCTCGATCCCGCTGCTGCCGATGCTGTTCTGGGTCTTTTACGGCCTGCCGATCGTTCTGAAATCCATGGGCATCAGTTTCCCGATCGATCCGTTCTGGGGCGCGATCATCACCCTGGCCATTTCCGACAGCGCCTTCACCGCCGAGATTTACCGCGCCGGCATCCAGTCGATCGCCAGGGGCCAGACCGAAGCGGCGCAGACCGTCGGCCTGAACTACATCCAGACCATGCGCTACGTGATCCTGCCCCAGGCAATCCGCCGCATCCTGCCGCCATTGGCCAACCAGTTCATCTACATCGTCAAGATGTCCGCCTTCGCCTCGGTGATCGGCATGCAGGAACTGACCCGCCGCGCCAACGAACTGGTGGTGACGGAGTACCGGCCGCTGGAAATCTACACGCTGCTGATCCTTGAGTATCTCGTGCTGGTGCTCGCCATCAGCACCTTCGTGCGCTGGCTGGAACGAAAAATGGGCTCCGACGAGCGCGGTTAAGGCCCCCAAACCGATACCCGCGGCCTGGCGGCACCACCTGACCTTTACCGATTTCAGGCAACCAACCGGTCAGGCCGCTGCGCGAACCCTGCGGAGATCGGTGGATTGCTGCCGACACATGCGGGCTCTTGGTGCAACGGAACCACCGCCGACTCCCCGCGTTTACCAGTTGCTACAGACACAAATTCAGGAGGTACGAACGCAATGAACTGGGATCAGATCAAGGGAAAGTGGAGTCAGGCCAAAGGCTCGGTGCGCGCGAAATGGGGCGAACTGACCGATGACGAAGTCGACCAGATCGAGGGAAACCGCGAAATGCTGGTCGGCAAGGTCCAGGAAAAATACGGCCTCGCCAAGGAAGAAGCCGAACGCGAAGTCGACGACTGGTCCAGAAGTCTCTGACCCCTGCTGACATGCCGAACCGGGGCGTCGCGACAACCGTCGCGGCGCCCCGTTGCCGTTCGGCCAGGGCGGGGCGGGAACATCCGGCCGGGCCGCCCGGTCCCCGGTCAGATCAGGGGACGCAGCCTCGGCGCCGGCTGGTCGACGCCGGCAATCTCCAGCAACCGGTCGGGGTCGCTGATCATGACCTTGCGGTCCGACCAGTCCGCCACGCCACGCTCGCGGAGTTTCTTCAGCGTCTTGCTGGTATGTACGAGCGAAAGCCCCACTGCATCCGCGAGTTCAAGCTGGGTAAAGGGCATGTCCATCGACGTGGCCTTGGCCAGACCGAGGTCGAATGCCCGCCGGTGCAGTGACCAGAGGGCGAACGCAACCCGCTCCATCGCGCTGCGTCGGCCGACACTCAGCAGATAATCGCCGAGAAAATGCTCCTCGCGCGCGGCGAGCCAACTGACGTCATAGCCGCGCTGCGGCAGATCGCGGAACAGTTGGTGAAAGTCCGTCCGCCTGAAAACGCAGAGCAGCATCTTCGTCGAGGCTTCCACCGAATGCTGCATTTCGTCCATCACACCGGCCTGGAGACCGACGAAATCCCCCGGCATGATGAAGCCGATCACCTGCCGCCGGCCATCCTCCAACGTCTTGTATCTTATGCCCATTCCCTCCAGTACCGTGAACAGGTGCGGGCTGTTTGAGCCCTCCATGACGATGGGCGACCCGCGGTCGACATCAAGCTCCCCTGACTTGAACGAACTCATGAACGCCTCTTCGGCGTCGCTGAACTCTGCGAAGCACGAAAGCTTTCGGAGGGGACAGGCGCTGCAGCGCACACGCATGGCGGGTCCCGTGGATTTGTTCATTTCGTATGTCCCAGTTTAATGCGGCGAACCCCCGCCTGGTTCCATGATGGCATTGGAACGGACCGGTCGCCGACCATACGTGATGTCCGCGACACCAGTCTGAAACACTCAGGAGGAAGTCAACATGAACGATACTGACGGATTTACGCAGAAACTCGTTGAACTTACACCTATGTTGCGGCGGATGGCGAGAAAACTCGCACGCGATGTAACCCTTGCCGACGACCTTGTGCAGGAAACCCTGCTCCGGGCCTGGGCGAACCGCGGCAGCTTCACGCCGGGCACCAATCAGGCAGCGTGGATGAACACAATTCTTCGCAACTGTTTCCTGTCCGACATTCGCCGCAAGAAGCGCTGGCGGGACGTCAGCGGTGAGGTGGATGTCGAAAGTCGCGCCGTCTCCGGCGGCCAGGAACCCGCCATGTTCCTGCGCGAGATCATGCGGGAAATATTCCGTCTGCCCAAGAGCCAAAGCGACGTACTTATCATGATCGGCGTCGAATCCATGTCCTACGCCGATGCCGCACGGGCGGCACACTGCTCGGTAGGTACGGTCAAGAGCCGGGTCAGCCGCGCCCGGGAACACCTGCGCATCGCGCTGGAACACGACATGGCACCGCTCTGACCGCCTCTGGCAGGGGTTTCCTCGGTACCGCCGTGCAGACGAGGGCGCGGAACCGCAGGCTCCCGGCGACGTTACACTGGAACATCATGCAAAATGGAGGACACCAAAATGCTTGGATGGGCCCTGACATTTCTCGTCATTGCGATCATCGCCGCAATCTTCGGATTTGGAGGCATTGCATCCGCCTCCGCCGGGATCGCGCAGATTCTGTTTGTGATCTTCCTGATCCTGTTCATCGCCGCGCTGGTGATGCGCGGTCGGGGTCCGCGCGTCTGACTCGCGCGAACCCTCTGGACACCCCTGTCCGGCAGGCTCAGGACAGCGCGCGCCGAACGGCCGGAAGCCGCGAAAGCAGCAGCGTATCCAGCGCCAGAACCGCCAGCAGGGTGATCCCTGCCATCGGAAAGGCGATCGAGACCGCCAGTCCAACCAGCACCGCGCCCTGCCAAAGAGGCAGGTCGCGCGGCATCGGCGGTGCGGCCAGGCGCAGCGCGCCTGCCGGACGGCGTTTCCACCACATCACCATGCCACTGACACTGAGAAAGATCACCGAAAGACAGAAAACGGTACTGACCGCAACATTCGCCACGCCCATGTCTCCTTCATGCAGGGCAATTCCAACCGCCATGCCTTTGCCATAGACCGAATAGTCGGAAAACCGCAGATCGGCGAGAACCTTGCCGCTGTACCGGTCGATATGTACGGTCCTGTCGCTCATGGGATTGGCGCTGTCGTTGCTCATGGAATCACGCGAAATCGTCCAGACGCCCTCTTTCCCCATTGGCAGATTGAGCTGATACCGGCCGTCGAAGCCGATTTCCCTGGCAAAATCGGTAACGCTCGTGAGCGTCGGCGCCATCCCCTCCGTGAGGCCCGACGTCCCGGCATCCGATCCCGACGCCGGCATGGGAGTCTGTTCCAGCGCCCATGGGACTTCTTTTGTGTTCGCATGATTCATGCTGGCGTGCAGACTGTCGGAGGGTGGTGCCGCGTATTTTTCGGCAGGCAGCGTGCTCCAGGCCTGGACGAATTTTTCGCCCCAGATACCGGACCAGGACAGGCCCGACAGGAGATAGGCGACCAGCAGCACCGAAATCCAGATACCGACGGTCGAATGCAACGACTTCCACAATGCCCGTCCGTTGCTGGAAAAACGCGGCAAAAGCGCGGCGCGGAGCCCTCCACCACCCGGCCACCAGAGATAGAGCCCGGTGGCGATCAGCACCATCGTCAGCGATGCCGCAATTTCGATCATTCGGTCACCGGTGACGCCAAGCATGATCGTGCCATGAATTTCGCTTACGAAGTCATACCAGCCTCCCCGGCGCGGCATCTCCTTCAACACCTCCGCTGTATAGGGATTCACGGCAACCATGACCGCATCCCCATCTGCATCCACGCGGAATATCGCCGCCAGTGACTCGGAGCGCGGCGCGATATACTGGACTAGCGCGCCACCCGGAACCGCTTCCACCGCCGCCCGCGACTGTTCAGCAACCGCAAGCGGTGCGCCAGTCGGCTCGACGGCGATCCATTCTCCATCCCTGCCGGAAATTACGCTGATCCAAAGCATTGTCAGGCCGGTGACGGCGAGCATGATCAGAAAGGGAATGACATAGAGCCCGGCATAAAAATGCCATCGCCACGCCGCAAAATAGAACTTGTTAACGGGTTTCTCGACGGCAGACTCCGCCGCTACCCGTTCGGGGCTTATTGAGACCACGGGCCTCTCCTTTTCAGAGTTCGAGTTGGATTGGGGGTTGCGTCAGGCGAATGCCGGCGGCGCCCTGGCCGTCCGGGACAGCTTGGCGACCTGCGCGTATCTGCGCACCGGCGCGGGCGCGGCCCCGGGAACGCGCCGGACCCCTCGGATCGCCGCGTCGGGCGGCGGCGCGAGGTCGCCCCGCGCATGCATGTGCAGCGACCACAGGCAAAGATCCCGCGCCGCTCCGGCCGGATCGGTGATCGGCCCGACCGGTTCGGCGGCAATTCGGTGCCGGTCCATATGCGCGGCGGACGGGGGGTCGCCGTGGCCCTGATGTCCGGGGGCAATCGGAACCACTGTCGGCCCTTGCCCGCCACACCAGACCAAGCCAGGTCCAAAGGCCGTCAGCGCCGGCATGTAGCCGCGCGGCACCATCGACAGCAGCAAGACCGGCAGGACAACGATGACGAGAATCACCGTCCGTCGAGAGCTGAATTGTCGGTTTGCGCACATGGATTCACCATGTCTCACGTTGCCGTGAGCAATGCCACCGCCCGCCGCTCTTTGCGCGAAGAGCGGCGTAAATCCGCCGGTTTTCAATGTATTTGACTGAAATCCAGTCATTTTCTGCAGGGATCAGGGCAGTTCAGCCACCCCGCGCAGGCCTGACAGCGGCCGTCTCAGTGCAACTGCCGTACCGTGCACCAACTCAACCCCAGCATGATCGCCGCTGTACCGAGGCAGAGCGGCAGGCCGCCGGTCTGATAGGTCAGTCCCGACAGAACCGTCCCCAAAAGCCGCCCGGCTGCATTGGCCATGTAGTAGAAGCCCACGTCCATCGTCACCCGCCTCGCGTCGGTGAAGGCGAGGATCATATAGGAATGCAGCGACGAATTGACCGCAAACAGCCCGCCGAACACCAGCAGCCCGACAATCAGCGCGGCGGTCAACCAGCCGGAGGGCGCCCCCGCCCACCAGACCAGCAGCGCCAGCATTGCCGGAACCAGCGCCAGCACCGCAACCCACTGCCTGGCCCCGGCGATGATCTCCGACGCCGACCGGGTCCGCGCACCAAGCAGCCGCGGCGCCCATCCCTGGACGATGCCGTAAAGGATGGTCCACACGGCCATGAAGCTGCCGATGATGAAGAACGCCGCCCGGTTGCCCTCTGCCGACCCGTCGGACAGCACCGCATGGAAATAGATCGGGATGCCGACCACGAACCAAACATCCCGCGCCCCGAACAGAAACACCCGCGCCGCGCTCAGCCAGTTGATGTTGCGGTTCTTGGAAAACACCTCACTGAATTTCGCGCCCTTGCGCCCGGTCGGCAGGCCCGCGGGCATCAGCAGCACCACTGCCCCGAGGATCGCCGCCAGCACCGCCGCCATGCCGAGCACGGAAGGGACGAACCCGACCAGTCCCAGCAGCACCGCGCCGAGCAGAAACCCAAACCCCTTCACCGCGTTCTTCGAGCCGGTCAGCACTGCGACCCAGCGGAACAGTCCGCCCTGGCTGTCAGGGGCGAGGATCTTCACCGCCGATTTCGAGCTCATCTTCGCCAGATCCTTGGCGACACCCGACGCCCCCTGCACCAGCATCACGAACAGCACCGACAGACCGATGCTCCAGGCCGGGTCGAGCTGCGCCAAAGCAATCAGTGCCACAACCTGAAGGCCCAGCCCCACATAGAGAGTCGAGGTCAACCCGAACCGGGCGGCAATCCAGCCTGCCGAGAGGTTGGTAAAAATACCGGCGATCTCATAGAACACAAACAGCCAGGCCAGCTGCACCGGCGAAAAGCCGAGCGTATTGAAATGCAGCAGCACCAGCATCCGAAGCGCACCGTCGGTCAGCATGAACGCCCAGTAGGCCGCCGTCACCGTCATGTAGGCGGCAAAACCCGCCGGCCGCGTCTCAGCCTGGGTCATGGCCGCACCGCCTGGAGGGCACCCGCCTTCACAGCCTTCCCCCCACCATCAGCGCCACGTCGACGAGCCGGTGGGCATAACCGAACTCGTTGTCATACCAGACATAGACCTTCACCTGGGTTCCGTTGACCACCATGGTCGAGGGCGCATCGACGATCCCCGAACGCGGATCGTTGGTGTAGTCCGACGACACCAGCGGTCGCGTCTCATAACCCAATATTCCCCTGAGCGGCCCGTTCGCCGCCGCCTCGAACAGCCCGTTGACCTCCGCCACCGAAGTCTCGCGTGCCATCTCGAACACGCAGTCGGTGATCGAAGCGTTCAGCAACGGCACGCGCACCGCGTGGCCGTTCAGCCGGCCCGCAAGCTCCGGGTAGATCAGCGTGATCGCCGTTGCCGAGCCAGTGGTGGTGGGAATGAGGTTGGTCAGCGCCGAGCGCGCCCGCCGCAGATCCTTCGCCGGCCGGTCGACGATAGTCTGGGTATTGGTGACGTCGTGCAGGGTGGTGATCGAGCCATGCCGAATCCCGATCCCTTCCAACAGCACCTTGACCACCGGCGCCAGACAGTTGGTGGTGCAGCTCGCCGCCGTGACAATCCGGTGCCGCGCCGGATCATAGGCCGCGTCATTCACCCCGTAGACCAGGTTGACACTGTCGCCATCCTTTACCGGTGCCGACACCACCACCTTCTTCACCCCGGCCGCAAAGTAGGGCTCCAGCGTCGCAGCCGTTTTGAATGCTCCGGTGCAGTCGATCACCACGTCGACCCCTGCCAGATCAAGGTCCTCGATCCGCCGCGCGCCAAATACCGGCAGCCGGACCCCGTCAATGGTCACCGACGTATCGTCGCTGGAGAATTCCGCGTCCCAGCGCCCATGCACACTGTCGAATTCCAGCAGATGCGCATGCATCGCCGGATCGCCGGCGGCATCGTTGACGAAGGCAATTTCCGCACCGCGCGCCAGCAGCGGCCGCAGCGCCAGTTTGCCCATCCGCCCAAGGCCGTTCACGGCAAAGACGGTCACGCTTCGGCTCCGATCCCGTCGATCCGCCGCTGTAGCGACGCCCGGTCCAGTGCCGCGAGCGGGAGGGCGGCAAATGCCGTGATCCTGTGGCGCAGCACGCCATAGGCCTGACGAAAGGCGAGGTGCCGTTCAGCTTCGGTCCCGGTAGCTTTCACCGGATCGACCATGCCCCAATGCCCCGATACCGGCTGGCCCGGCCACGGCGGGCAATCCTCGTTGGCCGCGCGGTCGCAGACGGTAAAGACAAAATCCATTTGCGGCGCATCCGCCTGCTGGAACTCCGACACGTTCTTCGACCGCAGATGCGCAAGATCATGGCCGTTGCTGCGCAGGACCTCGACAGCCGTCGGGTTCAGTTCCGACCGCGCCGCCGTTCCAGCGGAAAAAGCATTGAACCGGTCGCCCGCCAGGTCGCGCAGCAGTGTTTCGGCAAAAATTGACCGCGCCGAATTGCCGGTACAGACAAACAGCACGTTGAACTTTCCGTCAGACATCATTTCCCCACTTCCTGCCGGTTCGGCCATCGACGGCGGGCAGAGATCCGCCCGTCCGCGGCAACAATCTTCAAACAGCCCCGTCACCACGTCCCGCGCCCCGTCGAGGCTGACCCGGTAGAGCATCCGGGTCGCCTCCCGCCGCTGCAGGATCAGTCCCGCCTGGGTCAACGCCGAGAGATAGACCGATGCAGTGCTGGCCTTCAGCCTCAGCACTTCCGCGATTTCTCCGGCGGACAATGAATCCGGGTAGCGCCGCATCAGCAGGCGAAAAATGCCGAGCCGCTGCGGGTGGCTGAGGGTTGCAAAACGTTCCGTAAGCTCTGTTTCCATAATTCATGAATAACTGAAATATCTGAGTGACCCAAGCCGCTTTTCGTCTGTTTCCCGTGAAACATTTACGACAAACTCAGGAAATCTGTCCGTTTTAAGCCTATTTTTGTCATTTCAGCGCGTGAATGACAGTGCCGAGTCTGTCACAAAACCACTCACCACCGTCAGCCAGTCAGGAACCGGAAAAATGATTCTCGCCATCGTCGATTTCACCGTCTCCGCCGCCGACCAGGTCCGCGCCCTCAGTTTCCTAGCCACGACGGGTCCCGCCGCCCGGGCCGAACCCGGAAATCTCGGCTTCCGCGCCTTCGCCAATACCGGCGACCCGACCCATGTGGCGGTGCTGCACGAATGGGACAGCCCGCAGTCCTTCGAGGCCTGGCTCGACTCTGACACCTTCGCCGCAGTCAGTGCGACACTCAGGCCGATGATGACCACCCCACCGGTCAGCCGCCGATTTGAGACCCGGCTTTACGCCCCGGAAAAATGACGTCAGGCTGCGGCGCATGACGCCGCCCGACGCCTATACCCTGCACCGGGATTTCCCGGCGATGCCGCGCACCGCTTTCCAGGTGGCGCGGCATTACCTCCTCTACGCCCGGGCCGGCACCATGCGGCTCGAACATGGCAACCGGCAATGGTCGCTGCCGCCCGCCCGCGCCGCGCTGATCGCCGCCGGCACACCGATCCACGTCACCCTCTCCCGGTCGCTCAGCGCCTGTTCGGTGCTGTTCTGTGCCAGCGCCTATCCGCCGCCGCCCGAACGACTTAGTGTGTTCGACATCAGCCCCCTGGCCCGCGAACTGGTACTGGCCTGCCGTTTCTGGGGCGAAACCGACCCGCAGCCGCCCCTCGCCTCAACCCTGTTCCGGACCCTTGCCGCCGTCACCTGGGATCTTTCAGCCACCCCAGGTCGCGCATTCATGCCCATGGGGTCTTCGGCGCCGGTCCGCGCTGCGCTGGCCTGGACCGCCGAGCGTCTCGATCAGCCGATTGGCTTTGTCGATGTCGCGGCTGCCGTGGCCACCACGCCGCGGTCGCTTGCCCGCCGTTTTCAGTCCGAGACCGGCATGACCTGGGGCCAGGCGCTGCGGCGGATGCGAATGATTCGCGCCTGCGAGGATCTCGCCGGCACCGATGCCCAGATCACCGAAATCGCCCTTGGTGTCGGCTATTCCTCTCTCTCGGCCTTCAACGCCGCCTTCCGCGACTTTTCCGGTACCACCCCCACCGCCTGGCGCACCGACCTGCGCGCCGGCAGTTTCTGAAAGCCCGCTTGATGAACGACGACTCCCTCCATCAGGCCACTGTCCCGGTCTTCCGCCACTATCTCGACCGCATCGACGCGCTGGCAACCCGACCCGGCGCCCGGCTGCTGCTCGAAAAGCGCCTCGCACCACATATGCTCAGCGCCGGTGAAAACTTGCGGACCGCCCAGGGGTACATCCTGCGCACGATCTGTCCGCTGACCGGCGTTGCCGCCCCCGAACTCTCAACCGAGGAAACCGACCCCGAAGCCCTGTGGGAGCGCAGCGCCGAGATTCGCGGCTTTCTCGCCGGTATCACTCCGGCCGATTTCGCCGGCGCAACGACCCGGCGGATCCGCCACCTCGCCGGTCAGGCCGATCTCGAACAGGCCGCCGTCGATTTCACGACGCTCTACGCCCTGCCCAACTTCTTCTTCCATGTCTGCATGGCCTACGCCGTGCTGCGGTCCCAGGGCCTCGACATCGGCAAGGGCGATTTCGACGGCCATCACGCCTATCCCCGCGGCTTCCACTTCTGATCCTGACCCCATAGCTCCCGGAGACCTGAATGGACTGGAACGACTTCATGGCCGAGACCGAGGCCAATATCGCCACCCTCGCCCGCGAGATCCCCGACACCGCCCATGCCTTCGGCGCCATGGGCCGGGCGGCGAAAACCAACGGGGCGCTGGATGAACGCACCAAGGAATTCATGGCCCTCGGAATTGCCATCGCCACCCGCTGCGACAGCTGCATCGGCTTTCACATCCGCGCCCTGATCCGCCTGAAGGTCACCCGCCCCGAACTCTGCGAAGCCCTCGCCATGGCGACCTACATGGGCGGCGGCCCGTCCTACGCCTTCTCCGCCAAGGCGCTCCGAGCCTGGGACAGCTGGAGCGAATCCGCCGCTCAGAACGGCCGCACCACGTTGCCGGAGTAGAAAAACACTCCGAGCCCGACCAGAAAGACCACGTTCCCCGCCACCGCGTGCAGGGCGACCGCCAGCGGAAAATTGCCTTGGCGGGCGTAGACATGGGCAAAAACCAGTCCTCCGGCGAAGGTCATTCCGGCGACCAGCAGGTTCCAGTACATCAGATGCGCGAACGAAAACACTGCTGCATTGAGCCACAGCGCCGCTTTCCCCCGGGGCAGAATCGGCGCATAGCGCCGGAAAAACAGCGCCCGAAACACCAGTTCCTGCGGCAGGGCCGAGAGCAGCGGATAAAGACACAGAATCAGCAGCAACAGCCCCGGCTGCTGCCGCAGAAGGAAAAACAGCGCCCCGGGCTCCGTCAGCCACAACACCACGACACCGGTCACCAGCGTCGCAAGACCGATCAGCCCGATCAGCCGCCAGTCGAACCGGCTCTCCTGCCGCCGCAGTTCAGCCCACGAAAACCCCGGCGTGCGCGTGAGCAGAACCACTCCGACAACCGTAACCGCGAACAGCGCCGGAAACATCCGCTCCGGCGGCACGGCCAGCGCCATCAACACCGGCGCAACGAGATAAAGCCCGAGGAACTCGACCCAAAGGCCGGTTCGTCCTGCGTCCGTTCGCGCGAATCTGCGGCCCTGTCCGATCATGATCCCGACATAATGTACCCGATACCTCCGTCAAGCGGATCGTGTCAGGACAGGAAAATCGGCAATATACACAACAGGGTAAACGGCGGTGCGCGACCCTGGCGCCGGCCGCGGGTCCCGGGCCGTCGACCGACGGGTCTGCACAAATTACTGTAAGTTCGGCATTTTCAGGCGGGTTCGCACGCCCGTTAACCGGATGGAGAGGTTTCACCGCCAGATTCCACCCCATATCATGCACTGCGCGTGTAAACCAAGTCAGGCCGTAGCCGTTGCATCAGACAATCCGGATGTACTCTAGATCATTACATGAGCACGCAAGCGGAATTTCTTAACCAGATCATTACCAACGGGTTCCCGGGTCTTGTCCCTGTCATGGCGTTACTCGCATGGTTTGCCTGGCTGTCCCATTCCCGTTACGGGAAACTGCGACTACTCGCCGCGGTCGAAGACGATACCAGGCGGGTCCACGTTTCACTTCCGCCAAATCTCACACCTCCCGAACTGCAGGGTATCAGACCAGGCACCGCCGCCGATACGGCGGATTCCCTGCCGGTACTCGGCTTCGAACGTCGCCGGATTCTGCAGCGGCCGGAATACAGCCTGCTGCCGGTGCTTGAGCGGATCGTGTTTGATCTCGACCGCGGTCACAGCGTTCTGACACAGACCAGTCTTGGAGACCTGATCCAACCCTGTGCCAGTGAGGGCACCGATCACCTGCGCGAGAAGGCGCTCGCCTCAATCAGAGCGAGGAGCGTCGATTATGCCATTGTCGACCGGTCCGGCCTGCCGGTGCTCGCCTTGGAGTTTGTCGGCGGCGGGGAAGCTCCGCGCCGCATGGTCACCCGCGACCGGTTAAAGCGGCATGCCCTGCGCCAGGCCAACGTACCGGTTCTGGAGGTCGGCGCCCGCTGGAGCCCTGAGGATCTGACGCGAAGTATCCGTGCCCATCTCGCGGATCCCGCCGGTCCGACGCCGCAGGAACGGCGCATCATCCAGGACATGTTCTCCGGACCGGATTCGCCCTTCGCACACTCCGGACTGCCATCGACCTGAAGCCTGCATCAAACCGCCCCCGCATTCCAACGGCGCAGGACTTCCGCAGCTTCGCCGTTCTGGCCTTGCCCCTGTCGGTTTTGCGCAAACGAGGCCACAGCGCCCCAAAACCGCACTTTTGCAAAAACCCCGCAATCGCCTCGACAAGCGTCCGGCACCTGCCGATGATGGTCTGACCTTTCCAGCCCGGGGACCGCATTTATGACAGCCTGGATCGAGATGACCGCCGACGAAGACGCCGGGCCGCGCCTCGCTGAACTGCTTGACGCCGCCCGCACGCCGCACGGCACCGTCGATACGGTGATGCGGGTGCATTCGCTGCGGCCCGAAACCATGCACGGGCACGTCACCCTCTACCGTTCGGTGCTGCATGGAACCGACAATACCCTGCCGTTCTGGTTTCTGGAGGTGGTGGCGAGCTGGACCTCGATCCTCAACGACTGCACCTATTCCCTGACCCACCATTTCATGAACGTTCGCAACCTGCTGCGCGACCAGCCACGCGCAGACCGCATTTTCACTGCCCTGAAGGCACACCGGCCCGAGGAGGTGTTCGAGGGCAAGAACCTCGCCCTGCTGCGCTATGCCGGCAAACTGACCACGGATGTCGGCAAGATGGTCAGATCCGACTTCGAGGCGCTGAAAATCGCCGGCTGCGACGACGGAGAAATTCTCGAGGTCAACCAGGTCTGCGCCTATTTCAACTATTCCAACCGCCTGCTGAACGGTCTCGGCTGCACGACGGACGGCGACGTGATCGGCTACTACCGGGAAGACGACTGACACCTCCTGCCACGCCGGTCGGTCGCGTCACGTTACCCGCAGCGCATCCCAGGACACCATCACATGCGTCCGATAGGCCGGCCGTTCCGTCAGGCGGCGGTAATACGCCGCCAGGTTCGCCAGCTGTGCACGCGGAATTTCCATCTCATAGTACCGGTAGAGCACGCTGCCCAGATGAATGTCGGCAACCGTCAGATCCGACCCGGCAAGAAAACCTCCAACGCCGATCTGCCGGTCGGCAATCAGCAGCAGCCGCTCCAGCGCCACGATGCCCGCCCGGATCGCCTCCGGGTCACGGTCCCGCGGCGCGGTCCGCTCGACCTTCCAGAACACCGGCACTGTAAACGCCAGCGTCACGTTCAGCTTCGCCCATTCCGCCCATTTGTCGACCTGGACCCGCGCCGCGGGATCCTTCGGCCAAAACCTGTCGGACCCGTAGCGTGCCGCCAGATAGCGGATCATCGCCGCGGTCTCCCAGACCGGGTCTCCGTCGCCGTCCCGCATCACCGGCACGGTACGGTTCGGGTTCATGGCGATAAAATCCGCCGTGTCGGTCCCGCCGAACCTGTGGCCGGCGTCGAGGCGCACATGTTCCAGATCCAACTCGCCGATGCACCACATCAGCGCCTGCACATTCGACGAATCCGCCCGGCCCCATACCGTCAGCATCTCCACGCCCCCTGCCTGACAGACCATCCGATGTCATCATAGCCGGATCGGTCGCCACCGGCACCGTGGTTTCTTCGGCACGGAGGTGCGGCGAAAGTCCATCAGCCCCGGCGGGTTTCGGCGGGGCAGGCCGACCATCTGACACTTAGGCATTGACCTGAATGTCACCCGGGTTTACTTAGGCGCATGCCTAATCAAAACCAGACCATCGAAACCACATTCAACGCACTTTCCGATCCGACGCGGCGCGCGGTGGTTCAGGCGCTCAGCGCCGGGCCGGCAACGGTCTCCCAACTGGCCGGTCCCTTCTCCATGGCGCTGCCTTCGTTTACCCAGCATCTGGGGGTTCTGGAAAGCGCTGGACTGATCGTCTCACGGCGCGAAGGCAGGACGCGGGTCTGTTCGCTGAACCCGAAGGCCCTGCAGGACGCGGAAGACTGGCTGGCCTGCCACCGGCGACAATGGGAAGCGCGCCTTGACCGGTTCGAGGCGCATCTGGCGCAGGTAAAGGAGGAAAACGGGGATGAGTGAATACGGCAGCACCCAGATCTCCGAATGGGCATCCTGGCCGCTGGAGCGCGAAGTCGTCCTTGCCCGGGTCGTTGACGCGGACCTCACCACTGCGTTTAAGGCATGGACAGACCCGGAGCAGATCGTGCAGTGGTTCGGACCGGACGGATTCCGTATCGAGACCCACGAAATCGACATCCGCACCGGCGGGGTATGGCGGTTCGACATGGTGGCGCCGGACGGCACGCGTTTTTCCAACCGCATGGAATTCCTGCGCATCGCGGCACCGAACCTGATCGAGGTCAGCCACGGTACCGATGCCGACAGCGACCCGGACCGCTTCCGGATGCTGGTGACCTTCGATGCCCAGGACAACGGCAGGACCGTCGTCACCCTGCGCCAGATGCACCCGACGCCGGAGCGCCGCGCCATCGTCATCGGCTTTGGCGCGGTCGAATACGGCGTCCAGACCCTCGCGAAACTCTCGGCCCATGTCGCGGCGGGCTGAGCCCCTGAAACCCGCATCACGGAGCGGCAGCATGCGCAGGCTGATTACCTGGAACCTGATGACCCTCGACGGCTTTTTCGAGGGCACCACCCCCTGGTCGCTGGACTTCCACACCCTGGTGTGGGGCGAAGACCTGGAAGCGTTTTCCCTGCGGCAACTCGACGAGGCCGGAACCCTTCTGTTCGGGCGGCGCACCTTCGACGGCATGGCCCGCCACTGGTCCGCGGAAACCGGCGCCATTGCCGAGCGGATGAATTCGATTGAGAAACTGGTGGCAACGCGTCTCGGAACCCCCGAAGACTGGTCCAACACCCGGGTTCTGCGGGGGGACATCTCCGATCACATTGCCGCGCTCAAAGCCGACTCCGACCGGAAGGACATTTTCGTCTTCGGCAGCGCCGACCTGACAGCCACGCTTCTGCGAACCGGCGCCGTGGATGAAATCCGGCTCTGCCTCGTCCCGGTGATTCTCGGCAGCGGCACTCCCCTGTTCAGGGCCGATCACACGCGCACGGAATTTACACCGGTCGAAATCCGCCCGTTCACATCGGGGGGCGTCCTGCTGCGCTACGCCCGGAAAGACACCTGAGCCGATTGACGCCCGCGGGCGGTGGCCGGGCCGGATCGAAACCCGGCCCGGCAGACCTCAGCTTGCCAGCCGATCCGCCGCATGGCGCCGAGCGGCAACCGCGTCCGACAGGTTGCGGAGCACGTCCACCGATGTGTCCCAGTCAATGCAGCCATCGGTAATCGACTTGCCGTAAACCAAAGGCACGCTGTCGGCCGACTGGTTGCCGGCAACCAGATTGCTCTCGATCATCACCCCGATGATCCGCGTTTCTCCCCCGCGGATCTGGCCGGCGATATCGGCCGCCACCGCCGGCTGGTTTTCCGGCTTTTTCAGCGAGTTGGCATGACTGGTGTCGACCATGACCACACCGCGCCCGCCGGATTTTTCCGCCACCCTGCAGGCATCGTCCACCGACGCCGCATCGTAATTGGTGCCGTTCGTTCCGCCACGCAGAATGATGTGGCAATCCTCATTGCCGGTGGTATGCGCGATCGCCGCCCGACCGTCCTTGGTCACAGCCAGGAAATGATGCGGATGCGACGCCGACATCACCGCATCGGCCGCGATTTTCACGTCGCCGGAGGTGCCGTTCTTGAACCCGACCGGACAGGACACGCCCGAGGAAAGCTCGCGGTGCACCTGGCTTTCCACGGTGCGGGCCCCGATCGCACCCCACGAAACGAGGTCGGCATAATACTGACCGAGGGTTGTATCGAGAAACTCCGTGGCTATGGGTAGCCCGAGATCGGTGACATCGCTCATCAATTTTCGCGCTAATCGCAGCCCCTTGTTGATCTCATAGCTGCCGTCCAAATCGGGATCGTTGATCAGCCCCTTCCATCCGACGACCGTGCGTGGTTTCTCGAAATACACCCGCATCACGATCAGCAGTTCCTTTTCGTAGAGTGGCACGATTTCGCGGAGCCGGTTGGCATAGTCGAG
>JAUIHM010000182.1 GCA_030432315.1 Alphaproteobacteria bacterium | reverse complement strand
CGCCCAGACCAGGACGCTCGAGCCCGGACAGTCCGCGACATTCGACCCGGGCGATGCGCGTCTCTCGTCATTGCCGTCGAATTTGAACGGGCTCACCGTCGTCGCCTGCCGCCCGCCCGCGCGCCCGTCGCGAATGGGTGCGGTGACCGGACGCGGGTATGAAGGTGTCTGCCTGCCGCCTGGCTAGTTCGCGGACCGGCGATCCAGTTACGCGGCGGGGTTTCGCGCCATCTGAAACGCATGCCTGATCGCTGCGGCCTGCCATTCAGCCTTGGGTAAGCTTGTCCTGGGCAGGGAAATGCGAAGGCGACCGGCTTTGTTTCTGGCGGCTCTGGCCGGCGAGAGAGCCGACACTTAGAGGAAAGGTGACGGGAAAATCCCCGCTCATTTGGGAGACAAATCGCAATGAATGAGCAGCTTGCCGGAGCGTCGCCGGTCCGTCGAGAACGAAAGAGGCGCAATGTCGTGCGCCGTCTGGCACTTGCCTTCGGCGCGGTCGCCGTCTTCTGGGCGGGCGTGTCCTACCTCCTTCTGCCCTTCGCCCTGCGCCACTACGAGCATCAAGAAGCGCTGGATGGACTTGAGATGGTGACGCGCACCGCGGATGGGCTGGCGGGCGACCCCTTGAATGTCGGGATCGTCGGATCCCGCGAGGAACTCGTGACCGCCATGGCGGCGGCGGGCTGGTCTCCGGCGGATCCGGTGACGCTTCGCACCAGCATCGAGATCGTCGGCAGCGTGGTGTTCGACAGGGCCTATCGCGATGCGCCTGTCAGTCCGCTGTTCTATCAGGGGCGGCAGCAGGACCTTGCCTTCGAGAAAGCGGTTGGCCGGAGCGCGGACCGGCGCCAGCATGTGCGCTTCTGGAACGTTCTTGCCAAGGGGGCGGAGGGCCGGCCCGTCTGGCTGGGGTCCGCCTCGTTCGATGTCGGCGTCGGGCTGAGCCACTACACCGGCGCCGTGACCCACGCCATCTCGCCGGATGTCGACGCCATGCGTGACGCGCTATCTGCGGACCTAGCCGCGACCGGACGCGTGGCCGAGGTCTACGAGGTGACGGGCGTCGGCCTCACCTTGAACGGACGCAATGGAGAGGGTGACCGCTACTATACGGATGGCGAGGTCCGATTCTCCGTTCTTGCCGGCGCGGGAAAGACCGGCCGCCAACCGCCGCCGGTCCTGCCCAACCCGCCGCTCGTCGATCTGAAGAATGCATTGTGGCAAGCCGCCTCCGATTGAGGCGGCAGCGCCGCGTGCGAGTGTCGGCAAGTCAAGTGAGGTTCGCGAGATGAACGGCCATGGCCGAAGGTGTCGCCTCAACACTGATTGCTGCCGACCAGTGCGGGCGGCATGCCCGCCTGGTTGAGCTTGACCCACTCTACTGCGACACGATCATTCGCCGCTTCGAGCGGGTGACTGGTGGACAAGCGCTTCTGGCAAGAGCCGCAATGTCACTTGCGCAAGTGGCGAAGGATAGGCCGGGTGCAGGCAAGCCTGCGCTCGCAGCCGGTGCTCATGAGAAGGGGAACGAGGGCGGTGTCGACCCTGCTTCAAAACAATGGTCCGGTGCGGCGATGGTCACCGGCCGCGCGCCGCAATTCGGCGTGACATATGGGAGGGTCCCCAAAAACCCGAGGCTGCAACAACTTCAACGTCCAACTCCGTGCAATCTTCTGCAAGACCCTTCTCAGCAGGGCGCTGGCTAGGTGGCGGTCAAGTCGATTGTCGTCCGATCGAAGTTCGCAGCCCAGTACCGTGCGGGAATCGAGGCATGCGGTTGATGGTGCCATCACCGAGATTGGGATGACTCTTTCAAACGTCATTGAACCGATATTGTCGGGAAATCACGACATCAACGACCTCGATCCACGGTGAATCGGTGGTTGAGAGATTGCAAGGGTTCGTGACCGCGGTGTCAAAACTCGCGGAGTAGCCTGCCATATCCGTTGATGCGGTCGGAAAGTCCAACCTTGCGCAGCACGTCCCATAGCGTA
>JAUIHM010000102.1 GCA_030432315.1 Alphaproteobacteria bacterium | reverse complement strand
CGACCATCCTTGCTGCGGCAGGCAGCCCTGAAAGGGCGGCCAGGCGGGTTGCGTCAACTGCCACGATAGGTCGAGTAGCCGAACGGCGACAACAACAACGGCACATGGTAATGCGTCGGTTCGGACATGCCGAAACGGATCGGGATCACGTCGAGAAACCGCGGGTCCTCGGGCTGGGTGCCGGTCGCATCAAGATAGGCGCCGCAATAGAACAACAACTCATATGTGCCCTCTGCGAATTCGGCTTCCGGCAGAATTGGCCCGTCCGTGCGACCGTCGGCGTTGGTCGTCATCGTCCGCAGCGGCACACGCCCCCCCGAGTCGATGCGCAACAGTTCAACCACCATACCCGCAGCCGGTTTTCCGGTTGCCGTGTCGAGTACGTGTGTCGTCAGATAACCAGCCATTGCTCCCCCGAAGTGATGCCGGAACATTAATCTATCATATTGCGTCCAACCACATTTTCGGTTGAACTTAAACCGGCATTGGGGACTTCACGGCGTCCCGGCCAGTCATTCTGGCTATTATTTGACCGAAAGCGGGGCTCATGAGCAAACGTTACGCGCGCGACATGTTGGGATACGGCGTGACACCACCGGATGCGAAATGGCCAGGCGGCGCAAAAATCGCCATCCAGTGCGTCATCAACTACGAGGAAGGTGGCGAAAACAACATCCTGCACGGCGACGCCGCTTCCGAAGCCTTCCTTTCGGAAATCGTTGGCGCGGCACCCTGGCCCGGTCAGCGACACTGGAACATGGAGTCGATCTACGAATACGGGTCGCGCGCCGGGTTCTGGAGACTGCACCGAATGTTCACCGGCCTCGACATCCCGGTCACGGTCTACGGCGTCGCCACCGCCCTTGCCCGCAGCCCCGAACAGGTTCGGGCGATGCAACGGGCCGACTGGGAAATTGCCAGCCACGGTCTGAAATGGATCGAATACCGCAGCATGCCCGAACAGGACGAACGCGCCGACATGGAAGAGGCAATCCGCCTGCATACCGAAGTCACCGGCACACGCCCGCTCGGCTGGTATACCGGTCGATGTTCGGACAATACCGTCCGTCTCGCCGCCGAAGCGGGTGGCTTTGAGTATGTCGCCGACAGCTACGCCGACGATCTGCCCTACTGGTCCCGCTTCGGCGATCGCGACCAGTTGATCGTACCCTACACCCTGGACGCCAATGACATGCGGTTCGCGTCGGCCCAGGGCTTCAATTCCGGCGACCAGTTCTTCACCTACCTCAGGGACAGTTTCGACTGCCTCTACGCGGAGGGCAGTGCCGGGCAGCCGAAAATGCTTTCCATCGGCCTGCACTGTCGCCTAGTCGGCCGCCCAGGCCGCGCCATGGCGCTGCAGCGATTTCTTGAATATGCCAAGGGCCACACAGATGTCTGGTTCGCCCGGCGCATCGACATCGCCCGGCACTGGACCGCCACGCACCCGCCCCGGCATTCCAAACGTCCGTCGGAAATGGATCAGAATGAATTTGTCGCCGCCTACGGCGGCATCTTCGAACATTCCCCCTGGATTGCGGAACGCGCCCATGCGCTTGAACTCGGACCGGCCCATGACACTGCCTCCGGTCTGCACTCTGCACTTGCACGCATGTTTCGCAGCGCCGGCTCCGACGAACGCCTTGCCGTACTCACCGCCCATCCGGATCTGGCGGGAAAGCTCGCTTCCGCCAAGCGTCTGACCGCCGAATCTACCGCCGAACAGGCCGGTGCCGGTCTCGACAGCCTGACCGCCGGCGAACACGCCACCTTCACCGAACTCAACTCGGACTACATGGCGAAATTCGGCTTTCCGTTCATCATTGCCGTCCGCGACCACGACAAGGCCGGAATCCTGCGGGCCTTCCGTGAAAGGCTGGCGAACGATCGTGACACCGAATTTTCCACCGCCTGCATACAGGTCGAGCGCATCGCCGAACTCCGGCTGCGCGATCTGCTGCCCGCATGACCGACGGGACCCGCGATATCACCGTAGAGCCGTTGACGGCACAGGCCTTTTCCCCGTTTGGCGACATCCTCGAGGCCGCAGGACCTCCCGACAAACTCATAAATCAGGGGCTCTGCGGCCGATACCACGACCGTGCCGGCCTCGACTTCGGGAGCGGCCGCGCCGGCATAAGCCTGTTTGATGCCAAACCCCGCGCATTACCTCTCCGCCTCGAGATGATGGAACGACATCCCCTTGGCTCCCAGGCATTCCTTCCAATGACCCAGGAGCCGTTTCTCGTTGTCGTCGCCTCCGACCGCAACGGCGTACCCGACCGCCCGCTGGCCTTCCTGACCGCACCGGGTCAGGGCATCAACTTTCACCGCGGAACCTGGCACGGCGTACTCACGCCGCTCAGAGCCCCGGGCCTCTTCGCCGTGGTTGACCGGATTGGCGACGGCGACAATCTTGAGGAACACTGGTTCAGAATACCGTGGACCATTCACACCACCGGATCATAGGCAAAACACCGACAGAAAGAAACCGGACGCAAAAACCAGCAAGGGACTGAGACACAATGGCCGACACTTCAATCGGAACCCCGGAACAGCTCCGCGATCCCAATTTCACCCCTCCGCTCCACAAAACCATTCCGCTCGGCATTCAGCATGTCATGGCGATGTTTGTCTCCAACGTCACTCCTGCCATAATTGTCGCCGGCGCTGCGGGTTTCGGCTTTGGATCGAACTCGCCCGATTTTCCCGAACTGCTCTACCTGATCCAGATGTCGATGCTGTTCGCCGGTGTCGCCACCCTGCTGCAGACCATCACCATCGGCCCGATCGGAGCCGCACTCCCGATCGTCCAGGGCACCTCCTTCGCCTTCCTGCCGATCATGATCCCACTTGTTGCGGGCAAGGGCATCGACGGTCTGGCCGCCCTCTTCGGTGGCATCGTCATCGGCGGCATCTTCCATGCCTGCCTTGGCCTGGTGATCGGCAAGATCCGTTTCGCCCTGCCTCCGCTCGTCACCGGCCTCGTCGTTACCATGATCGGCCTTGCCCTCGTCCAGGTCGGCATCCAGTACGCGGCGGGCGGTGTCCCGCGCATCGGCACCCCGGAATACGGTTCCTTCACCAGTTGGTCCGCGGCCCTCGTCGTCATCGCCGTCACCCTTGGCTTCAAGTTCTACACCCGCGGAATGCTGGCGATTTCCGCGGTGCTGATCGGCCTGCTTGCCGGCTATGTCTATGCATTGTCGATCGGCATGCTGACGGTCGAAAGCATCGCCGGTAGCTGGAACGGTGCCGCCGCCTTCGCGCTGCCACAGCCCTTCAAATACGGGTTTGAATTCTCCTTCGCCGCGGTCATCGGCTTCTGCCTGATGGCATTCGTCTCGGCGGTGGAAACCGTCGGTGACGTCTCGGGCATCACCAAGGGCGGCGCAGGTCGCGAAGCAACCGCGGCGGAAATCCGTGGCGCCACCTTCGCGGACGGTCTCGGCACCGCCGTCGCCGGCGTGTTCGGCGGACTGCCCAACACCTCGTTCTCGCAGAACGTCGGCCTGATCGCCATGACGGGCGTGATGAGCCGTCATGTGGTCACTGCCGGTGCCATCTTCCTGATCATCTGCGGCCTCGTGCCCAAGGTCGGTGCGGTAATCCGCACGGTACCGATCGAGGTTCTCGGCGGTGGCGTGATCGTAATGTTCGGCATGGTGGTTGCCGCAGGCATCTCGATGCTCTCCGACGTCAACTGGAACCGCCGCAACATGGTGATTTTCGCCATAGCCATTTCGGTTGGCCTCGGCCTTCAACTGGAACCGGGAGCCGTGCAGCACCTTCCTGCCACCGTGCGCATTCTGGCGACCTCCGGCCTCCTGCCCTCCGCCCTGATCGCCATTGTCCTGAATCTGGTTCTCCCCGAGCAGCTTGCGGATGAATCGACCGAAGAAGTCTCCGGCGGTCTCAGCGGACACGGCACCGGCTCGCTTTCCGACCGGTGATCCGAAACGGACCGCCGCCTGGCAAGGCGGCGGTCCGTCTCTCCCAAATCCCTTGCAAACCAGCGTGCTTGCGATATTTGTTGTACAATACAACCAATATCGGACCCGACCACGGCCCACGCCGTTTCACCGCTCGTGCCCGAATTCAGGGCGGTCTCCCGCGATCTCGTCCGCGCCTGGGGTTTTCTCAACCGCACGGTTGCCGGAACCGACCTCTCGCCTTCCGCCGTTCACGCACTGATTGAAACCGGCAATACCCCCGGCCTGCCCGCCCGCGACCTCTGCACACGGCTGGGCCTCGAAAAATCGTCGGTCAGCCGCATGGTCCGCGCCCTCACTGAACGCGGCGAACTGCAGGTGGACAGCGGCCCCGACGACGCACGGATCAAACGGCTCCACCTCACGCCGCAGGGCCGCAAAACCCTCTCCGCGATCAACGACCATGCCGAAGCCCAGGTCACGGCGGCGCTCGCCCGCCTCGACGATGCAGCCCGGACCGAGGCCCTGCACGGCCTGCGGCACTATGCCGCCGCCCTGCGCGGCGTCGCCCGCTACACCCAACCTGCATTTGGTGCCGCGGTCACCGTCACAGCCGGCTACACCCCCGGCCTCACCGGCGCGACCGTCGCCCTGCTCGCGCCGCGTATTCTTGAAAACCATCCGTTCGGTCCGGCATTCGAGACCCGTATCGCCGCCGACATGGCCGAATTCCTCAGCCGCCTCGGCGCGCCCCGCAACAGCATCTGGCGCGCCGAACAGTACGGACGGATCGTCGGCAGCATCTCCATCGACGGCGAGCACCTTGGACACGGCCACGCACATCTGCGCTGGTTCGTCGTCGCCCCCGACGTCACGGGGCGCGGCACCGGCAAGCGCCTGCTCGAACAGGCACTCACCTTCTGCGACTCCTCGGGGTTTTCGGAAACGCATCTCTGGACCCTGAAGGGCCTCGACGCCGCCCGCAGCCTCTATGAGCGCAATGGCTTCACCTTGGCCGAAGAATACGAAGGCGACCAGTGGGGCGGACGGGTCACCGAACAGAAGTTCATACGCCGCCGCCCCTGACCGGCGCGTGCGGTCGGATCAAACTGCCGTGGCTCAAGGAACCAGCCGCGTCGTCCCGTCGCCGCTCTGAACAACTTGTACCCTCTGGCCCATCTGAAACACCGGATCGGCCTGTATTACGCTGATTGTCGATCCGCTCTCAAGCGAAACTGTCCATTCCGTCGCCTGTACCGTCGTGGCGGCCCCTGCGATTCTGTTTCCCGCGGCAGCACCCGCCGTCGCCCCGACTGCCGTCGCTATATCCCTGCCGGTACCCTTGCCGACCTCGTTGCCCGCCAGTCCGCCCAGCAGCCCGCCCGCCAGCGTACCAACGACCTCGGCCGTCGCGTTGCCACCCTGAACCGTCACCGGCTGCGCGCCTACGATCGTTCCGTAAAACACGGTCTGGGCCGTCTGCGCCTGTCGCGCATTGACGACATTGCCAGTCTCCTGCGGATTGCACGCCATGAGTCCCGTTGCCACGAGTACGAGGCCCGCGCCTCCTGCAAATTTTGTGATGTTCATCTGTCCCGCCTGTTCGATCCCTGGGTACTGCACCCTGATTATGGATTTTCTCCCCACGCAATTCACCGCGCCGGGTTTCACAGAATATGCGACTCAGGGTGGTTCCGACAAGCCGTCGCACACCTGACGGCATCACTTCGCCGTCAGGTCCGGCCACCCCGGAACTCAGCCTCCACCAAGTTCGCGCCGCATTTCCAGGAGCTCGGGTTGCCCGGGATTGACTGCCAGCGCCTCATCGAGAACGGCACGCGCCGCCACCGTATCCGAAGACGCCTGGCGGATGCGTGCCCGCATGATCCATGCATCAACCAGTTGCGGATCGAGCGAGACCGCCTCTGCAAACGCCCGGTCCGCCATCGCCAGGTTCCGGGTCGTGAGCCCGAAGCCGCCTATCCGCAAATGGGTTTCCGGAAAGTCGGCACTTGCAAACAGCATCTTTTGCCAGGCCGCCACATTCGCACCAATTGCCGCTGCGAGCGCCGGATCCTCTGGCGGTGGCGCGTCGAACAGCAGCTCTGCCGTGGCAATCCGCACCGAGCGCACTGAATCGCGCACAACGCCGCGCAGCCGCGCGGCCCGCTCCTGTGGCGGCACGGCCCTCTGCAGACGTACCGCAGCCAGCCGAACCGGCGGATAGCCGTCACTCAAAAACGCAGCCGCCCTGTCCGCAACCGACCGGTCCGCCACCGGCCCGAGCAGCTCAAGCGCCGTCGCCCGAACGATGCCCGGCATCTCGCCGTCTCCGGCCAGTGAAAACAGCGCTTCCACCGCGGCGGCTGGATCCCTGCGGCCCGCGTCAATCGCCGCGGCAAAATGCGGTCCGCGATGCGCCGAAGCCGGATACCACGCAGTCACCGCATCTGCCGCCCATTCTGCCGAACGGTCCTCGTGGCAATCCGTACAGGTATTGGGCGTTCCCAGCTGAACGGACAGATCCGGTCGCGGTACACGGAAGTAATGGTCACTGCGCGCGTCGATTCCCATGTACACCCGTTCGGTCATGTGACAGGACATGCAGGACGCCGCTTCCGTGCCGGGCTGGTGAAAATGATGCTCCGGCCCGTCGTATTCCGCCTTGCGCAGCGTCGGAAAACCAGGATTGCCCGCTGGACTGTGGCACGCGGTGCAAACCCCGTTCCCCTCGGCGCGCAGTTCGCCCGAATGCGGCTCGTGGCAGTCACTGCACCGGACGCCCTTCGCATACATCTTCGACTGAAGGAACGATCCGTAGACGTATACCTCGTCCTGAATCGTCCCGTCCGAATGGTACAGCCCTTCGCGCAGCAGCGAGAGCATGTAGCTGTCATGATAGGGCACACCCGGCTGCGGATTTCCGTCACCGATGGCCTCGCGCCGCGAATGACACCCGGCGCACTGCTGGATTTCCCCCTCTGCGGTCGAGCTGATGTCAAAATCAAATCCGCCAAACCCAAGGGTGCCGGTTCCGCCCCCGACCCATGCTACATGTCGGCTGCCCGGCCCGTGGCATGACTCGCAGCCTACGCCCTTTTCCACCATTTCCGGTGCATGCACCCTCGCCTGCGAGTCGTAGTTTCGCACATACCCCGTCGCGTGGCATTCCGCGCAGCGCGTATCCCAGTTCTTGTAGGGTCCGGCCCAGTGCAGACCGTCGCCGGGCAGCAGTTCCTGGTCCGGAAAGACATGGTACCAGCGCCCGGCGTCTGCATCCCATGCAACGTCGAACACCTGGGTCCGACCCTCCTGTGGCGACAGCAGATACTGCTGCAAAGGCGCGACGCCAACCACCCCCACCACGTCCCAAGGGCGTGTCACGCCGTCCTGGCCCTCCGTCTCGATGACAAATCCGTCAGGGTCCTCCAGAAACCTCGTGATGACGCCGCGATGCTCAAACTCCGCACCGGAAAAATCCCCAAGCACGTGCTCCGGATCGGCTTCGGTCCATGCCCAGGCATGGTGGGAACCGTCCCAGGCCGCAGCTGCCTCGGCGTGACAACCGGCACAAACCTCCGATCCGACAAATTCCGGTGCACCTTCCATGTCCGATGCCTTCGCGGCTGAGATCGCGAGCATCGCCGTCAGAACAATGACATGGTACAGCCGCATCGACGTCAACCTTTGACCATGGGATCGGTAATGCGCCGGTGTTCCTGCAGGGCAAACCGGTCAGTCATACCGGCAATGTAATCCGTCACCAGCCGCGCCCGCGCCGTCCCCTCCGCAGCAATCGTCGGTCGGTTCCAGTCGTCAGGAAGCAGTTCCGGCGCGTCCATGAAAATCCGAAACAGATCCTCGATCACCAGCCGCGCCTTTCGCCGCATCCGCTGCACCTGCCAGTGACGGTACATGCGGTGATAGAGGAACTCCCGGATCACCTTCAGTTCGGCAAACGTATCCTGCGAAAACCGGACAACGGGCACCCCAAGATGCCGCACGGCATCGGCACTGTCGGGCTTCAGCTCCGCAAGCCGCGCACGACTCGTCGACAGCACATCTTCGACCAGCAGACCAAAGAACCGCCGCAGCGCCTCATGCTCGCGCCGTGCCGGGTCGAGCCCTGGCCAGCGGGCGTCCACCGCGGCAATGCAGGGTCCGATCATCGGCATCGTCCGAAGGTCCTCGAGCGTGAACAGCCCCGCCCGAAGACCGTCGGCGAGATCGTGGTTGTTGTAGGCAATGTCGTCGGAAATCGCCGCCACCTGCGCCTCGGCGCTGGCATGTGTATCGAGCTCCAGGTCGTACATCCTGTTGCACTCGACCAGCGCGAACGGAATCTCTCCGGTCACGGGACCATTGTGCTTGGCAATGCCTTCCAGTGTCTCCCAGGTCAGGTTCAGTCCGTCGAATTCGGCGTAATGCGCCTCCAGCCTGGTGACGATCTTGATCGCCTGGGCATTGTGGTCAAATCCGCCGTGGCCCTCCATCAGCGCTTCCAGCGCATCCTCGCCGGTATGCCCGAAAGGAGGATGACCCAGATCATGCGCGAGCGCGACAGCCTCCGCCAGTTCCTCGTTCAGTTCGAGCGCCCGAGCGATGGTTCTGGCGACCTGCGCCACCTCGATGGAATGGGTCAGGCGGGTGCGGTAATAATCGCCTTCGTGCTCGACGAAAACCTGGGTTTTGTGTTTGAGCCGCCGAAACGCCGACGAATGTATGATCCGGTCCCTGTCGCGCTGAAAGCAGGAGCGGTGCGCCGAGTGATCCTCGGCGTACATCCGTCCGCGGCTCATTTCCGGCAGCGTGGCAATCGGATCGGTCATTGGCATCACGGTTCCATGCAATTGGTGACAGCTGTTGCCTTAGACCATTCCGCCACGCTCTGAAAGGCCGGGGAATTCAGCCGCGAGTCCCCCGGACCGCTGATGTCACGCAGCCGCAGGCTCGCGCGGAACAACAGAAAGTACCGTCAGACCATGCCGCCTGCCGTCCAGCGCGTCCCAGTGGAAAACCGCCCCCTCGCTCAACCCCAGCAGCGCGACGCCGATGGGCGTCATCACCGAGATGTGGCCCCTGTCGATATCCGCCTGCTCCGGATAAACCAGCGTGACGGTCTTTTCCGCCCCGGAAATCTCATCACGGTAGGTCACGCGGTTGCCGATCGAAACCACGTTCTTCGGCAACTTGTCGGCAGGCACGATCTTTGCGCGCGACAACTCGTCGAGCAGCCGGTCGGCCAGCGCCGGGTTGCGCCGCAATGCTCCTTCGGCCAGCGCTTCGATGTGAGCAAGCGTTGCTTCACTGATAACGATTTTCGGCCTGCGAGTTGAACCGCGCGGCCTCGGTCTGATCTCACTCATTACTCTCTCCCCTCAATGCGGGTCACGGCCCGCTCCAGATTTCTGATACGTCAGGTGAAACGCCGCCAGCCAGGGACGGGTTTCAGGTGGTTTTGGCTGCAAAGCTTGATGGATGATCCAACCGGTTTTTGTCGGCGCGATGCGCGTCCCGCCCGGATCTGCTATTTACCCCGGAAGTCCGCCGTGCAGCCGCACAGCTGCGACACCCGGGGAAACGGGCGGGTCAGCAGGATGTCTCGCAGGCATGCCGGATGTACCATCATAAGACGAATCTAGGAACGCCAAGGGCCGGCGTCAATGGCGTCGCGCAGCGGACAGCATGGCGCGCTCTGCGGAGATCGACCCGTCTCTCGGTGGCCTTCTCCGTTCAGAACCAGCGCCCGGACCGTTAGCGCTGCCGCATCCAGGCGAAGCAACGCTGTTTGAACCTGAGCAACGGCCTGCACCACATGCAGACCGACACACTGAAACGACAATGCCTTACCGCTTTGCATGTCGGTATGGATCTCGATTGCCGGATGTTGCCAGAACTGATGCGCTTCACGCCAACGGCAAACACCAGCGCCGGAACCGCGGCGACCTCGAACTGCCACCTGTTCCGCCCCGTGTGCCATCCGCTCGGCACGCCCGTGCCGACGCAGGCATGGAACGCCGAATGCGGCCCGTCTCCTCCAGGGCGAAATGAACAAGGGCAATTGCGCCCCGACCAGCGGATTTCCCCTCTAACCGCAATCGCATCCACAGGCCCTCCAGGTCGCTTCCTGCACCGAACTCTCACCTGCCTGCAACGCGGTTTCCGGCCGACCTGCTGCGTCTTGTTCGAGCCGGCGTCCAGTACTATCTTTGTCGGGCAGACATTCAGACAGAGCGCCAGGATCATGCAGATACCGCCCCGCGTAACGGACCGCGCCTTTGAGCGCATCAGCGAAATCAGCGCCGCCGGAACGGCCCAGTGCCTTCGCGTCGCTGTGGAGGGTGGCGGTTGCTCAGGTTTTCAGTACGACATCAGACTGGAGTCCGCCCCGGAATCCGACGATCTGGTCCTGGAAAAGGACGGCATAAAGGTTCTGGTCGATCCGGTGTCGCTGCCGTTCCTCGCCAATGCCGAAATTGATTTCACCGACGAGCTGATCGGCGCGCGCTTTGTGGTCAACAACCCCAACGCCACGTCGTCCTGCGGTTGCGGAACAAGTTTCTCCATGTAGTGGCCTCCGGCGTGCTGTCGTTGCCACTGCACCAGGCGTCCTGCCAACCGCCTCTTGTGGAATGACGCGAAAATGGGCAAAAGGGCCCGGTCCGGCACCGTCTACGTAATACCTGCCTGACGCCACAACTCGTCCGTCCTGCAGGAAGTCCAATGCCCTATCTTGCCAGCCTGTCCAGACGCTGTCTCGACACGTTCATCGAACTCAGCCGAATCATGATTCCGATCATGATCCTGATTCGCGTTGGCGACGAGTTCGGCGAGCATCTCGT
>JAUIHM010000101.1 GCA_030432315.1 Alphaproteobacteria bacterium | reverse complement strand
GCAAACCGCACCGGCAGACGCTGGATCGCCACGTCGTGGACCACCTGGTCGTAGCCGCGCTGCAGAAATGTCGAGTAGATCGCGCAGAACGGCTTCAGCCCCGCCGCCGCCATGCCGGCGGAAAACGTCACCGCGTGCTGCTCGGCGATGCCAACGTCAAAACACCGCCGCGGGAACCGCTCGCCGAACAGCTTCAGCCCGGTCCCGTCCGGCATTGCCGCGGTCACGGCAACAATGCGGTCGTCCCGTTCGGCCTCGTCGATGAGCGATTCCGCGAAGACCTTCGTATAGGCGGGCGCGTTCGACGGCGCCTTTTTCTGCGCGCCGGTGACGGGATCGAACGTCGAAACACCGTGATACCGGTCCTTCGACTTTTCCGCCGGCGCATAACCCTTGCCCTTCTGCGTCAGCGCATGGATCAGCACCGGTCCGTCCGCCCGCGCCTTCACCGTGCGCAGGATCGACACCAGCTGTTCCATGTCGTGCCCGTCGATCGGCCCGATATAGGAAAACCCAAGTTCCTCGAACAGCGTGCCGCCGACCGTCGCCGCCTTCAGCGCGTCGTGCGCCCGCTTCGCCCCCTCCTGAAACGGCTTCGGCAACAGCCCGACCGCTCCCTTGGCCGCCGCCTTCAGATCCTGGAACGGACCCCCGGCATAGAGCCGCGACAGGTAGCCCGACATCGCCCCGACCGGCGGGGCAATCGACATCTCGTTGTCGTTGAGAATGACGATCATCCGCGTGCCAAGGTGCCCGGCATTGTTCATCGCCTCATAGGCCATGCCGGCCGACATCGCCCCGTCGCCGATCACCGACACGACGTCGCCCACATCCGTCGCACCGAGATCCCGCGCCACTGCGTAGCCGAGCCCGGCGCTGATCGAGGTCGAGGAATGCGCCGCACCAAACGGGTCATACGGGCTTTCCGAGCGCTTGGTGAAACCCGACAGCCCACCGCCCTTGCGCAGGGTGCGGATCCGGTCGCGCCGTCCGGTCAGGATCTTGTGCGGATAGGCCTGATGCCCGACGTCCCAGATCAGCCGGTCCCGCGGCGTGTTGAATACCGCATGCACCGCCACGGTAATCTCCACCACCCCGAGCCCCGCCCCCAGGTGCCCACCGGTCTCCGAAACGGCCGAAATCGTCTCCGCCCGCAGCTCGTCGGCCAGCTGGCTGAGTTCGGCAATACCCAGCCCCTTCAGATCGGCCGGCAGATGCACCCGGTCCAGCAGCGGCGTCTTCGATTCCGTGTCGATCATCACTCCATTCCTCCGGGGCCGCGCACGGCCGCCCCTGTCATCCGTCCCGCCCGACGGCAAACCGTGCCGCCAGCCGCAGATTGTGCGCCGCCGAGCCGTAGGGGGCCAGATTCTCCACCGCCCGCTCGGCGAGGTCAAATGCCCGCCTGCGCGCGCCGTCAAGCCCCAGCAGCGTCACGAAGGTCGCCTTGCCCGCTTCCGCATCCTTGCGCAGATGCTTGCCGACGGTACCCGCATCCCCCTCTACGTCCAGAATGTCGTCCTGGATCTGAAACGCAAGCCCCAGGTCCTGGGCATAGTTGCGCAGCGGAGTCGTGTCCGACCGCGCGAGGATCGCCCCCGATTCCGCTGCCCAGACGATCAGCGCCCCGGTCTTGAGCGACTGCAGCGTGCTGATCTCCTCCAGACCGAGGTCGACCTGGGCCCGTTCGGCGGCGATATCGAGCGCCTGGCCGGCGACCATGCCCGCCGGACCGGACGCCTGCGACAGCCGGTGCAGCAGCCGCACCTGGATCCGCGGGTCGATGCCCGAGCGCGGCGACGCGAGAATTTCAAACGCCAGCGACTGCAGGGCATCGCCGGTCAGCACCGCGGTTGCCTCGTCCCATTTGACATGCACCGTCGGCTGGCCCCGACGCAGATCATCGTCGTCCATGCAGGGCAGGTCGTCATGCACCAGCGAATAGGCGTGCAGGCATTCCACCGCCGCCGCCGTGCACAGGCCCTGCGCCTCCGGCACCCGAAACATCGCCGCACTTTCCATCGCCAGAAACGCGCGCAGCCGCTTGCCGCCGGACAGCACCGCATGCCGCACCGGGTCCGCGAGAACCACGCCCTCCGACGGAAGAAACCGTTCAAGCGCTTCCTCGATCCGGGTCGCCGCCTGGCTCAGGACGGCGTGAAACTGCAAAATGTCGGGGTGCATGCCTCAGGACGGGTCTGCGGCCTGGGCGCTCAGCGTTCCGTCCGCCGCCGCAGTGATTTTCGACACGCGCAGTTCCGCCGCCTTCAGCTTCTCGCTGCAGTGTTTTTGCAGCGCCGCGCCGCGCTCATAGAGATCAATCGACTCCTCCAGCGGCACGTTCGCTGATTCCAGCCGGCCCACCACCGCCTCCAGCTCCTGCAGAGCCTCCTCGAAATTCAGTCCCTCGACCGGTTTGCGATCACCCTCAGCCATTGGCCCGCTCCATCAAAACCCGAACATGCGCGGCAGCCGAAGCCGCCAGCGCCCGCAAATCATATCCGCCCTCCAGAGTCGAGACGACCCGGCCTTCGGAATGCGCCCAGGCGATATCGCAAATCCGTCCGGTCGCCCATGCGAAATCCGCTTCGGTCAGATCGAGATTGGCCAGCGGATCGCGCGCATGGGCATCAAAGCCGGCGGAAATGAAAATCAACTCCGGCGCATGGGCGTCGAGCGCCGGCAGAATCTCCTGCTCCATGATCGCACGGAATGCTGCTCCGCCGTCTCCCGCCGCCAGCGGCGCATTGACGATCTGGCCGTGAGCTCCGGATTCGCCCCGGCCTCCCGACCCGGGATAGAGCGGCATCTGGTGGGTCGAACCAAAAAAAATCCGCGCATCGTCCCAGACCAGCGCCTGGGTGCCGTTGCCGTGATGCACATCGAAATCGACCACGGCAACCCGGCTGAGGCCATGTGCCTCCAGCGCATGGCGCGCGCCGACCACCACGTTGCCAAACAGACAAAACCCCATCGCCTGGGCCGGTTCCGCATGATGCCCCGGCGGACGCACCGCGCAAAACCCGTTGCGCACGTGACCGCCCATTACCAGATCGACTGCCCGAACCACCGCCCCGGCGGCCCGGCGTGCCGCATTCAGACTGCCAGGCGCTAGAAAGGTATCCGCGTCGATCGCCACCTGCCCCCGGTCAGGGACCAGTGCCGCAAGTCCGTCGATATGGCTTTGCGGATGTGCGCGCAGGAGCTGCTCATCCGTCGCCATCGGTGCGTCTTCGCGCACAAGATAGAGAAATTCTTCCGCCTCCAGTGCGGCCTGCACCGCCCGCAAACGGTCCACGCACTCCGGATGATACGGCGGCGTGACATGGTCGAGGCAATCGGCATGGCTGATCAGGGCTGTAGTCATTGCCCGACCATATTGGGTCGAAAGGACAGATTCAAAGGCAAAAAGCCGGAAATCCCGGCCGCTGCGAACGGTTCCGCAAAGACCCTGATCCAGGCCGGAAAAGCTCCGGCCCGGATCGCGTCACTCCCGGTTCAGTTCATTGCCGCGTCGGTTACGGCATGGGTCCACGCACCCTCGGGCGCGGCGGTGATCACCGGATCCGAGCCCGCGGACAGCAGCGTCGCCACGGTCCGCTCGTAATCCGCGGGATCGAGCGTGCCGTCCGACCCGGCAGTCAGCTTGGCGATCTCACCCATCATCCGCTTCTGGTGCGCTTCGGTCTGGGCGCCGGTCTCGTCATTGTCGAGCACGATCATCGCCGCTTCATCTGGATGCTCCTCGGCCCATTTCCAGCCCTTCATGCTGGCGCGAACGAATTTGGCCATGGTCTCGACGAACGCCGGATCCGCGAGCCGGTCCTCCAGAACGTAGAGCCCGTCCTCAAGGGTCGAAACACCCTGGTCCTCGTACTTGAAAACCGTCAGTTCCTCCGGCGTCAGCCCGGCATCGATCACCTGCCAGTATTCGTTGTAGGTCATGGTCGAGATGCAGGCCGCCTGGTTCTGCAGCAGCGGATCGACGTTGAAACCCTGCTTGAGCACTGTCACGCCGTCCGGTCCGCCCTCGGTGGAAATGCCCAGCGACGACATCCAGCTCAGGAACGGATATTCGTTGCCGCCAAACCATACCCCGAGCGTCTGGCCAGGGAAATCGTCCGTCGAGGTGACACCGCTGTCGTTGCGGCAGGTCAGCATCATGCCCGAGGACTTGAACGGCTGGGCGATGTTGACCACCGGCGCTCCGGCTTCACGGGCTGCCAGTGCCGACGGCATCCAGTCGACCATCACGTCCGCGCCACCACCGAGCAGGACCTGCACCGGTGCGATATCCGGACCGCCGGCCTTGATCGTGACGTTGAGGCCCTCCTCGTCGTAGAAGCCCTGGTCCTCCGCAACATAATAACCGGCGAACTGCGCCTGGGTTACCCATTTCAGCTGAATGGTCACGTCTTCGGCCGATGCGGCACCCGCCAGCATCATCACCGCCGCCGACGCGCCGAATATTCCGTTTTTCATTGTCACTCTCCTTGTTGAACTCGTTATTGTCTTATATCCGCTGCGCCGGATGCCAGAATGTCAGCACACGCTCCGTCAGCGCAACGGCACCATAAAATGCCGACCCGACCAGTGCCGCAACTGCAATTTCCGCCCAGACCATGTCGAGCGCCAGCCGCCCGACCTCGGTCGAAATCCGAAACCCCATGCCTTTCGTCGGCGAGCCGAAAAACTCCGCGACAATCGCACCGATCAGCGCCAGCGTCGTGCAGATCTTCAGACCATTGAACAGAAACGGCGCCGCCGCCGGCAGCCGCAGTTTGACCAGCGTTTGCCGATAGTCGGCGGCATAGGTCCGCATCAGATCCCGCTGCATCACGTCGGTCGCCGCCAGCCCCTGCACCGTGTTCACCAGCATCGGGAAAAACACCATCAGCACGACGATGGCCGCCTTGGAATGCCAGTCGAAACCGAACCACATCACCATGATCGGCGCCATGCCGATGATCGGCAACGCCGAGACGAAATTGCCCACCGGAAGCAGCCCCCGGCGCAGAAACGGCACCCGGTCAACGAGGATCCCGGTCAGGAATGCCGCGCCGCACCCCAGCACATAGCCGGTCAGCGCGCCCCGGAAAAAAGTCTGCACCACATCCTCGCGCAGCACGGCGGTGCTGGATACGATCCGCGCCCCGATCGCCGACGGCGCCGGCAGCAGGATCGGACTGACGTTCAGCACCCGTACCGTCATTTCCCAGATCACCAGCAGCGTCACCCCGAACAGCAGCGGCGGCAGCAGCCGCGCCCAGCCGCTCACGGCCCACGCCGAGAGCCGCGTGTTCGCCCACCAGGCGCCAAGCCAGATCGCGATCACCGGGACAATCGCCGCACTCATGCCCGCCCCCCCATCGCCGCCAGCGTGACCCGCTCCGCCAGACCGATCAGCGCCACCAGAACCGCCGCGAGGATCGCCGCCATCAGCAGCGCCGACCAGATCTGCACCGTCTGGCCATAATAACTTCCCGACAGCATCCGCGCCCCCAGCCCCGCCACCGCCCCGGTCGGCAACTCGCCGATGATCGCCCCCACCAGCGACGCCGCCACCGCCACCTTCAGCGAGGCAAACAGATACGGCATCGACGCCGGCCAGCGCAGCTTCCAGAACGTCTGCCTTCGGCCGGCATTCCAGGTATGCATCTGATCGAGCAGCATCCGGTCCGGCGAGCGAAACCCCTTCACCATGCCGACAACCACCGGAAAGAACGAAAGATACATTGAAATGAATGCCTTGGGCAGCAAACCTGAGACCCCGACCGAATTCAGCACCACGATGATCATCGGCGCGATCGCCAGGATCGGAATCGTCTGACTGGCGATCACCCACGGCATGACGCTCGCGTTCATCGTCCGGTCATGAACGATCCCGACCGCCAGCATTATCCCCAGCACCGCGCCCAGACCAAACCCGGCCAGGGTCGCGCTCAGCGTGATCCAGGCATGCCGCACCAGCGACCGCTTCGAGGTGACCCTGGTCCCGAACGTCGAGTTCCAGAAATCCTCCACCACCTGATGCGGCGCCGGCAGCCGCGGCCGCTCCTGGCTCCAGGACTGCGCCACCACTTCACCTACCGAAAGCTCGACACCCGCCCTCTGCGCCTGATCCAGAACCCAGGCCCGGTTGAGCAGCACGGCGCCCGCATACCAGATCACAAGAATCGACAGCACCACCACCAGCACCGGGAACACCCTGCCCCCCACGATCCGCGCGCCGGACCCCGGCGCATGATCCGCCACCACGCTCAAGAGCCGCCGTCCCAGACGAACAGGATATCCGCGAGACCCTCCTCATTGTCGCCGTCGGTGCGGCCCGCCTCGACGAAGCCGTTTTTCTGATAGAACGCCCGCGCCGGCGTGTTTTCAACAAAGGTCCAGAGCTTCAGGCCCCGCGGCCGCAACACCTTGGCGCAGTCCAGCAGCGACGTCCCCGCTCCCTGCCCCCGCGCCCCCTCGGCAACGTAAAGGGCCCCGACCATGTCCGGCCCCTGCAGGGCCAGAAACCCGGTCACGCCCTGCTCGCCGGTGACAAACATCTCACGTTCCGTGAACATAACTTCACGGTAATACCCGCGCACGCCGACGGCAGTATGCACTCTGGGCATCCATTCCGTGGCATCGATCCAGGCGTTTAGAATATCGGCGCAGGGCACCATGTCCGCCTGAACCGCCGGACGCACCGCCACCTCAGACATCGTCGCCCATCCCGGCCCTGAGCCCGTCGCGCACCCGTGCGGCAATGTCGAGAAATGCGGCGGATTCGCGTATATGCAACGGGCGCTCAGCCGGTAGCGGACTTTCGATCACATCCGTCACCCGCCCAGGACGCGGGCTCATCACCACGATCCGGGTCGAAAGATACACCGCCTCGGGAATCGAATGGGTGACGAAACAGATCGTCTTGCCTGTCCGCTTCCACAGATCGAGCAGCTGTTCGTTCAGCCTGTCGCGCACGATCTCATCCAGCGCCCCGAACGGTTCGTCCATCAGCAGCAGATCCGCATCGAACGCCAGCGCCCGCGCAATCGACGCCCGCTGCTGCATCCCGCCGGAAAGCTGCCACGGATACTTGTTTTCGAACCCGCTCAGCTCGACCATCTCCAGGACCCGCGCCACCCGCGCATTCTGGTCATCCTTCGAATAGCCCATGATCTCCAGCGGCAGGCGAATGTTCCGGTCGATCGTCCGCCACGGAAACAGCCCCGCCGCCTGAAACACGTAGCCGTAGGCCCGCGCCTGCCGCGCATCCGCCGGGCTCATGCCGTTGACGGTTATGCTTCCGGAGGTTGGCCGCTCCAGATCCGCCGCCACGCGCAGAAACGTCGTCTTGCCGCAGCCGGATGGCCCAATAAACGACACAAAATCACCCCGCCTGACTGCCAGATTGACATCCGACAGCGCAACCACCGGACCGTCGCCGGTCTGAAACGTCAACCCCAGCCCCTTCGCATCGATCACCGGAACGCCCGTCATCCGGCCATTCCTTCATGCCCGGACTGGAAAACGCCGTGACCGTACCCTGATCCTGCCGGCAAATTCAGATCCCCGCCGGAATGTTCATCGGATCCCGCTCGACCCTGCGCGGAGAGTTCAGTTCCTTCCACTTCGACACCGCCGCCTGGGCCGATGCGAACGGCGGTCGCGGCACAAACCTGCCCCGGCCTGGCTGAGGCTGGGAATTCCGTCCCCAGGCCCAGATCACCTCGCCGCGCGAGAGCGTATAGCGCGCCTGCGCCTTCGCCAGAAACCCCTCGAACACATTGTAATCCAAAACCGAATGATGGTTCGACGCACTCAGCGTCTTGCTGATCTTCGGGTCCCACACCACGATATCCGCATCCGCCCCCGGCACCATTGCGCCCTTTTTGGGATATATGTTCAATATCTTGGCGATGTTTGTTGAAGTAACGGCAACAAACTCGTTCATCGTCAGCCGCCCCTTTTCGACACCTTCGGTCCAGAGCACCGCAAGCCGTTCCTCCAGACCGTTGGACCCGTTTGGTATCAGACAGAAATTGTCCCGTCCCATCCGCTTTTGCTCGGTGGTAAATGCCGCATGGTCCGTGGCTACAACCTGCAGCGAACCCGACGACAGCCCGGCCCAGAGCGAGGCCTGATGGTCCTTTGAGCGGAACGGCGGCGACATCACCCGCTGCGCCGCATGGTCCCAGCTCTTGTCGAAATATTCGGATTCGTCGAGCACCAGGAACTGCGCCAGCGGCTCGCCATAAATCCGCATCCCCTTTTGCCGCGCCCGCCGGATCGCCTCGTGGCTCTGCTCGCAGGACACATGCACGATATAGAGCGGCACACCCGCGGCGTCGGCAATCATGATCGCCCGGTTTGCCGCCTCGCCCTCAACTTCCGGCGGCCTCGAATACGCATGCCCCTCCGGCCCGGTGATCCCGTCCGCCAGCATCTTTTTCTGCAGCAGGTCGACAATGTCCCCGTTCTCAGCATGCACCATCGGCAGCGCCCCCAGCTCGCGACAGCGCGAGAACGAGGCGAACATCTCGTCATCCTCGACCATCAGCGCGCCCTTGTAGGCCATGAAGTGCTTGAACGAGTTGACCCCCATGTCAACTGCGTCCTTCATCTCATTGAAAATGCTCTCATTCCACCCGGTAATCGCCATATGATAGCCGATATCCGAACAGATCTGCGGTGCCGACTTCCGGTGCCACTCATTGATTGCGTTTTTGATCGACCCGTCCGGCCCCGGCAGACAGAAATCCACCAGCATCGTCGTGCCGCCCGCCGCCGCCGCCCAGGTGCCGCTCTCGAAGGTCTCCGCCGCCGTGGTGCCCATGAACGGCATTTCCAGATGCGTATGCGGATCGATCCCGCCGGGCATCACATAGGCCCCTTCCGCATCGACATACTCATCGCCCTTGAGGTTCGGGCCGATCTCCCGGATCACCTCATCCTCAATCAGCACATCCGCCTCGAATGTCCGGTCCGCAGTGACGACTGTGCCGCCCTTGACCACCTTGCTCATGTCATTTCTCCATTCCGGGCGTCATACCCGCCCCAAAGTCGCTGCAGTTGGAGCGCCGGGTCATGGTCCCGCGTTCCAAAGCAGAATGTCAGCCATCAAGTTCGATCACCATGCCGCCCTGTACCAACTCCCCGTCCGGCTCCATCCGCAGCCAGGCATCCGGTTGCTCGAGCAGAAATTTCGCCAGCGAAAGATAGTCGGGCAGTTGATGTTTCGCCATGTCATGCCCGCCAGGATGCTTCAGATAGGCCAGAAAGCTCCCCGCAACATTTTCGTCCGTCCGCACCACTTCCGGCGCTGCCCCGCTTGCCTTGTGATAGATCCGCATCCCGTTCCCGTCTCCCATCCCGCTCCAGATCAAGTTGCTCCGCCCTTCAATGGGGACACCCAAGGCTTCATTCGGGTTTGAAACCTGGAGAGCAGTCGGGGCACAGCCGAACACGGCTGCGCCCGAAAAAAGAAACCTGCGCGCACCGCGCGCTCCTGTTTGCGGCAAGGGCCGCCCGGAAACCCTTTCCGCAGAAATGCCGCAAGGGATTTTCCCGCTCACTCCACGATCCCCGCCGTCTCGACCACCGCATGCAGCAGAACGTTCGCGCCCTTCTCGGCCCATTCCGGTGAGATCTCTTCGGCCTCATTGTGTGAAAGCCCATCAACGCAGGGGCACATGACCATCGCCGTCGGCGCCACCCGGTTGATCCAGCAGGCATCATGACCCGCGCCGCTGACGATATCCCGATGTGAATAGCCCAGCCGCTCCGCCGCGTCGCGCACCGCCGCCACGCAACCTTTATCAAACGTCACCGGATCGAAATGCCCGACCGCCTCGATCTCAATCCCGAGTCCCAGGGCCTCGGCAATCGCCGGCGCTTCCGCTTCCAGCCGCGCCTTCATTCCGTCCAGCGTCGCCAGATCCGGCGAGCGGAAATCGACCGTGAACACCACCTTGCCGGGGATCACGTTGCGGCTGTTGGGATAGACATCGACATGCCCGATCGCTCCCACCGCCGACGGCTGTTTCTCCATGGCGATCGCATGCACCAGTTCGGTGATCTGCGCCAGGCCCCGCCCCGCGTTCCGACGCATCGGCATCGGCGTCGAACCGGTGTGGCTCTCCTTGCCGGTCAGGGTCACCTGCAGCCACCACAGGCCCTGCCCGTGGGTCACCACGCCGATATCCTTGCCCTCGGCTTCGAGGATTGGACCCTGCTCGATGTGCAGTTCAAAGAACGCGTGCATTTTGCGCGCCCCGACCTCCTCATCGCCGCGCCAGCCGATCCGCGCCAGTTCGTCGCCGAAGGTCCTGCCCTCCGCATCCTGCCGCGCATAGGCCCAGTCCTGCCCATGCACCCCGGCAAACACTCCCGACGCCAGCATCGCCGGCGCAAACCGGGTTCCTTCCTCATTGGTCCAGTTGGTCACGACAATCGGATGCCTGGTTTTGATGTCGAGATCGTTGAGCGTCCTGACAATCTCCAGCCCGCCCAGTACCCCCAGCACCCCGTCATACTTGCCGCCGGTCGGCTGGGTGTCGAGATGCGATCCCACATAGACCGGCAGCGCATCCGGGTCGGTCCCCTCGCGCCGGGCAAACATCGTGCCCATCTGATCGACCCCGGTGGTCAGCCCGGCGGCGTCGCACCACGCCCGGAACAGATGCCGCCCTTCGCCGTCCGCATCGGTCAGCGTCTGGCGGTTGTTGCCGCCCGCCACCCCCGGCCCGATCTTCGCCATTTCCATCAGACTGTCCCAGAGCCGCGCTCCGTCAATCACCATGTTCTTCCGACTGTCCGGCACCGGTTCACCTCATCCGTTCATCCC
>JAUIHM010000100.1 GCA_030432315.1 Alphaproteobacteria bacterium | reverse complement strand
GCGCCTCTGCAAAAGGATAGATGTAGGCATATCGGACCCAGCGACGGGCCAGCAGATCGTAATTCAGGAACATGGTGGAAAAGCTCTCGACATCCTGCAGTTTCTGAACCGCGAGGAGACACATCGTCACGGAAATAAACCATTCGACGGTGCGGAGCGTGAAAATCGAACCAAGCGCTGCCCAGGAGATTGCCAGCGCCATCAGGAAGGCAACGGCAAAGATGGCAATGACGGGCTGATAGCTGGCCGTCTCAGGGTCGGCAACGGGCAGATCGAAGAACCTGCGCAGATCATCGTAGCCGCCTATCCGTTCGCCGTCGACATAGACCTGCGGCGTCGAACTGACACCGCGTTCGCGCTGGAATGCGTCGGTCTGCTCGCGCGACTCAAGCCAGAAATCCTCCACGCTGTACCCGCGTCTTTCCAGAAGTGCCTTTGCTTTCAGACCGTAGGGGCAGATATGATCTTCCATGACCATCCGGTAAAGCGTGGCGGATCGGCGGGCGACGTTGTCTTCCTTCATGCGGTTCTCCTCATCGCGGCGGGCAGTACCGAGGGCGGGCAGGACGAATGGCCGTTTGGATCCACACCGCGGCGTTTCCCCCCGGATCCGGTTGTGGATTCCGTGTGCCTTGGTGCCGATGGCGGCCCGTGCCGGCTGCGGGCGCAGATGCTGTGTCCGTGCCCGTTGAACCCTGGATCGTTAACGAACGGATACCGGCCCTGGGTTCCGCTTTTTGCGGCTTCCTCCGCAAAACGTGAAGTTGGCACGAGCCGTGCCACATATGCCTGCCCGCGGGGCTTGATCGTCTAGAGTTTGGTCTGTGCCGCGATTGCGTTGCCTGCGGCCCAGCCGGAGGACCATGCCCACTGAAAATTGTAGCCGCCAAGCCAGCCGGTAACGTCCACGACTTCACCAATGAAATATAGTCCGCGAACGGACTTTGCTTCCAAGGAAGCGGAGTCGAGGTCGCGCGTATCGACCCCCCCAAGGGTGACTTCGGCCGTGCGGTAACCTTCAGAGCCGGTGGGAGTCAGGGTCCACCGGTTGATGCTTTCAGTCAGACTGCGGAGCGACCGGTCGCTGAGATCGGCGAGATTGCCAGTGATGCCACGGGCTTCGGCAACATGCACCGCCAGACGTTTCGGCAGGTGTTCCGAAAGCAGGGTGACGACGGCTTTGCGGCCATCCGTGGCGCGCCGGGCGCGCAGGGAGGCAAACAGGTCCATTGCCGGTGTCAGATCGAGGGTGATCGGCTGTCTCTCGCGCCAGTAGGACGAGATCTGCAGGATTGCCGGACCGGAAAGACCGCGGTGGGTGAAGAGTATCGCTTCATCGAAAGCAATCTTTCCACACCCTGCCCGGGCGTTGACGGCTACTCCGGCCAGTGGTTTGTAATCTGCCATGTGGTCGTTGCCGAACGTTAGCGGCACAAGTCCGGCACGGGTTTCGACAAGCCCGAGCCCGAACCGTGCGGCAATGCGGTAACCGAAGTCCGTTGCACCCATTTTTGGGATGGATTTTCCGCCCGTTGCCACAACCAGGTTCCGGGATCGGAACAGGCCGGAATCGGTCTCGACTGAGAAGCCGTGGTCCGGTTTGCGAATGTCGGTGACGGAGGTTTGCAGGCGCAGATCGACACAGGCGTGGTCCAGTTCCGACCGTAGCATGGTGATGATCTCCCGTGCGGAGGTGTCGCAGAACAGTTGGCCGAGGGTTTTCTCGTGGAATGGAATGGCGTGGGCTCGGACAAGGGCAACAAAGTCGTGCTGCGTGTATCGGTTGAGTGCGGATTTCGCAAAATGACGGTTTTCAGACAGAAAATTCGCGGGGCTGGTGTTCAGGTTGGTGAAGTTGCAGCGCCCACCTCCGGAAATGCGGATTTTTTCGCCCGGCGACGCGGCATGATCGAGGAGCAAGACCCGTCCGCCGGAGGAGGCCGCGTGGATCGCGCACATCATGCCGGCGGCCCCGGCGCCGAGAATTATGGTGTCATACATCGGATGTTTCATGGGAATGCCGGTCCGCGTCGGTTTGGCGCGTTGACATCATGAATGGCGACGGCCCGCAAGTCACACCTCCGGACTGTCGCCCATGAGGTAGCGCGGTCCCGTGCCCCGGGCCGCAGCCCGGTCGTTTGGGTTGTAGAGGGCGCAGCGGTCCATCGACAGACAGCCGCATCCGATGCAGCCGTCGAGGTTTTCGCGCAGTCGGGTAAGGCTGTCGATGCGCGCGTCGAGATCGGAGCGGAAGGCAGCGCCAAGGCGGGTCCAGTCGGCCTTGTTTGGGGTGCGGCCTTGCGGCAGGCCAGAAAGAAGCGCGGATATCTGCGGGATGGAGAATCCCAGTTGCTGGGCGATGCGCACGAAGGACAGGCGGCGGATGTCGGAGCGGCGGAACCGGCGCTGTCCGCCCGCGTTGCGCGATGGGGAAAGCAGACCTTTGGTTTCATAAAAGCGGATCGCGGAGACGGCGAGTCCGGTTCGCGCCGCGAGTTGGCCAATCGAAAGGATGTCGTTTGCATGCATCGAAATGGTCCGGAAATTTCGCTTGACCTCAAGTTAAGTTGAGGAATTACACGGTGTGGCACGAGGCATCAAGGATAAGGAGATGTGATATGTCTGGTGCAGTCCTGGAACATGTGAATGTTACGGTGAGCGATCCCGCGCGGACCGCGCAGCTTCTGTGTGATCTGTTTGGCTGGCGGGTGCGCTGGCAGGGCGACGCCAAAAATGGGGGCACCTCGTACCATGTCGGCGGGGAGGACAGCTATGTCGTGGTCTATTCGGCGGGCGCGACAGAAGCGGCACCGGATCCGGGCGGTGTCGTGGGTGGATTGAATCATTTCGGCATCGTGGTGGAAGATCTCGATGCAGTGGAGGCGCGTGTCCGGGCCGCCGGACTCGAGCCGCACAGTCATGCGAATTATGAACCTGGCAGGCGGTTCTATTTCCATGATGCTGACGGGATAGAGGTTGAGGTGGTCAGTTACACGGGGTGATTGAGGCCTCCGGGAGGAATATGTTTCCTCCCGGAGATTGCGAGGGTCGGTGTTCCGTTGTTGTTGCTGTTTGCCAAAATCATGAAAAAGCAAAATAAAAAAAATATCTTGTCGTCCGGCGAACCGGGCAGAAAAATCGGGAAGGACAATGGCAAATGAGCGATTTTTACCTCACTGTCGGGCAGAGTTTCAGTTTTTCAAAGACGGTTGGAGAAACGGACGTCTACATGTTCGCTGGCATTACCGGCGATCTTTCTCCGAATCACGTTGATGAGGAGGTGATGCGCAGGTCGCCTTATGGCGGCCGAATCGCGCACGGGGCGCTGCTGATCGGTTACATGTCCGCCTGTTCGACCAAAGCCTGCGAGGCGGCAGGACGAGGCGACTCGGAAATGCCGGTATCGCTCGGGTGCGACCGGGTGCGGTTCCTAGCCGGCGTGCGTATTGGAGATACCGTCACGGTCACTTACCGGATTGTCCGGATCGACGAGGAAAGGCGCAGATCCAGCGCCGAGGTTGAAATCAGGACGCAGAGCGGCGAACTCGCGGCGGTCGCAACGCATATCATGAAATGGGTTTCCGCCTGACGCGACTGTCGACCTCCAGTTCGGCCAACCATCACAATGGTGATTCATGTCGTGGTTTCTGTAGCGATTCTCTCGGGTTTGGGTCAGCATGCAGAAAACGGGAGGAAAGCAATGAAAACCGTCGGCGTCGTCGGGCTAGGGGACATGGGTTCGGGGCTCGCGAAAAATCTGTTGAAGTCATATGCCGTGCGCGGGTTCGACCCTGATCCGAAGCGGATGGAAAATTTTGTCTCGGGCGGAGGAACCGCCGTCGCTTCCGCAGGTGAGGTCGGCATTGGCGCTGATGCGGTATTCGTCATGGTCATGAACGGCTCGCAGGTAAATGCGGTGGTATTTGGTGAACGGAATGGAGACGGACTTGCAGCGACCATGGCCCGCGACAGCGTGATCCTGATGACTGCGACCATCAAACCCTCAGAGGTCGTCGCAGTGGCTGAAAGGCTTGAAGGGACCGGCATTCACCTGGTGGACACGCCGGTCAGCGGCGGTTTTCCCGGCGCCCAGTCCGGGACGCTGACGATGATGGCGGCAGGTTCGGAAAGGGCGCTGAGCCTGGCCAAAGGTCCCATGGAAGCGGTTTCGGGCACCATTCACCAGGTTGGTACCGGAATTGGCCAGGGCCAGACGGTCAAGGCCTGTCTGCAGTCACTTATCGGCTCGATTTTTTCAGCAACATTTGAGGCTTCCGTGTTGGCTGCGAAAGCGGGTGTCGGTGGCGAGGTGCTGCACCGTGTGTTTTCGACCTCGGGCGCCGGTTGTGGTGTGGTCAATACCGCGCTCGGAAACATAATCGACCGCAAGTTTGAGGGAACGGGAAGTCATATCAATACGATGTACAAGGATCTTACCATTGCGCTCGATCTGGCGCGGGACATCGGAGTGCCGCTGTTCACTGCATCAACGGCCATGCAGCTGTTTCAGGCAGGGCGGACGCGGTATCCCGATGGCGACAACTGGGTCGTGACACGGGTGCTTGAAGAGATCGTTGGGGCCGGGCTGGAGCGGTAGCGCGATGAAGACAGGTGTCATTACCGATGGTATCAGCCGGGATCTGGGTCGGGCGCTCAGGGTGATGGACGAGTTCGGTCTTGAATGGGCTGAACTGCAGTTCATCGGCGATCGGGAAGTCGGGGATCTCGATGCGGGGGAACGCAAGGCAGCCCTGAAACTGGTGCGCGATCACAGGAAAAAGGTTGCCTGCATCTCACGTCATCTGTTCGCCGGGCAGGTCATGGCGACCGCAAGGGCGGGCGATGCTGAACACACCCGGCATATGGAAGCGCTGCGGCGCTGCATTGGCATGGCGCAGGAGGCCGACTGCCGCCTTGTTCGGATCATGACCGGCAAAAAGGAAATGATCCTCTGGGGCCGAAACGGTGCCGAGAAATGGAATGTGGCGCAGGGCGCATGGGACGCGCAACTGCCGCTGATCGCTCCGGCCGTTGAGCTTGCCCGGAAAGAGGGAGTGATCCTGGTGGTGGAAACCGGCAACGGCACCATGGTCAATTCCTGCCATACCGCGCGCCGGCTCATCGACGAACTCGACGCGCGGGATGCGCTCCAGGTGCTTTGGGACCCTGCCAACAACTGCTGGTGTCATGAACAGGCCTGGCCGGACGGTTACGACGAGATTCGTGGCGGTTACCTCGGTCATGTGCACATCAAGGACGTGTACGTCGACACGCCACGCGCGACGCTAGAGGTGCGGCCGATGGGCGAAGGGCAACTCGCGGATCAGTTCGCGCCGATTGCGGAAGGTCTTCGCGCGGACAGGTATGACGGCGTGATCTCGTATGAAAGCGTCTATCATCCGGGCAACGGAGATTTCGAGGCCGGCTTTCGACAGAACATTGGCCGGTTCCTGGAACTGTTCGGCGACGACGGACGGAGTGATTGAGCGGCGTCAAGTTGCGCGAACCTGAACGCGGCCCCGGATGCCGGTTCAGGTGCGGCCGAACTGCGGCATTTCCTCCATCGGCAGCCAGCCATGAAGGGGGTGGCCGGCGGTGGCGTCGAGTGTCCAGAAACAGCCGCCTCCGGACATTTGATCGTGGATGCGGCTGATCGGAAGGCCGGCCCAGTGGCAGTAAAGCAGCGTTCCGACCGCTCCGTGACCGACTAACAGAAGTGTGCCCGGATCGGTGTCGGCCAGGACACTTTCCACCTCGGCGACAATGCGTGACTGTGCTGCGGCGGCAGTTTCCCATCCGCGAATGGACACCGCCGGATACGCGAAGAATGCGTCCGCGGTCGCTTCAAACTCCTTTTCCCGTAGGTAAGCTGTCGCGGACCGGTCATTTTCATGCATGGCGGCACGTATCTCCACGGTCAGGCCGAGAACGGCTGCCAGCGGTGCGGCCGTCTCCAACGCCTTTCGTTCGGCGCTTGAAACGATTCGCGCCGTCCCGGCGAGAGCACCGGATTTCGCGAGGGCTTCGACCCTGTTTCTTCCTTCAACGCTGAGGCTCCATTCCGTGACGGCGCGGTCAGGGTCGATCGCGACCTGGGGGTGGGTGAGGTAACGGACGATCACGGGTTGGACGCACCGCTTGGCATCGGGAACTCGCGTCCTAGTGCAGGTCGGTCGCCGCTTGCGCGGGTGTCAGCCCTGTCTCTGCGGGGCGTGCCCGTCGGATCGATCTGACTGAAAGCGGGGCTGATACCCCGCTTACGCGGCGGTAGCGCCTGCGGCGATGAACTGGACCGGATCCATTCGGTGCGCCAGTGTTTCCACTGGAAAGTCAAGGCACCATCGACGCGTCGAGAGAGGTTTTTGCCGCAAATTGGCCGGTCGTGGCGGGTTGGATTGAGTGGCCAAAGCCATGGCACGCGTGAATCTGCGTCAACCGACAAGTGTGTGAAGCCTGTTTGATCGGTTGATCTGCTGCAGATGTTCATGGATTTCGATTTCTGGATTTTGAGGACTTTCCGGCAGGCTTTGCCGGTTTTGGTGGCAGGCTGGCCACATAGCCGTGCGCGAATGCAATCCAGTCTGCTAGCACCTCGGGGTCGGCGCAGTCTTCTGCCTCCACGAAAATGAAGCCTGCCATGGGTCTGCCGCCGATTTTCATTGGCCGTGCCCCTACGCGTTCGAGCGCGCGGGAATGGTTTTCGCTGCCGACACGGAACATGAACCGACCCTCACCGGATTTCTCCCTGTGGGCACCGCCAATCATGTTTCCCGACAGCATGAAACAGACGCCGCCCATCATGCGCCGTTTGGAAAGTTCCGGCAGTCCATTGAGCGCAGCACGGAATCTGGCGGCCAGGTCGTCGTCGTAGGCCATGGCATGTCCCCATTCCTAAACCGCAGCGGGGTAATACTGCCGCCTCCAATTAACAAATCAAGGGTTGATGTTGTCCGGTTTGGCATCGCCTTCGGAACATCATCTGTCCAGTGTCTGAAGGAATAGAACTTTGTATCAGGGTGTTGACGCGGGTAGAATGGCCCGGACGAACATGGGGGCGTTCTGTCGCGATTCAGCCAAGGTTCGTTCTGGCCCGACCCGCACGACGATGCGTTGTGGAAGAAGTTCAACTTTTTCGACTGTCGCGTTCTGATCGTGTCAACCAAAGTGCCACTGCTGGGTGAACTCAATGCGGAACCCCATCATGCCGATCGGTGACTTTGAAACCTCGGAAACGGATCGGCTGGGACGCATTTTTCTGGATGCCATACTTGAAGGGGCGGCCGCATTCTAAGATTCTGAGCAGCGTCGGGCCTCGGCATCGTGCACGCCTTCGGGGCCAAATAGGGCAAAAGGCTGGCGGCTCAGAAAACCTTCGTAGCGCGCATGGCAGGCCTGCCGGTTGGCTTCATGACATTGGGCGACGGACGGGTACGTCGATCTTGGTTTCGTCGCACCGAGGTACCAGAGACAGGGATAGGAAGCGCGCTCTGGGCCAGGGTCGAGGTCATTGCAGGCGAAGCCAATATCAGGCGCCTTCATTCTCAAGCGAGCCATCTCTCTCGAGGCCTTTTTGAGCAGCGGGGCTGGGAAGTCATTCGCGACCAACAGGTCGAAAGGTCTGGCGTTACTCTCTTGAACTTTCTGATGGAGAAGCGTCATGTAAATTCGGTACAGAAGCCCGGAAATTCCGCGGGATAAGCGCCGGAGTGGCTTTCAGACCCGGCAAACGGACTGCCGCTTTGGCCGCGCCGGCGATTCGGACCGGACCTTGCCCGCGATCCGGCCCAAAGCAGAAATGCCTGACGTGTCAGTCAGATTCTCGTGGCGCCTTATGTGAAAATTTAGGAATTCGGCTGCTTCCAGTCGCTGTTGCGCGCCATTAGGACTTCGCAGCGCGAAAGAACCGCCAGCCGCGGGGATAGCGGGACGGGACATCTTTGGTTTTGACGCGGGGAGCGTTTGCACTAATATCAGTTGTCCACGCAGAACTTGAGGGCGGCAGGACAAGTGAAACGGACCGGGTCCATTCCCTATTATTCCGGCGATGCGCTGGCAGGTCTTGGCATCGTTACGGTCGATGTAATCAAGGCGATCGAAACCATCGTAGGGGACCGTGCCCGTGGCAGGGCCTGGGATGCGCCGATAGCCACGATTCGTCCGAACGATGGAAGGTTTTTTGGCACGTCGATGGGGGTGGTCGAGGATCCGGCCATTGTTGTTGTGAAAACCAACGTTGCCAATCCAAAGAATACTGCTGGCGGACTGCCGCAGATCAATGGAGCTGCCGTTGTCCTGAACGCGGTGACCGGTAATCCGATTGCGCTGATGGATGGCAACTGGATTACCGCTGTGCGAACGGCGGCGCTAAGTGCGCTGGCGGCCAAACGGCTGGCCCGCCCGGAGGCCGAAGTCGCCGCCTTCATTGGTGCTGGGGTGCAGGCGCGCAGCCATCTCCAATCACTTTCAGAGCTTTATCCGCTGAAGCTCGTACAGGTTTTTGGCCGTGGAAGCCGGAATATCGACATTTTGTGTGACATGGCGGAAGGACTGGGCCTGCGCACACGCGTGTGCGCCAGTGCCCAGGACGCTGTCACCGGCGCGGACGTCGTGGTGAGTGCAATCACATGGTCCGAAAATCTCGCGGCAATTGACGCCGGCACCATGAAACCGGGCGCATTTGCGACCATCACCGATCTCGGAGCGCCGTGGAACCGCGAAAGTTTCGGTGCATTCGACCGCGTGATAACCGGTGACCGGGGGATAGAGGTCACCGAAGGTGTGCCTGTCTTTCCAACTGAACTGGTAACCGGAACCCTCGATGACCTCGTGCTGGGGAGATGTGCAGGGAGACAGTCGGCGGACGAGCGCTGCGCATTTGTGTCGCGGGGGTATCCTCTGGCCGATACCGCGCTGGTGAGCCTTGCCTGCCGTCTGACGAAAGTGGTTTGAATTCATGCGGCTGTGACGGCACTTGATGATGCGGGGAGGATGATCGCGGTTTGGGGTGCATGGCAGATTCAGACTGGACCGCCGCGGAATTAATAGCCGATTTAGAAACAATCTTTTTGTAGTTGCCTTGTTTGTTTCCTGATTCGTCCGGCCTAGATTGAGCGCAACGCATTTGACCTGTCAGGAGGATGAAATGTCTTTCAGAGCTGTGAAGTCGGAATCGCTGGCGCGGCCGACGATGGAAGGGGCCGGGGTGCATCTGCACCGGGCATTTGGCTTTGGCGAACCGTCGGAGAGCGATCCGTTTCTGCTGCTCGACGATTTCCGCAACGACGATCCGGCGGCCTACAAGGCCGGGTTTCCATGGCATCCGCATCGGGGGATCGAGACGATCACCTATGTGCTGGATGGCGAGGTGGAGCATAAGGATTCCCTTGGAAACAAGGGGTTGCTGGGCGCGGGCTCGGTGCAGTGGATGACCGCGGGCTCAGGCATCATGCATCAGGAAATGCCACGCGGCAACGCGAAGGGGCAGATGCACGGGTTTCAGCTTTGGGCCAATCTGCCGTCGTCGCTGAAGATGACGGCGCCGCGTTACCAGGACATTCAGGGATCGGATGTGCCGGTGGTTGTCGAGGATGACGGGACGAGTGTACGGGTCATTACCGGCGAATTCTGGGGGCAGAAAGGGCCGGTGGACGGCATTGCAGCCAACCCGGTTTACCTCGATGTGAGCGTGCCGCCGAATGTGAAGCGGACGCTGCCAGTCGATGCCTATGCCTCTGCTTTTGCTTATATTTTTGCAGGCTCCGGCACGTTCCGCGATGCCTCGAAACCGGTGGGTGTGCGGGTGGAAAAGGAGTACCGGGGCGAGGAATTGAACATCCACGACCTGTCGGGCAACCGGACGCTGGTGCGGTTTGACACGGGCGACGAGATCACGGTGCAGGCGGGGCCGGAGGGGATGCGGTTTCTGCTGGTGTCGGGGCGGCCGCTGAAGGAACCGGTGGCATGGCACGGGCCGATCGTGATGAACACGCGCGAGGAGTTGATGCAGGCGATGCAGGACCTGCAGAACCGGACGTTTGTCAAGGCAAGTCACTGAATTAATGTGACTAATTACGGTCCGGCATGACCGTGAGAAAGCGGTCGCCGGACCAGTTGAGGGCCTCGAAACAAACCTCGGATCCGGCGCCGCCGCACCATCCTCCGTCGCGGCCAATGAGAAGAATGGTGGCGGGCCCCCAGGTGAGGGTTCGCCAGCCGGTTGCCTGCCAGGTTGTGACCTGGTTGTCCACTATGGCGTGAAGCTGACAGCCGCCTGAGCCGCAGTACATGGACGCGGCGGAGGTGCAGGAAAATTTTCCTTCATCTATCAATATGTTGTGTTGTCCGTCGCCGGTAAGATCCACGGGTTGCACCGCTTCGCCGGGGTCGAATGTGCCGTTTTCAAGCCCGGTGCAGGCGGCTGCGGCGCGGTCGAGAATCGCGGTCACGGGGTCGGCGGCCTGGGCCGGCGTGGCGGCGAGGATCAGGGCGAGAGTGGTGGAAATTTGCATGTGCAGCCCGTGTCGTTAACCATGTGGCGATCGGATACCCATTTGATACCCATCCCGTACCCTTTTGATACCTACGATTTTCTGGTTTGGGCGAAAGGTTAATTTCCCAGCGGGTCGCCTTCGGGGCGGGGGGCGTCGAGGGGGAGGCGGGTGGAGTGGAGGAATGGCGGGCGGTGTCCGCAGAGAAATTCGGCGCGGATCTGTGCTTCGGTGCGGTGCTCCCACCAGCGGTCAGCCATGCGGCTGACCATCGAGTCAAAATAAGGTGGAGGCAGGTCCCAGCACGATGGGATCGTGTAGGGCTCGCCGGTGTCCGGGGCCGGGGTGTCGGGCAGAAGCGTTTGCGCGTTGCCGATCATTTGATCAAGCTGGGCTTGCGTGAGGCTTGACGCGCCGCGAAGATCGGCAAACTGGGCGAGCGAGCCTGTTT
>JAUIHM010000099.1 GCA_030432315.1 Alphaproteobacteria bacterium | reverse complement strand
CGCGGCGCGGATCGAATCGATCGGCACCGAAAACCTGATCCAGAAATTCAGCGAGGGCCTGCACGCGGTGATCGCCGGCTTCCAGGGCATCAGCCCGGAAGGCCGCATCACCACCCTTGGCCGCGGCGGCTCCGACACCACCGCCGTCGCCTTCGCCGCCGCCCTCGAAGCGGAGCGCTGCGACATCTATACCGATGTGGACGGCGTCTATACCACCGACCCGCGCATCACCAAGAAGGCCCGCAAACTAGACCGGATCTCCTACGAGGAAATGCTGGAACTCGCGAGCCTCGGTGCCAAAGTGCTGCAGACCCGTTCGGTCGAGGTGGCGATGCGCAACCGCGTGCGCCTTCAGGTCCGCTCAAGTTTTACCGATGCGCCAGGAACGCTGGTGTGTGACGAAGAGGAAATCATGGAAAGCAAGATCGTCAGCGGCATCGCCCATTCCCGTGAAGAGGCTAAGGTCACCGTGGTCAGCGTGGCTGACCGGCCCGGCATTGCCGCGGCGATCTTCGGCCCGCTGGCCAAGGCCGGTGTGAACGTCGACATGATCGTTCAGAACATCGGCGTGGACGGGCGCACCGACATGACGTTCTCCTGTCCGGTCGACGACCTGCTCAAGGCAAGGGCGGCGCTGGAACAGACCAGGGAATCCGGCGCGGTCGACTATCACCACATCGTCGCCGACGAAGACGTGGCAAAGGTCTCCATCGTCGGCATCGGCATGCGCAGCCAGGCCGGTGTCGCCCACCGCATGTTCGAGGCGCTGGCCCGCGACGGCGTCAACATCAAGGTAATCACCACATCGGAAATCAAGGTTTCGGTGCTGATCGACCGCAAGTATTTGGAACTGGCGGTTCAGGCGCTTCATGATACGTTTGAGCTCGACAAGGCCAATTGACGGCCAAACCACCAAGGGGATCTGATGCCCTATTCCGAGGCGGTTGACTCCCGCGTCATTCTGACCCGGCTGCGCGAGACCCTGGCCGAACCCGGCGAGGGTCAGGAACGTCTTGACCGCATCGTCAGGCTGATCGCAAACGGTATCGTCGCCGAGGTCTGTTCGATCTACCTCAAGCGCGACGAGGTCTGGCTCGAACTTTGTGCGACAGAAGGGCTGAAACCGGAATCCGTCCACCAGACCAGGCTGCGCGTCGGCCAGGGTCTGGTCGGCCGCATCGCCGAACGGGCCGACCCGCTCAACACCGCTGACGCCGCCCACACCTCAGGCTACCGCTTCATGCCGGAGACCGGAGAAGAGATCTACTCCTCCTTTCTCGGCGTGCCGATCCAGCGTCTCGGCGAGGTGCTCGGCGTTCTCGTGATTCAGAACCGCGAAAAGCGGGTCTATTCCGAAGACGTGGTCTACGTGCTCGAAGTGGTGGCCATGGTGATCGCCGAAATGGCGGAACTGGGCGCCTTCATCGGCCCCGGCCCGATGGAGATCGGCCGCCCGCACAGCGGCCCGTTCTTTTCACGCGGTGTGGTCGGTCAGGAAGGCGTCGCCGAAGGGCGCGTCATCCTGCATGAACCGCACATCGTGATATCCCAGCCGATCAGCGACAATCCGGAACAGGAAACCGAGCGCCTCAACACCGCGCTCGCGGCGCTGCAGGACGAAGTGGACCGGATGCTGGAATCCACCCACCTGACCGCGTCCGGCGAACACCGCGAGGTACTCAACACCTACCGCATGTTCGCCAGCGACAAGGGATGGATTCGGCGCATTCAGGCCTCGATCGAAAGCGGCCTGGCGGCCGAGGTCGCGGTGGAAAAGGAACAGTCCGCCACCCGGGCGCGGATGTCGCGCATTCTCGATCCGTACATCCGCGAACGGCTGCACGATCTTGACGACCTGTCGAACCGGCTCCTGCGACTGCTGGCGGGCATCAACGCGGACAACGGTCGCGACGTGCCCGACGACGCAGTGCTGGTCGCGCGCAACATCGGCCCCGCGGATCTGCTCGATTACGGGCGCAGGCTTCGGGCCGTGGTGCTCGAGGAAGGATCGGTCGGCAGCCATGCCGCCATCGTCGCCCGCGCCCTCGCCATCCCGCTGGTGATCCAGGCCGACCGCATCACCCGCGAAGCGCAGAACGGTGACCGGATTCTGGTCGACGGCGACCAGGGCCTCGTACATCTGCGCCCCGAAGAAAGCGTAGCCGCGGCGTTCCGCGAAAAAATGGACATGGTCGCCGACGCCCAGGAAAAATACGCCACCCTGCGCGAAAAACCGGCGACCACGGCCGACGGCGTCACCGTGTCGCTGCACATGAACGCCGGGCTGATGGCCGACCTGCCCAGCCTCAACAAATGCGGTGCGATCGGCGTCGGCCTGTTTCGCACCGAACTGCAGTTTCTCGTCCGCTCGACCGTTCCGCGCCGTGGCGATCTCGCCGCCGTATACGACCGCATCCTCAACGCCGCGTCCGGCAAACCGGTGGTATTCCGAACCCTCGACATCGGCTCGGACAAGGTGCTGCCCTACATGCGCAGCGTCGACGAACCGAACCCCGCGCTCGGCTGGCGCGCCCTGCGTCTCGGCCTTGACCGGCGCGGCGTGATGCGCATGCAGCTCCAGGCGCTGATCCGCGGTGCGGCCGGACGGCCGCTGCACGTGATGTTTCCGTTCGTCACCAACCTCACGGAATTTGAAACCGCCCGCGACATGCTGCTGACCGAGATCGACCGTGAGGATGGCCGCGGCCACCCGGTACCGGCGGATCTGCGAGTCGGCGCAATGCTCGAAACCCCCAGTCTCGCCTATGCCCCGGGACGGTTCTTCGACCTTGTGGATTTCATTTCCATCGGCGGCAACGATCTCAAGCAGTTCTTCTTCGCCGCCGACCGGGAAAACGAACTTGTGCGCCGGCGCTATGACACGCTGAGCACCAGCTACCTGACTTTCCTGCGGATGATCGTTGACCGCTGCACCCGTCACCAGACGCCGGTCTCGTTCTGCGGCGAGGATGCCGGCCGGCCGCTCGAAGCGGTGACACTGGCCGCCATCGGCATGCGGTCGCTGTCCATGCGCCCCGCCTCAATCGGTCCGGTCAAGGCCCTGTTGCGAAGCGTGGATCTTGGCGAGGTGCTCAAGGTTATCGCCACCGAGATGAACGGCAACGTCGAATCCGTACGGCCCGCGCTTAGCCGATGGATGTCCGATTCAGGAATTGACACCTGAGACGGCGTGCACCTCTTCCTCCGCGTCGAGCCACCGCCTGACCATCCCCGCAACCCCGTCAAAGGCCCCTGGTTGCAGTTCCCGCGCCAGCAGCCGGTCGGGATTTGTCGGCGGCGGATATTCGAGGTTCCGCGCCAGATCCCGGTGGAAGCCGAACCGGCGATAATAGGGTTCGTCTCCCACCAGCACCACCCGGGTCCAGCCGGAGGTCCCGGCGCGCTCGATCCCCTCACCGATCAGCAGGGCGCCGAGGCCTTCGCCCTGCCGGGTCGGGTGAACCGCCACCGGCCCCAGGAGCAGCGCGGCATGTCCGGCAGACCCGATCCGGATCGGCCAGAACCGGATCGCACCTGCGAGGGTATCATATTCATCCCGCGCAATGATCGACAGACCTGAGACCGGATCCACCCCGTCGCGGAGCCGATAGGACGACAGCGCCGTCCGGCCCGGCGCGAACGCCAGATCGTACAGGTATTCCACTTCATAACTGTCGTTCGGCGTTTCAGTATAAAGCCGGAACATGGTCGCGGATCCCCGGGGATTTTGCGGGTTCGGCCCGCTCGACAGGCCCTTAACATGAGGCTATTGCAGGGGAAACGTCGAAATCGCCGGAGAATGGCATGTTTTACCGTCCCAACCTGGACCAGCACGGACTGGCACACAATCCGTTCAAGGCGCTGATTTCCCCGCGCCCGATTGGCTGGATCTCCACGGTCGACGCGGCAGGCCGGCCCAATCTCGCCCCCTACAGTTTTTTCAACGCAGTGGCCGACTCGCCACCGATGCTGATGTACTGCAGCACCGGCGTGAAGGCTTCCGACCGAAGCGTCAAGGACACGCTGCGCAACATCCGCGAAACCGGCGCGTTCGTTCACAATGTCATGCCGCTGGCCCTGATCGACGCGATGAATGCGTCGTCAGGCAGTTGGCCCCGCGACGATGACGAGTTCCTGATCGCCGGGCTGGAAACGGAGCCCTGCGAAATCGTCAGGGCGCCCCGTGTCGCCGCTTCCCCGGCCGCTTTCGAATGCAGGCTCTGGCAGATCATCGACCTGCCGGGCGACGCCAACCACATGGTCATCGGCGAGGTCGTTGGCGTTCACATCGATCCGGCAGTGATCGTCGACGGCCGGGTCGACGTTACCCGTTACCGGCCCGCGTCACGCCTTGGGTATCGGGACTATGCCTCGGTGTCCGAGGTGTTTTCGCTGCGCCGACCAGACGAATCGGCCTGAGGTGTGCTCCCCGCCCTGGTCGCATGACCACAGCGGATGCCGGAAAAATCCGGCGGCCGGCTCCGCGTCCGATCCAGCAGGTACTTTTCGCCGGTAAAACCCCGCGCATCGCAACATGTTGATTTTCATGACCTGTTTCGGGAAACTCCCGCGCGGGCCTCGGTCTGCGGCCAACCGGCACAGATGCGCCCGGCCAGCGGCGGCATTTACCGGTCATAAATCTGCAGCGAGGCCGGATTTTGAAATGGCCGTTAAGCTTTTGGTAACCCAAACGCGGGAAAAGGGACCTGTCCAAGCAGTTGGACAGTTGCTTGCAAACCCTCAGACCCTTCAGTCTGGATACGCGCCCCCTTCTCCCCCCCCCGAAGGGGGCGCAATCCCCCCCCTCCCACAAGAGCCGTCGAAGTTCGAAGCGCACCGCGCCTGCGCTCAGGCGCGCAGCACCGCACCAGGATTCAGGATACCGACAGGGTCCAGCGCATCCTTGATCCTGCGCATCACCGCAACCTTGGCCGGATCGCCGTATTTCTCCAGATCGCCGACCTTTAGCCGACCCACCCCGTGTTCGGCACTGACCGACCCGCCAAATTCGGCGACCAGGTCATGCACCGTCTCGGTCACCCTGGCGCGCAGATCCCGATACTCCGACCGGTCATGCCCGCGCGGCGGAAACACGTTGTAATGCAGGTTCCCGTCGCCCATGTGGCCGAAACAGTTGATGCGAAAATCGGGGTGCAGAGCCGCGATCGCGGCATTGCCGCGCTCGATGAACGCGGTCATCCGCGACGGGCGCACCGAAATGTCATGGCTGGCAATCGACCCTACCAGCCGGTTGCCTTCGGGAATGGTTTCGCGGGTGTTCCAGAACGTCCGCCGCTGCGCCGCATTCTGAGCCACCAGCCCGTCACCGGCAATGCCATCCGTCACTGCCTTTTCCAGCAGGTCGCCGAACCGGGCCTCCAGTTCGGACCCTGGGCCGTCCTCCGCCTCCATCAGCACACACCACGCACCGTCGAAACGCGGCGGCTGGGGGAAATCCGGCATCGTCTCGTCGAGAAAGTCGAGACCCTGGGAATGGATCAGTTCAAATGCCGATACCGAACTGCCCATCCGGTCCCGCAGCAGCGCAAGCAGTCTGAGCGCCGCATCCGGTGACGGCACCGAAACCCAGGCGGTTGCGGTTTCCCGCATCCGCGGAAACAGTCGCAGGCTCGCCGCCGTGATCACCCCCAGCGTGCCCTCCGATCCGATCAGCAGATGCCGCAGGTCAAACCCCATGTTGTCCTTGATCAGCCCGGTCAGCCCGTGATGCACCGTACCGTCCGCCAGCACCACCTCCAGCCCCAGACACAGATCGCGCGCGTTGCCGTAGCGCAGCACATTGACCCCGCCGGCGTTGGTCCCCAGCAGACCGCCGATCCGTGCCGACCCCTGTGAGGCGAGCGTCAGCGGAAACAGCCGGTCCACTCCTTCCGCCGCATCGTGCACCTCCGACAGGATAGAACCGGCCTCGACGATCATGCTGTTGTCCGCCGCATCGATCTGCCGGATCCGGTTCATCCGCTCCATCGACAGCACCACCATCAGCGGCCCGTCCTCGCTGATCTGCCCGCCCACCAGTCCGGTGCCGCCCGAATACGGCAGCAGGCCAATCCGCGCCGCGGCACAGATCCGGACAACTTCCGACACCTCATCGGTCGTCGACGGGCGCAGAACTGCCGCGGCCTGACCGCGATAACGCCCGCGCGGTTCCTCCAGATACCTTGGTTCCACCGGAACCACGCCCCTGTCCCCCAGCACCTGTCCAAGTCGTTCCAGAACGGCTGAATCGGCGGACTGCAGGGGGGGACGGGTCATGGCATGGTCTCGCTTGTCAGATGTGTCGAAAGGTCGGTTCGGTCGCTCCGCAACCGCGCATAGAGCACATGGTCGCGCCAGGTGCCGCCGATCTGCAGATAGCTTCTGGCGAAGCCCTCGTAACTGAACCCCGAGCGCTCCAGCAGACTGCGTGAGGGCACGTTGCCTTCAAGACAGGCCGCTTCAATCCGGCTGAGGTTCAGGACGCTGAACGCATGCTGCACGACCGCCTCGACGGCCTCGGCCATATACCCCTGCCGGGCATGGCCCGGGGCAATCCAGTAGCCGATGGATCCCGCCTGCGCCGGTCCACGCCGGATATTGTCCAGAGTGACCGCCCCAAGCAGCGCGTGGTCCTGCCTGCGGGTCAGGAACAGCGCAAGCGCCCGCCCCTCCTTCCTTGTCCGCCGCGCCCAGTAGACCCGCGCCCGAAACGACTTGCGGCTGAAATGGTCCGGCGCCCATTCCGGCTCCCATGGCCGGAGAAAGTCCTCACCCTCCTGCCGCAGTCTCACCCATTCCAGATGATCGGACATCTCCGGAAGCCGCAGATACAGCCGCCGGGTTTCGATCTCCGGTTTGGTCCAGCTTCGACCCAGCAACAGCGTCCGCGTCATTGCCTAGGCCACCATCCGCGCCACCAGATCCCCGAGGCCCGGCGCCTTGCCCGCCGGCCCGAGCGTGACGAACGCCGGCTGGGCCCGCTGCATCATGCCTTCGGCAACGCTGCGGATCTGGTCCGGAGTCACCGCGTCGATCCGCTCCAGCGTCTCTTCGATCGACGGCACGCGGCCCCAGATCGACAGCATCCGCGCCAGCCGCTCCGCCCGGCCGGACGGACTCTCCAGTCCCATCACCAGCCCGGCCTTCAGCTGCGCCCGCGCCCGGTCGATCTCGGCACGGTTCAGCCCGTCGGCCGATCTGCGAAGCTCGTCGACGGTCAGGTTGCAAAGATCGCTCACCTGGTCGACGCCGGTTCCCGCATAGATGGTCAGCATTCCGGTGTCCGAATAGGCGCCTGCCTGTGCAAAAATCGTGTAACACAGGCCGCGCTTTTCCCGCAGTTCCTGGAACAGCCGCGACGACATGCCGCCGCCCAGAGCCACCGAGTAGAGCTGCGCCGCGTAGACATCAGCCGATCTGACCGCCGGTCCCTCCAGCGCCAGGGCAATGTGAACCTGTTCCAGTTCACGCGTCACCCGGCGCTCGCCACGGGCGAACCGGGCCGACTGAACGGTTGCGTTCGGTCGCGCCTGCATATGGCCGAACAGACGCTCCGCCGCCGCCAGCAACCGCTCGGGGTTCACGTCGCCGGAAGCGGCGAGGATGATCTGATCCGGGCTGTACCTTTCGCCGACGAACCCCGAAAGATCGGTCCTGCGAAAGCTCGCCACCCGCTCGGCTGGCCCGAGAATCGTCCGGCCGAACGGCTGATCCGGGAAGGCCACTTCCTGCAGCCAGTCGAAAATGATGTCGTCCGGCGTATCGTTGGACTGACCGATCTCCTGCAGGATCACCCCGCGCTCGGTCTCGATATCCGCCTCGGAAAACAGCGGATTGAGCAGAATGTCCGCCAGCAGGTCCAACGCCCGCTCGACATCCGCGCCCAGCACCCGTGCGTAATACGCGGTCATCTCCTTGCCGGTATAGGCATTGAGATAGCCGCCTACATCCTCGATCTCCTCGGCGATCTGCTGCGCCGTGCGGGTCGGTGTTCCCTTGAAGGCCATGTGTTCGAGGAAATGCGCGATCCCGTTCTGCTCGATCCGTTCGTGCCGGCCTCCGGCATTGACGTAAAGTCCGATCGAGGCGGAGAGCAGACCCGACATGGGTTCCACGGCGACGGTCATGCCGTTGGACAGGCGGTTCAGATGGATGGTCATCAGGCACGGGTCTTTCTGATCAGGGCCTCGATGGCCGCAAGGTCGTTCTCCACATGGGTAATTCGCTCGGGACGGTCGAAAAGATCCGCCATGTGCGGCGGCAGTGCCGGGCGCACCCCGCAGGCGGCCTCAACCGCATCGGGAAATTTCGCCGGATGCGCGGTGGCCAGCACCACCATCGGCACCTCCGGAGCCCCGCGTGTCTGCGCCGCCGCATGCACCGCAACGGCGGTATGCGGACAGATCACCTCGCCGGTTGCCTCGCGCGTCGCCCGGATCGTATCGCGGGTTTCCTCCTCCGAGGTACGCGCTCCGTCAAATTCGTCGCGCAGCCGGGCCAGCGCCCCCTGGGACAGTTCAAATCCCCCCTGACCGGCCAGTTCCTCCATCAGTTCCGCCACCGCAGCACCCTCGCGGTCGTAAATCTCGAACAGCAGCCGCTCGAAATTGGAACTGACCTCGATGTCCATCGACGGGGAGATCGTCGGCTGAACCCCGGCCTTGCGGTGCTCTCCGCCGGCAATGGTGCGGTAGAGGATGTCGTTGCGGTTGGTCGCCACCACCAGCCGGTCGATCGGCAGCCCCATGCGCTTTGCCACGTAGCCGGCAAAAACGTCTCCGAAATTGCCGGTCGGCACGGTAAAGCTCACCTTTCGTTCCGGTGCGCCAAGGCTTACGGCGGCGGTGAAGTAGTAGACCGCCTGGGCGAGAACCCGCGCCCAGTTGATCGAGTTCACCCCGGCGAGCCCGACCTCATCGCGGAACGCATGGTCATTGAACATGTCCTTGACCCGCGCCTGGGCCGCGTCGAAATCCCCGGCAATCGCCAGCGCATGCACGTTCGCTGCATCCGGCGTCGTCATCTGCCGCCGCTGCACCTCGGAGACCCGCCCGTCCGGGTAGAGAATGAAGATCTCCACGCCTTCCCGGCCGGCGAACGCCTCGATCGCCGCCGACCCGGTGTCGCCGCTGGTCGCGCCGACAATCGTCACCCTGCGCGCGGATTTTTTCAGGCTCGCCTCGAACAGCTGCCCGATCAGCTGCATCGCCACATCCTTGAACGCCAGCGTCGGCCCGTGAAACAGTTCCAGCAGCCAGTCGTTCGGTCCGATCTGCACCATTGGACAGCGTGCCACATGACGAAAACCCGCGTAGGCCCGGTCGATCAGCCCGCGAAACTCGTCGTCGGTAAAGGCGTCGCCGACAAACGGCCGCATTACCCGAAACGCCACTTCCTCGTAGGACAGGCCGGCGAAGGCGGCAATCTCCTCCCGGCTCAGCGTCGGCCAGGTCTCCGGAACATAGAGCCCCCCGTCGCGGGCCAGACCGGTAAGCATCGCCTCCTCGAACCCGAGAACCGGGGCGCTGCCGCGCGTCGAGACATAATTCATACGTGATCAATTCCCGAATTCAGTTTGTCCGGCGTTTGATACGCCAAAGCAGAGTGGCTGTCATTACCATCCAGACCGCCGCCAGTCCAAACCAGGTGATGGCATATCCCAGATGATCGTTGCGAATGTTGACGCTGACCGGCATCGGCATGGGCTGGCCCGGATCGTCGCTGGCCGTCGTCACGATCAGCACCGGTTCGGTGTCGAGCGCCTCCGCCATCATGTCTACATCACGCGCCAGCCAGATGTTGTTTTCCGTATCCGGCGCCCCGGTGTAGCCGTCCGTCTCGCGCGGCCAGTCCAGCGCACCTTCGACGCGCACCGGGCCGGTCAGCCGCGCCGCGTCCTTTTCACCGATCGGGACAAATCCCCTGTCCAGCAGCACCGTGCGCCGGTCCTCAAGGGTCAGCGGGACGATGATCCGATACCCAACCCCGCGTGACGGAACCGAGGTATAGACGTGCACCTCGCCGGGTCCGATCACCCCGCGCGCCGCCACCTGCAGATACCTGTCCCGGTCCGGATCAGGGTCCTGCGGCACGGCTACCGGCGCGGCCTCCATCCGCGCCTCGATCTCGGCGACGATGTCGTTCTTCCAGGCAAGCCTGCGAACCTGCCAGAAGCCGAGGTTCATCAGCACCGCGACACCCACGATGCCAAACAGCAGGGGCAGGATCATGCGCCGGGTCAAACTGGCCTCCACGTTCACAAGACTTGTCGGGACCTCCGGCCGCGGCAGTCCCGGCCCCTTTAATACGGTCGCGGCCCGCGGTCGCCCGCGCCGCCGGAACGGGACAGGCGCTGCACCGGTCCGCCGCGACATATGTCATTGGCGCCGCGGGCGACAGCAGCGCCCGGTCACAATCCGGTCAGACCGCCTGCCGGCACATCAACAAAAACGGGGCTCCGAAGAGCCCCGCCGTCAGGCCAGCCCGTGCGGCCGTCAGCCGCCCCAGATGTAGACCGCGGCAAACAGGAACAGCCAGACCACGTCGACGAAGTGCCAGTACCAGGCCGCGGCCTCGAAACCGACATGCTGCGTCGGGGTGAAGTGACCCTTGTAGACCCGCATCAGACACACGGCGAGAAAGATGGTGCCGACGATGACGTGAAAGCCGTGGAACCCGGTCGCCATGAAGAAGTTCGCGCCATAGATGTTGCCGGAGAAGCCGAACTCGGCATGGGCATATTCATAGGCCTGGGTCATGGTGAACAGCACGCCGAGCAGCACCGCCAGCCACAGACCCCATTTCATGTGATCCCGGTTGTTCTCATGTACGATCGCATGGTGCGCCCAGGTCGCGGCACAGCCCGAACAGAGCAGGATCAGCGTATTGATCAGCGGCAGGTGCCAGGGATCGAACGTTTCGATTCCCGCGGGCGGCCAGGTCTGAAATTCCGCCGGCTGCTCCGGACCACCGGGATAGATCGCATGTTTGAAGAACGACCAGAACCAGGCCGAAAAGAA
>JAUIHM010000098.1 GCA_030432315.1 Alphaproteobacteria bacterium | reverse complement strand
TGCCTTCGAACATGCCCTGGAAGAGACCGATCAGGTGGTCGCCATTGCGCAGCATCAGCCAGTTCTGGGCTTCGTCCCCGGCGGCGCCGGAGAAGCCGAGCGCCTCGTAGAAAGTGCGGGATCTTGCGAGATCCTTCACGGCGAGACTCATGGAGAATGCACCCAGATTTAGACCAGGCATGTCAGATTTCCTCCGGAAAGTGTTGCATCACCAGACGGATCGGGTTTGGAGCGGCTTGACCGAGACCGCAGATTGAGGCGTCGGCCATGACTTCGCAGAGGTCGTTAAGCAGGTCTTGATCCCAAGTGTCGGCCTGCATCAGCTTGACGGCCTTTTCACAACCGACCCGGCAGGGAGTGCATTGGCCTCAGCTTTCTCCCTCGAAAAACCGTAACATGTTTATGGCAGCGGCGCGGGCACTGTCGTGGTTTGAGAGAATGACTACCGCTGCCGAGCCGATGAAGGATCCGAGTGGCTGGAGCGTATCGAAATCGAGTGGTGCGTCTGACAGGCTGGCGGGGAGCAGTCCGGATGAAGGGCCGCCGGGCTGGTAGGCCTTGAAGGTATGGCCGGGGAGCATTCCCCCTGCAGCAGCGATCAGGTCGGTAATGGTCGAGCCTGCGTCGAGGAGATGGACGCCCGGATTGTTGACGCGGCCTGAAATTGAATAGGCGCGCAGACCCTTGCGGCCATTCTTGCCGAAAGCGCCGTAGCAGTCAGGCCCCTCGCGACAGATTCGGGTGATCCAGCACAGGGTTTCGACGTTATGAACCAGCGTCGGACGACCAAATATGCCGACCTCCGCGACATAGGGAGGGCGGTGGCGAGGGATTCCACGCTTGCCCTCAATCGACTCGATCATCGCACTTTCTTCGCCGCAAATGTACGCACCGGCACCTCGCCGCAACTCAATGTAGCCTCGATCGCAGAGGCCAGCATTCTCGATTACGTCAATTTCACGGCGAAGTATTTCTAGAACAGCGGGATACTCGTCGCGCATGTAAAGGTAGCAGCGATTGGCACCGATGCCGTGCGCGATCAGCAAAATGCCTTCAAGCAGAAGATGGGGCGTACGTTCGAGATAGTAGCGATCCTTGAAAGTACCAGGTTCACCTTCGTCGCCATTAATGGCGAGATACTTGGGACTCTCGGCGTCGCGAACCATCTCGAACTTTCGGTATGCCGGGAAGCCTGCACCACCAAGCCCACGAAGTCCACTCTTCTCGATGATCCTCAGCATCTCTGCGCTGCTACGGGTTCCATTTCTTATGGCGGCAAGTGCACGGTAACCGTCAGTGGCGCAATATGCGTCAAATGTCTGATACTCGGGTATGACTGGTTGAAGATCACCGTTTGCAATGGCCGACGCCACCATTGCGGGTGTCGCGTGATCGACATGGAAGTGATTGATTTCTGCTACAGGCGCAGTGTCGCAGCGGCCCATGCAGGGCGCACGAATGATCCGAACTTTGGTTAGATCGAGTTCAGCCTGCAAGGTCGATTGAAGAACGGCTGCACCTGCCATTTCACAGCTGAGACTGTCGCAAACCCGGACGGTGACCTTTGGTGGAGCTGCTTCGCCGTCCCGCACAACGTCGAAATGTGCATAGAAAGAGGCGACTTCGAATACTTCGGCCTCCGAAAGGCGCATTTCCTCTGCGAGCGCGCGCATGTGAGCCGAAGAAAGGTGCCCGTGGCGGTCCTGAATCAGGTGCAGGAACTCTATCAGCAGATCGCGCCTGCGGGGTCGTTCGCCAAGCAGGTCACGAACCCTGTCCAAAGCATCACTGTCATACTGTCTTCCCTTTGGTCGGTTGCGACCCTTGCCACGTCCTGACTTCCAGATCCCGGTCCGGTCATCGAAAGCTGGCATTGTCTGGCTCCCGGTCTAGAGTGACAACCGGAATACTCGCCCGGTCCTGCGCGACAAGCTTAGCGCCAAGACCGCGATATTACACGTGGTCCCTGACAAAAAAACCCTTGCGTCGGTCGTTCTCCAAAGCGCGCAAGGCCGTGCCTCCCGTGGTGGTTAAAACATGAGAAATATCCCATTGGTTTTTTCCCGGTGTCGACTGTCGCATGGTTCGTGCAGCCGCAGGCGATATGCCACAGTTCTCTGGGGTGGACTTCTTCTCCGTGCAGATGCCGGTAAGGACACCTTTCGGCCATACAGAACCCGAACATGGAACGGGGCTCGACCCATTTCATCTGGTGCCTAGTGATCGACACCTTACCTTAAAAAAGCAAACCTTGAATTAAACAGGCAACTTGGCGCTTTCGGAACACTCCAGCGTCCTCAGCTCAAGACTTTAGAATTGTTAGTCCAGCCCCTTCGCAAGGGCCACGCTTCTGTCTCGCGCCGCGCTGACGGTTCTGCCCATCAGTTCGAAAATTCCATTGTCCACGGCCATCAGTTCTTTTAGTCCAGCTGCCGTCGTTCCGTTGGGTGAAGTGACCTGTCGACGCAATTCTGATGGCTCCTCACCAGTTTTGAGCATGAGTTGCCCGGACCCGGCAACCATTGTCACGGCAAGCTTGGCGGAAATTTCGGATGAAAGACCGGCGTCGATCCCGGCGGCTGTCAGGGCCTCGGTCAGCGCAAACACATAGGCCGGCCCGGACCCGGAAAGCGCGGTAACTGCATGAATCTGATCCTCATTTTCGAGAATCACGGTTTCGCCAACTGCCGACATGAGCTCTGTGGCAACAGCCATCTGCCCAGGACTGACACGAGTGTTGGCGACAAGGCCGGTAATGCCGCAGCCTATCGCCGCTGGAGTATTGGGCATGGTGCGCACGATCGGGGTGTCCCTTCCAAGCATAGTCTCAAATGTCGATATCAGCGTACCCGCGGCGATTGAGACAAAGAGTGTCGGACCGTTTCCGTAGTCGCGCAGTCCCGGAATGGCCGACTCCATGATTTGCGGCTTTGTGGCGATGACCGCAACAGACGGGGCGATGGTCGGCAGTTCATTGAGGCGAAGCCCCTTCGCGGTCAAGGCTTCAAGCCAATCAGCTGGTTGCGGATCGAGGACGGTTACCGCCGCAGGATCGAGCCCGGCGGCAATCCACCCGCGCAGCATCGCGCCGCCCATTTTTCCACAGCCTACAAGCAGCAGTCCCCTGTCACCTGGTGTCATATTGGACCTCTCATCCTAGATATTGAATTTCGCGACTTTGACGTTTGACTGCTTTGTCGCGTCAAGACGTGTCTGGCGCTGCGAACCCGAACATACCGGCTTTCAAACAATCAGGTGCACGGGCCGTGATATCTCACGTCATCCTGCTGTGTTTTCTTCGACAAGCGCTTGGTAAAGCGCCCGGATCCTTTGCGTCACGGGTCCTGAACCCGTATGGGGCCCAATCATCTTCCCGTCAATTTCAGCAACCGGAGTCTGCGCGCCGAATGTGCCGGTCAGAAACGCCTCGTCCGCATCATATGCTTCGTAAAGGGAAAAGTTTTTCTCTCGAACCTGGATGCCGTTGGCATGACAGAGATCTATGACCTTCTGACGGGTTACGCCGTTCATGCAGTAGTCTCCGGTGGATGTCCAAACTTCACCAAGGCGCACGATAAAGAAGTTGCAGGCATTGGTAGTGTTAACAAAACCGTTTGGATCAAGCATCAGTCCTTCATCCGCCCCGGCCTGTTCCGCCTGCAGGCAGGCGATTACGCAGTTGAGTTTCGAATGTGAATTGTATTTTGCATCCTGACTCATTGGCAGACCCCGCACCTGAGGAACCGTGGCGAGACGGATTCCGCGGGTGAGCAGACCTGAGGCAGGTTTCGAATGCTCAATGATGATGACGATGGTTGATCCGAAGCGGGAAAGGCGCGGATGTTGAAATGGCTTCGCCTTGCGTCCACGCGTTACCATCAGACGACAGTGGGCATCGCCGGTCATGCCGTTCGCCGCAGCTGTGCGGTTCAGGGCATCGAGAATACCTGCGCGATCCATGCCAACATCAAGCGAAACCGCCTTGCAAGACCCGAACAGTCTGTCCATGTGCTCATCGAAGAATGCCCATTTACCGTTGTGAAGACGCATCCCTTCCCACATTCCGTCGCCGAGCATAAAGCCGGAATCGTAAACCGAGACTCTCGCTTCATCTTTGTGTACGATCTCACCGTTGACATAGATCCTGATGTCTCTGTTCCTGATGTCATCTTCGGAATCGTGAGTGGACAGATTTTCCGGTGTCGGTGTCATTTGAGGGTCCTCCGAAGTTCGCGGCGAACCTGCGCCTATCCGTCGGATGGTTCAAGATCGGATCCTGACTGGAAACAGCATTATTCCGCCACCGGATGTACCGTAGTCTTGTGTTCGGTCCTGCCAGGCGAGAAGAGATCGTAAATGACGCTTGTCAGGCTCCAGCCGCCCGAAGTCGCCCGAGTGCGTCTGACCCGAAACTGGGTCTCGCCTGACAATGCGAATGCTGCCTAAAGTGGGCGGACCGCGAAGGGGGCTGAGGTGAACAACAAGATCATTTCTGCAGATGCCGCCGCAGCACTGGTGCACGACGGGGACGTCATTACAACGTCGGGATTTGTTGGGATTGGCGTACCGGATGAGTTGCTGTCGGCGATTGAAACCCGTTTTCTGACTACGGGAACACCGCAGGGGCTGACGTTGCTGTTTGCCGCCGGTCAGGGCGATAGCCGGAACCGCGGGTTGAATCGGCTGGGTCATGACCTTCTGCTGAAGAGGGTGATCGGCGGTCACTGGGGTCTGATCCCCAAGGTGGCTGCGCTGGCGCTTGCAAACCGGATCGAGGGCTGGAACCTGCCTCAGGGGGTGATCAGTCACATGTTTCGTGACATTGCGGCGGGCAAGCCGGGGACGCTGACCCATGTCGGTTTGGACACGTTCGTTGATCCGAGGCTCGAGGGAGGCCGGATAAACCCCATTTCCACCGAGGACCTGGTGGCATTGATGGAGGTGAATGGTCGCGAATATCTGTTCTATCGGGCGCTACCTATCCAGATCGCCCTGCTCCGCGGGACCACTGCCGATCCATCGGGGAATGTTACGATGGAGCGGGAAGCGCTGACAATCGACAACCTTGCTCAGGCGATGGCGGCGAAAAACTCCGGCGGACTCGTCGTCGTCCAAGTAGAGCGGATCGCGGCGAAAGGCTCGCTCAATCCGCGCAACGTGATTTTGCCTTCTGCACTGGTCGATGCGGTTGTGGTGGCCCGGCCCGAGAACCACCTGCAGACTTATGCCACACCCTACTCCCATCTGTTCGCGAACCAGTTCCGTGCCCCAGAGGGATCCATGGCTCCCATGCCGCTCGATCCCCGGAAAATCATTGCCCGGAGGGCGGCATTTGAATTGCCGATAAACGGAGTGATCAATCTCGGGATCGGCATGCCGGAAGGTGTCGCTGCCGTTGCGGATGAGGAGGGTTTGCTGGAACATTTGACCCTCACGACGGAGCCCGGAATCATTGGCGGGCAACCGGCATCGGGATTGGATTTCGGGGCTGCCGTCAACACCCAGGCGATTGTCGCGCAGAATCAGCAGTTTGACTTCTATGACGGTGGCGGACTTGATCTCGCGGTTCTCGGCATGGCGGAGACTGACAGCGTCGGAAACGTGAACGTGTCCCGGTTCGGTAACAGGCTGGCAGGGGCGGGAGGGTTTATCAACATCAGTCAGAACGCCGGGCGGGTTGTTTTCGCGGGTACTTTTACTGCGGGTGGGTTGAGCGTGGAGGTCAAGGACGGCGGGTTGCACATTCTCAAGGAGGGCAGTGCAAGAAAGTTCATTGCCGAAGTCGGGCAGATTACATTCGCTGCGCGGAACGCCCGCAAGAAGCGCCAACCGGTGATGTATGTCACGGAACGGTGTGTGTTCGAGCTGCGGGACGCGGGTCTCACTCTGACGGAAGTGGCGCCGGGCGTCGAAGTGCAGCGGGATATTCTGGATCAGATGGATTTTGCGCCGGTGGTCGGAGAAGTCGCGTTGATGGACGAGAGAATTTTCCGTCCGGAGATCATGAATCTTCAGGTCGAACTGCTGCATCTCGACCTGCCGGAGCGGATCACGTTGGACACGGAAAAGATGCGTCTTTTCATCAACTTCGAAAAGATGTCGATCCGTAATTCCGGCGACGTCGACGCAATTCGCGCGCGCGTTGAAGCGCTTTGTCAGCCGTTGACCGATCGGGTTGACGTGATTGCCAATTACGATTCCACCCGTATTGCCGATGATGTTTCGGATGAATATTCGGCGACGGTGCGGGCGTTGGAAGAGCGGTTCTACCGAACGGTCACGCGGTATTCGAGCTCTGCCTGGATGCGGATGGCGCTGGGTGAGAGGTTCAGGGGTGAGGGGCCTTTGCATATTTTCCAGACCCGTGAGCAGTCGCGGGCCTTTCTCGATGCGCAGTCGGAAAGGGCTGGAAAGAGGGAGTAATTCGACGGATTGGGCGCCGTTAACCATCGGCGGTTGAATACCCAATCGATACCCAACCCGTACCCAACTGATACCGATAATTTCCCGAGCGGCGGAAATGGTTAATTTGAGCGGTTGGACCCGCGGGCCGGTTTGAAGGTGCGCGGATCAGATGCCCGGGGATGGCGGCGACGCGTCCGGTTTGCGGGTGGCCTCGAAGCGCGCCCGGTTTTCCGCGTTTGGCGGGTAGAGACCGGGCAGTGAGGCGCCGTTCCGGACTTCTTCCATGATCCAGGCTTCAAGCCGTTCCTGCTCGGCGCAGAGCGTGGCGACTTCTTCGGCCAGCTTTGCGGGGATGACCACGGCGCCGTCGCGATCGGCGACGATCAGATCGTCGGGGAAGATCGCAACCCCGCCGCAGCCGACCGGCTCATTCCAGTTGACGAAGGTGAGGCCGGCGACCGAGGGCGGTGCGGCGGTACCGGAGGCCCAGACCGGCAGGCCGGTTTCCAGCACGCCTTCGAGGTCGCGCACCACGCCGTCGGTGACCATCGCCGCAACCTTGCGATACGCCATGCGCTGGCAGAGGATGTCGCCGAACACGCCGGCATCGGCACAGCCGTCAGCGGCGACCACGGCGATGCAGCCAGGGTCCATCGCCTCGATGGCGGCGCGGGTCGAGATCGGCGAGGACCAGCTTTCCGGTGTGGCGAGATCCTCGCGGGCCGGGACGAATCGCAGGGTGAAGGCGGGACCGACCACCCGCCTGGCGCCGTCACGGAGCGGGAAGGCGCCGCGCACCCAGACATTGCGCAGACCTTTTTTCAGCAGCACCGTGGTCAGGGTTGCGGTTGTGACCTTTTCAAGCACTGCGATCGTTTCCGCCAGTTTCTCCGTCATGCGCTTCTCACTTTCCGATCCGGTATCGTGGGTTGTGAAATGTCTACATTCTTCGCCAGGATTGACCAGCCGCATTGCATTGCCGGAAACCGGTTCCGGTGATCTCAGAACCACATGTGCGAAACGCAGCGACCGTCACGGGGAAGGTCGGCGAAGGTGTTCAATCCGTCGAAATGGTCGATCGGCAGGTGGGCGACCAGGCCGGGATCGGCAAGCCGGAGGTTGACGGCGATGCGGCGCCGACCGCGTTCGTCGGTGCGGAGACCGCGCCAGCAGATGACGCAGGCGCAGCGGGGACAGAAGTGTATTTCGAGCGACGGGCGTGCGTCGTCGGCGCGGATATAGACCGATGACGGGCCGGTGACGGTGATGCGTTCGCCCTCGAAGTCGTAGATCCAGAGGGTGCCGTAACGGCGGCAGAGTGTACAGTTGCAGGCGGTGACCGACTCGGGCATGCCGTCGAAGGTCCAGTGCATGGTGCTGCAGTGGCAGGTGCCTTCAAGCATGATGCCGTCCTTTGCCGGTGGCTGCCGCCGTGGGTCGAGGCTAGCGCGTGAGAGATGGTCCGGCAATGCCCCGGGATCAGAGCCGCCGGGATTTCGCCGATCTGCAGGGAGGGATGGAATGATCGCAGTGATTTTCGAGGTAATGCCGGCAGAGGTGCGGAAGGAAGCCTATCTCGACATTGCCGCCGGTCTAAGGCCGGTTCTGGAACAGGTCGAGGGGTTTATTTCGGTTGAGCGGTTTCAGAGCCTGACCACGCCTGGAAAAATCCTGTCGCTGTCGTTTTTCGAGGACGAGGATGCGGTGCGACGCTGGCGCGCGCTTGACGTGCATCGGACGGCTCAGGCGCGGGGGCGCGGCGGGATTTTTGCCGACTACCGGCTGCGGGTGGCCGGAGTGATCCGGGATTACGGCATGTTCGACCGCGACGGGGCCCCGGCGGACAGCCGGGAGGAACACAGGTGATGTGTCGGTCCGCCCGACCGATGGCGGTCAGGCGGAGGAACGGCCCGGGACCGGGCTAGAGGATGAAATCGTCGGTTGCCGACAGATCCGCAAGCTGCACGCCGATCAGGGTCATGCTTCCGCCCGCATGGTTGAAGACGGTGTTGCCGTTTTTCTGGATCGCATGGGCGAGGGCGTCGGCGGCATCGGCATAGTAGGCGCCGATCACCAGCGCATCCTCGCTGCCTCCGGCGGTGAAGTCGTAGATCACGTCACGTCCTTCGCTCAGAACGAACAGATCGTTGCCGGAACCGCCATGGAGATGGTCGCGGCCGGCTCCTCCGTCGAGCGTGTCGTCGCCGCCGGCGGTGTCCGTCGCATCCCGGGAATCGCCGTAGAGCCTGTCGGAGCCGCTGCCGCCGAAGATCATGTCGTCGCCGGCGATGGCGAAGGGCCCGAGATCCTCGGCGTCACCGATGATGATGTCGTTGCCGCCATCCCCGGCCAGCCAGTCGTTCCCGGCGGTTGCCCCGGCGGAGACGAGCGTTTCGAGACGCGATATGGTCCCACCGGCATCGCCGTACATCAGGTCATTGCCGCTGCCGCCTTCGAGATGGTCGTCGCCGGCGATGGCGAATGCATCTTCGAGCCCCGCCACCATGTCGCCGACGAGATCGCCGAAGAGGGTGTCATTGCCGTTGCCGCCTTCGAGCGTGTCGTCGCCCCCGATGGTATATGAGAACGGATTCCAGTAGCCGCCGAGTGGATTGAAGTTGCCACCGGCGTCACCGACCAGTGTGTCGTTGCCGTTGCCACCGAAGAGCTGATCGGCACCACCCTGCGCAGGCTCGTCATCGAAACCGTTGAAATCGCCCCCTGCATCCCCAAAGAGTTGGTCGTTACCGGCGCCACCCTCCAGCAGGTCGTCTCCCAGTATCATCAGTGCATGCCAGCCGCCAAAGGACTTTACGTCGCCCAGGGCATCGCCGAACAGGCGATCCGCCCCGGAGCCGCCCCGAAGCTCGTCATCTCCCCCGCTTACGATCCCCTTATCAAGATTTGTGAACATGTCGCCGCCGGTATCCCCGACAAGGAGATCGTTACCGGCACCGCCATCGAGAATATCACCCCCTGCCCTTACAAATGATTCGTAGGGGTAGTGATCTCCGAAGCTGAGTGTAGTGCGGGTATCGCCATAGAGTTCGTCGTCACCCTGTCCCCCGAACAGGATATCGTCCCCACCCCGTACGTCGCCATAATCTGCTTTCAGGAGGCCGCCAGCGTCACCTATCAGCAGATCATTTCCCCTGCCGCCGTCAAGGATATCGTCGCCGCCATATGTGCTGTAGACTTCGGAGTAGAAAATGTCACCGCCAGCATCGCCAAAAAGAGTGTCGTCGCCGTCACCGCCGAAGAGGCTGTCGTTACCGGCCTTACCATAAAAGGTCATGTTTCTGCCGGCATCGCCGTAGAGCACATCTGCGCCGCGACCGCCAAAAAGAAGGTCATCCCCCAAAGTAAGGTTACCGGTGTCTTCATGTTCTTCAATGACGTCGCGCCCGGCGTCGCCATAGAGATGGTCGTCGCCCGATCCGCCCGTCAGGGTGTCGTTCCCGGCAACGAGTCCGCCGGAGAGATAGCTAACAATCTCAAGGTCCAGCCCTGCATCACCGTAAAGCCAGTCATCGCCGTCATTCCCGAACAGGGTGTCGTTGCCGGCGGTCAACAGGCCATTGACCCTCAGGACGATGCTCAGGGCGGTATCGCCGAACAGCCGGTCATGACCGTTGCGACCGTGGGCGAGGTCGTGAGCGAGCTTAAGCTCGGTGAAGTCGACGGACGGTTCGATGTCCACATCACTGTCGCCGGCAAAAATATCCTGGCCGCGCGTGCCACGGAAAAAGGTCATGGAATTTCACCCCCACCCCGAAAAAGAACTGTAGAATCAATTTGGTTCAACCTGGTCATTTTAGACCGAAACTGCCAAAATGTTAAGCAATTTTAGCCATTTTCGGGATCCTGCCCTCGTCGTGCGCACCGCGATTGGCGATGTGCGTATGGCGACTGGTGATGGGGATGCCGACGCCGAAATCCGGCCCGGGGGCCGTACCGGGCCGGCCCCCGGCCGGGTGCGGCGGAGGGCGCTGCGTTATTGGGGGTGACAGACCCGGCCCGCCGGTGTATTTTGCCGCCATGATCCAATCGTTCGCCTCATATTGGTACTTTAGCTATCCGAGCCACCCGGCGGACGGAGGGGATCGCGCGTTCTGAACCAAGACAGACAACCGACACCAAACCAACCGCCACATTTCTGGCGGTTTTTTTATGTCCGCCGGAACCAGAGACTGGAGACCGGAAATGCCGACCCTGACAGACGATTTGAGAATACGGGAAATCAAGGAACTCGTTCCGCCGATGGACCTGTGTGAAGAGATACCGCTGACGCTTGCCGCGACCGAAACCGTGCTGAAGGCGCGGGCCGCCGTTCGGCAGATCCTCAATGGCACGGACGACCGCCTGCTGGTGGTGATCGGGCCCTGTTCCGTTCACGACCCGGAGGCGGCGCTCGACTATGCGCGGCGGCTGGCGACGCTGCGGGACGAACTGGCCGATACGCTGGAGATCGTCATGCGGGTCTATTTCGAGAAGCCGCGCACCATTGTCGGCTGGAAGGGGCTGATCAACGATCCGCATCTGGACGGGAGCTGTGACATCAACACCGGTCTGGCCGTCGGCCGTCGGCTGCTGGCCGATGTGAACGAACTGGGGCTGCCGGCCGGTTGCGAGTTCCTCGACATGACCACGCCGCAGTATATTTCCGATCTGGTGAGCTGGGCGGCGATCGGCGCCCG
>JAUIHM010000097.1 GCA_030432315.1 Alphaproteobacteria bacterium | reverse complement strand
GGGCGATGAACATGCCGACGAAGGGCGACCAGGAGATCCACCACGCCCAGTAGAAGGCGGTCCAGCCCTGGCTGAAGTTCACGTCTTCGCGCCCGAAGGGGTTGGAGAGGGCTGGCAGGTACTGGAGATAGGCGCCGAGGCTGGAGAAGAAGTCGCGGATCAGCGTCCAGGTCGGGCCGGTCAGCAGAACGAAGAACAGCAGCAGGAAGGCGAGGCCCATGTTGATTTCCGACAGCACCTTCACGCCGCCGTCGAGACCGCGCAGGACCGAGACGAGGGCAATCGCCGTGATGACGGTGATCAGGATGACTTCGGTGCCGGAGCCGATCGGAATGCCGAAGAGTTCGTTGAGCCCCGCGTTGGCCTGGGTGGCGCCGAAGCCGAGCGAGGTGGCGAGGCCGAACAGGGTGGCGAAGACGGCGGTGATGTCGATCACATGGCCGGTCCAGCCCCAGACCCGGTCGCCGAAGATCGGATGGAACGCCGAACGGATGGTCAGCGGCAGGCCCTTGTTGAAGGAAAAGAGGGCCAGGGCAAGGCCGACGATGGCGTAGATCGCCCAAGGGTGCAGTCCCCAGTGGAAGATGGTCGCGGCCATGCCGAGGCGGATTGCCTCCCCGGTGTTGCCCTCGGCGCCGCCGAGCGGCGCCCAGTCGGTGCGCGCTCCGCCGCCTTCGGGAACGGCGATGCCGCCGAGCGAGGTCCCGAAATGACCGAGCGGTTCGGCGACGCCGTAGAACATCAGGCCGATGCCCATGCCGGCGGCGAACAGCATCGCGAACCAGCCGATATAGGAATAGTCCGGCGTGGCGTCCTTGCCGCCGAGGCGGACGCTGCCGAGCGGGGTGACGATCAGCATGAGACAGAACAGGACGAAAAGGTCCGCTGCGCCAAAAAAGAACCAGTCGAAGGTGCTGGTGACGGCGGGACGGAGCCATCCGAAGACCGCGCCGGCCTGATCGGGAAGCGCGAGCGCGTAGAACACGAAGATGACGACGGAGAGGCCGGAGACCACGAAGACGGGATTGTGAATGTCAAAGCCGAGCGGGCCGACATGTCCCTCGATGTTGTCCTGGCCGATTTCGTAGTCGGTTTCGATCAGCGCCGCTTCACCTTCCGGCGCCGGTATGCCCTGGTTGGCACTTTCATCGGTCATTTTAGTTTCTCTTTCCTGCTTGCTGGCGTGAAAGACCGGCTGTTTCAGTCCGGACGTACGACAAAGACGGAGGCGCGTGCATGCGATGCGAGGCGTCCGCCGTGCGAGGGCCAGAAATTCTCCCGTATTCCGGGGATGTGCGAGGCGACCACGACGGCATCGGCCCCGAGGTCATCGCTTGCCCTGACGAGGGCGTGGTCAAGATCCACGGTCGGGTCGGGCAGGGTGACCGCGTGACTGGCGACCGTTACGCCGGACGCGGCTCCGCGCGCCGCGGCGAAGGCCTGGAGCCGGTCTGCGTATTCCTCCGGCGAGTGGGCCAACCGGGTCGGGGTGCTGGAGGTTGCGCCGACGAAGGTTATCCTGGCGCCGTAGAGTTTCGCGAGATCGTCGGCGACCCCGAGCGCCTTTTCGAGCTTTTCGGCGTGGGTCAGGTCAACCGGGACCATGATGTGACTGAACACGGCGTTCTCCCTGTTCTGGTTCGGTTTTCACGACCATGACCACGCGAGATGATCCGCATTCATTCTCCGGGCGCTGACATGGCCGCCACGAATGTCCCTGAATAGGCGAAAATCCGCAAAAGTGCCAGGGCGGATTTTCCGGCCGCCGTATCGGCGGGTTCCGGAGCGGAACGGAGCCGCTCCGGACCATGGCTTTGGCCCCTCGGGGCGGGGCTAGACCAGTACCGAACCTTCGGCGTCGATCACGCCCCGGGTCTCCGCTTCGCCCAGCAGCATGTCGTTGTGGGCCTTGCCCGACGGGATCATCGGGAAGCAGTTTTCATGCTTTTCCACCAGGCAGTCGAATACCACCGGGCCGTCGTAGGCGAGCATCTCCATGATCGCCTCGTCGAGGTCGGCCGGATCGGAACAGCGGATGCCCTTGCCGCCGAAGGCTTCGGCGAGCTTGACGAAATCGGGCAGGGCTTCGGACCAGCTGGAGGAATAGCGTTCGCCGTGCAGCAGTTCCTGCCACTGGCGGACCATGCCGAGACGTTCATTGTTGAGGATGAACTGCTTGACCGGGAGGCGGAACTGCACCGCGGTGCCCATTTCCTGCATGTTCATCAGCCAGGAGGCTTCACCGGCCACGTTGATGACGAGGCTGTCGGGATGGGCGATCTGCACCCCGATCGAAGCGGGCAGGCCGTAACCCATGGTGCCCAGTCCGCCGGAGGTCATCCAGCGGTTCGGTTCGTTGAAGCCGAGATACTGCGCCGCCCACATCTGGTGCTGGCCGACTTCGGTGGTGATGTAGCGGTCGTACTGTTTGGTCAGCGCCTCGAGCCGCTGCAAAGCATGCTGCGGCTTGATGACCTTGTCGGAATTGCGGTACCCGAGGCAGTTCTTCTTACGCCACTTATCAATTTGTTTCATCCACTTGGCGACCGAAGTTGATGCAGTTTTCGAGCCGCGTTCCTTCCAGAGGGCAAGCATGTCCTCAAGCACGAAGGCAATGTCGCCGACGATGGGAACGTTGACGTGGATGTTCTTGTTGATCGACGACGGGTCGATGTCGATGTGGACCTTGAAACTGCCCGGGCTGAACGCGTCGGTACGGCCGGTGATCCGGTCGTCGAAACGCGCGCCGATGCAGAGCATGTAATCGCAGTCGTGCATCGCCCAGTTGGCCTCGTAGGTTCCGTGCATGCCGAGCATTCCGAGCCAGGCGCTGCCGGTCGAAGGATAGGCGCCGAGCCCCATGAGGGTCGAGGTGACCGGGAAGCCGGTTTCATCGGCGAGGCGGCGCAGCAGGGTGCTGGCCTCCGGTCCCGAGTTGATGACACCGCCGCCGGTGTAGAGGATCGGCCTTTCCGCGGTTTCCAGCGCCTCGACCGCGGCGAGGATCGCTTCGGGATTGCCCCGGGTCTGCGGCTGGTAATGGCTGATGCGGGCCTTTTCCGGCGGGGTGTAGGTGCCGGTGGCGAACTGCACGTCCTTTGGGATGTCGATCAGCACCGGGCCTGGGCGGCCGTGGGTGGCGACGTGAAACGCCTGGTGGATGACACCGCCAAGCTCGTTGGTGTCCTTGACCAGCCAGTTGTGCTTGGTGCAGGGCCGGGTGATGCCGACGGTATCGGCCTCCTGAAATGCGTCGTTGCCGATCATGAAGGTCGGAACCTGGCCGGTGAGGACGATCATCGGGATGCTGTCCATCAGCGCGTCGGTCATGCCGGTGACGGCATTGGTGGCGCCAGGGCCGGAGGTGACGAGAACGACGCCGGGTTTGCCGGTCGAGCGGGCATAGCCCTCGGCGGCATGGGTCGCGCCCTGTTCGTGGCGGACCAGGATATGCCGGATGTCGTTCTGCTGGAAGATTTCGTCATAGATCGGCAGCACGGCACCGCCGGGATAGCCAAACACGGTATCCACGCCCTGATCCCTGAGGGCCTGGACTACCATCTGTGCGCCGGTCATGCGACGGTTCATGTTCGTTACTCCGCTTTGTTCACCGGACCCGACGGGTGGCCGGCTGTCTTCCAGATATAAAAAAGGCCCCTGAGGAGGGGCCAAAGCGCGGATGCCGGGTGTGGCCAGGTGCCACTACCGGAGTCCGCGCGTTCTCACGATTAGTACGATCTGTGTCATGACGTTTTTCATGGTTCCGTGTTTAGGTAATGCCGACGGCCAGGTCAACAGGCGCCGGCGCGGAAAATTGCGAAATATCGCCTCTGACGGAACTTTTCTTTCGCGGGTCGCCGTCCCGAGGTGGATGTGGTTCCGCGGTGGCGGCAGATCCTTCGGTCAGCTTGTCGGCGCTGCCGCGTATTTCTCAACGTTTTCGTCGAGATAGGCGTTGTTTTCGGCGCGGATCTTCGCTGCGGCGTCGTCGTACAGGAACGGCAGGAAGGCGTAGCGGCGGCCGCGGGTCACGCGGGACACAGAATGCAGCAGCGAGCAGGAAAATACCACCGCCCCGCCGGGCGGCGCCTTGAAACTGCGGGTGCCGTATTCGGGGAAACAGACCTCGCCGCCGTCGAAATCATCGTTGAGGTTGACCGATACCGCAAACCGGCGGTGCGCGGTGCCCTTGGTGGTGTTGTCCCGGTGGGCGCGGAAGTGTCCGCCTTCCTAGGCCGCGTAACAGGAAACGATGTAGCGCTCCATGCGGGTGACGTGGAACTGGTGGATTTTGGCGATCTCCGGCACGACCCGGCGGAGGAACCTGGCCTGCAGCGCGGAGACGGTTTCCCTGTCGTTGATCTGGCAGTCCCTGCGGCGCTTGTGGCTGTGATCGGAGACGGCGACCGTGCGACCGTCCTGTTCGCGCATGAAGCCGGATTCCTCGCCGCCTTCGGTTTCGTAGCGCCGGATCAGCGCCTGGCAGAGGTCGGGTTCCAGGACGTTCGGCAGGAAAATGATCGGTGCCTGGAGTTCGATGCCGGCGAACCGGCCGGGAGGCGGCAGGCGGTCGAGGGTGGTAAGCATGCGGTCGATGTCGGACCGGTCGGCCTGGAACGGTATCACCTCCATCACCCGCAGCGTCGGGTCGATCAGCACCCAGAAGCGGCGGTAGGGGATGCCGTCGCCCTGGCCCGGTGTGTCTCCGGTCGGGCTGGCGCCATAGAGGGTGCTGACGCGGCGGTCGTGGTCCCAGAAATACCGGTAGCCGGGGAGCACGTCGACGACATCGGTTCCGGCTTCGTCGGCGGGATCGATGCTGACGCCGAAGAAGCACCCGGTGTCGTCATTGAAAAAATCCGGCCGGGTCTGCACCGCGGCGATTGCCGCGGCACCGTGGGCGTCGGATGCCCTGCCGAGAAAACACAGGACGATGTAGCGTCCGGCGGTGGTGTCGAAGGCGTAGGCGGGGTTTCTGGTGGTGCGTTGCCGGAAGGACGGTGCAGGATCGCCGCGCAGGATCATGTTGAATTCGGGCATGGGACTTCCTCCGGGTCAACGGGGTGGCGCCGGGCCGCGGTCAGCGGGTCGCGGGCAGTTCAATGGCCGCAACCTGTTCGCTGAGTTCGGCCCGCCCCGGAGGTCCGTCGGTGAGGTGAAGTTCCGCCGGGTCGGTCAGCAGGGTCCAGGCGCCGTCGTAGAAGATTTCGAGAGGGCGGTAGCGCGACTTGTAGTCCATCTTGTCGCTGCCGGGCACCCAGTAGCCGAGGTAGACATAGGGCAGGTTGGCCTCGCGGGCGATGTTGACGTGGTCGAGGATGATGAAGCTTCCGAGGCTGGAGGCGGCGAGGTCGGGGTCGAAAAACGAATAGACCATCGACAGCCCGTCGAGCAGCACGTCGGTCAGGCAGACCGCGGCAAGTTCGCGCCGGCCGGTGGTCGGGCAGGTGTGGTAATACTCGACGACCCGGCTGCGGACCGGTGTTTCCTCGACCATGGCGGCAAATTCGTGGATGTCCATGTCGGCCATGCCACCTGTCGCATGACGCGCATCGAGATAGCGGCGGAACAGATCGTACTGCGGCTCGGTCGCCCAGGGGGAACGGGCGGAGCGTTCGAGGTGTGCATTGCGGCGGAGAACCCGGCGCTGGTTGCGGGAGGGGGTGAAATCCGCGACGACGATTCGGGCGGAGAGACAGGCCGAGCAGCCGGCGCAGGAGGGGCGGTAGAGCACGTTCTGTGACCGGCGGAATCCCTGTCTCGACAGGACATCATTGAGGTTGGAAGCGTTGTCGCCCTGCAGCGCGGTGAAGAGTTTGCGCTCGACGCGTCCTGCCAGATAGGGGCAGGACTGCGGAGCGGTCACATAAAACTGATGTGTCTGCGGCAGTGTGTGACGCATGGAGCCCTCGGGGAGCAGGAACAACAAGTCGACAGCGTACCAACAGAGGCCAGTATCGGGCAACTGATATCTGAGTCGCTCCCGCCTGAAACCAGCTTCAATCTGCGGGAGAGTTAATGGCGGTGGTCCGCAGGAGAATGTCGCCAATCCCCTGCCCGTAGCGGGTGGCGAGGATGGCGATGCAGCTTGCGAGTTGAACCGGCAGCATGGCGATCGAGGCGGTATAGACCGCCGAATGCAGCAGCGCGGTGACGAGGTCGAAGCGGGTGCCGTCATGGCGGCGGAACTCGATTCCCATGATCCTCTGACCGAGGGTCGCCGACCGTCCGGACAGGGTAACGACGCGGTAGATGTAGCCGATCGAGGCAAGCAGCAGCGGGAAGGCGACGAACCCGAAGCCAAGGGTAAGAATGCCGAAAACCAGCGTGACCGGCAGGGTCAGCAGCAGGACGATGACGAAATCGATGCACCAGGCGGCCAGTCGGCGGGAGGGAACCCGGTCGTAGAACTGCGGGTCCGTGTCGGGGTCGGGCAGGCCGGGCAGGATGCGGCTGTAGTCGGTAGCGGTCATGTGTCTGTGTTCTCCGTTCCGGGCTAAGAGATGGGAACTGCGGCTGGTGGATGCAAGCGGAGCACACCTGGGTGCGGTGAAGGCCTGAGCCGGCAGGGGCGGCGCAGGGCAGGAACGGTTGCGCGCAGGCGACGGGGTGGCGTTAACCGTCCTGCCATTTTTCCGGCTGCTTCGCCGCTGAACCCGCGCAGGACATGTGCAGCAGCACCGTCAGAGCGGCGGGGCGTGCGGCCGGGTGAGGCGGTCGAGTGCCGCGAGCATTTCCTCGGGTGCGACGTGGTGGGGCATGTGTCCGATTCCGGGCAGCAGCGTCAGCCGCGCGTGCGGGACCTGTTCGGCAAAGACCTGCGAATGGATGGCGGGGGAGACGATCCTGTCGGCGGTCCCGTGCAGCAGTTCGATCGGCACCATGCGCAGGGCATCCTGGTAGCGGGGCACCGCGCGGGCGACCTGGGCTTTGAGGTTGAGGAGCTGTACCGCATTGCGGCGCAGGGTTCCGGCATTGAGGATCAGCGCAGGGTTGAGGTCGTCGAGATAGCCGGGGGGTGCGGATTGCGGCCAAAAGACCTCGTCCAGCCGCCGACTCACATAGGCGGGGGTTGCCAGGCGTGGCAGGATCCAGGCAACGGCGCTGCCGGCGACGGGCACCGCCATGACCTGGTTGAGGGCGCCGATACCGCCTGGGGTGGACCAGACTTCGCTCACCGCGGCGATCAGCAGCAGACCTGAGACCGTCTGCGGGGAATCGACCGCCCAGGCCAGGGCGACGGCGCCGCCGTAGCTGTGACCGATGACGATTGGATTGCGGATGCCGATGGCCTCGGACGCGCTGCGCAGCAGGCGTGCCTGGGTGAAAATGTCGGCGTAGTCCTCCGGCCAGCCGCTCATGCCGAGACCCGGCCGGTCGAATACGGTGACATCGAAACCGGTGGCGATCGCCTGGGCGGGACCGGCGGTCCAGTCGCCGAGATTGCCGCCGGCACCGTGGATGACCACGACCGGCGCGCCCTGGCCCATCCGGCGGTAACGCAGCCGCAGGCCGGATACTTCAACGAAACGGTCGGTGTCTGCCGCGTCGTCAGCCACCGATGTCGCCGAGATCGTAGGGGGTCGTCTGGTAAATCTCGTTGATCCAGTTGCCGTAGAGCAGCTGTCCGTGACTGCGCCAGCGGTTTTCGGGCATCCGTGAGGGATCGTCGTCGGGGAAGTAGTTTACCGGCATGGTGATTGCGCCGCCGGCGGCCATGTCGCGGTCATACTCTTCCTTGAGCGTGGTCGAGTCGTATTCGAGATGGTTGAACATGTAGAGTGCCCGTCGGTCAGGATCGTCGATCAGGCAGGGTCCGACCTCGTTCGAATAGGCGAGAATGCGAAGATTGGGGTGCAGGTCCACGTCTTCGGCGCGGATCTCGGTCCAGCGGCTGACCGGCACGGTGAAGCTGTCGGAGAAGCCGCGCAGAAAAGGTGAGATCCGCTCAATGGCGAGGTGGCGGAAACAGCCGAACGCCTTCGCCGGCAGCATGTGTTTGGGTACGCCGTGAAAATGGTGCAGCATGGCCATTCCGCCCCAGCACACGCCCATGGTGTGGTGCACGTTGGTCTGGGTCCAGTCGAAGATCTCGCGCAGTTCGTCCCAGTAGGAGACCTGTTCGAAATCGAGATGCTCAATCGGCGCTCCGGTGATGATCAGCCCGTCGAATTTCTGCGCTTTCGCTTCGGAGAACGGCTGGTAGAACGCCTCCATGTGTTCGGCAGCGGTGTTCTTCGACTCGTGCTCCGACATGCGGATCAGGGTGAGGTCGATCTGCAGCGGCGTCGCGCCGATGATGCGGGCGAACTGGATTTCGGTCTGGACCTTCTTCGGCATCAGGTTGAGCAGGCCGATCTTCAGCGGGCGTATGTCCTGGCGTTCCGCGGTCTGCTCCGACATCACCACCACTCCCTCGCGGCGCAGGACGAAGTGGGCGGGCAGGGTTTCAGGGATGCGGATGGGCATTGGCGGTTCTTTCAAACGGGGCGGTCGGCAGGAGCGGAGAGTCTAGATAGGGGCTGTGCAGCCGTCTGGCAACTCCGTGTCCTGGCCTTCGTGCTGCAACTCGACGGTGGTGTGGCCGAAACCGAACTTTTCCGACAGGCGGGCCTTGATTGCCTGCCGGGTGCGTTCGTGGTCGGAACCTGGACGCAGGACCGCTTCGAGGGTGACCATCGGCCGTTCCTCGGAGATCGACCAGGCGTGGAGGTGGCGGACTTCGGTCAGGGCCGGCACGGCGGATTTCAGGTCGCTGGAAATCTCCGCGGGATCGAACCCGCCGGGGCTGCCCTCCAGCAGGATATGGGCGCTCTGGCGGATCACCGACCACGCGGAACGCAGGATCAGCAGCGCGACCAGGACCGAGAGGATCGGGTCGATCGGCGTCCAGCCCGTTGCCATGATGACGAGTGCGGCGATGATGGCGGCGACCGATCCGAGCAGGTCGCCCATCACATGCAGCAGGGCGGCGCGCAGGTTCAGGTTGTCGCGGTCGGCACGGGACAGGATCCAGAATGCGAGAATATTGACCAGCAGACCGGCGGCGGCGACGGTCAGCATGATGCCGCCGGTGACTGCATGGGGTTCGAAGATGCGTCGGACGGCCTCGACCATGATCCAGCCGGCGACGAGAAAGAGTGCGGCGCCGTTGGTGAAAGCGGCCAGCACCGAAAGGCGGTCGAAACCGTAGGTGCGCTTGCCGTCCGCCGGACGCCGGGCCATGCGGAACGCCAGCCACGCGAGCGACAGGGCGGCGAAATCCGTCAGCATGTGGCCCGCGTCCGCCAGCAGGGCCAGCGAGCCGGAGACCAGGCCGCCGATAATTTCGGCGACCATGAAGCCGCCGGTCAGCAGCGCTGCGGTCCCGACGGCGCGGGAATTGGCGGCGCCGGCGTGGCCGTGAGCGTGGTGGTGGTCGTGTCCGTGATGGGAATGGTTGCTCATGGTCCGGTCCGTTGTCCCGTCATTTGCGGCAGAGGGCGGTGGCGATCAGATCGGCGAAATCCTGCGGGTCGCGGACGGCGGCGACCTCTTCGGCCTCGACGGTGACGCCCCAGTTCCGGGCGATCGTCTCGTAGCGTGGCAGCCGCCAGGCCATCAGCGCCCGGAAACCGTGGCGGATGAAATCGTCGGGATCGACGGCATCGGCGGCGATGCCGCGGGTTTTGAGGTAGTCGGACCAGAGCGCGCGGAGAAAGCTTTCCGAATAGTACATCGGCTTCGGGGCGCGGTCGAAGCGGCGGGCAAGGGTTTCCACATGGTCGTCGGTGCCGCGGATCCAGACCGGCAGGGTCGCACCGGCGAGATCGGTCATCACCGGGTCGTCGGCGTCGTCCGTGTCGACCACTTCGCAGAGCGAGCCGGAGGTGTCGCAGATGAAGCTGTCGTAGCCGTAGATGTCGTGCGCCTTGGCGATGAAGTGCAGGGTGTCGCGGGTGGCGGCGATTTCCGCCTCGCGATGCTGTCGCTGACGGATCAGGTATTGCTCGAACGGGATGCCGCCCCTGTCGGGATCGCCCGGCTTGCCGAGGTAGGTCGAGAGCGGCGCGAGGTTGCTGAAGGTGATGTTGGAGGCAATATAGATCGAATCCGAGCGCAGCAGGTCACGCAGGAACGGGTTGCGCATCGCCTCGCGCTTGAAGTTGTCGACGATGTGCTCGTTCATGTAGCGGGTGCCGATGCGGAAATCGACCGAATAGTGAAACCAGGAGGCCTCGTCGCGCAGCATGGCGGAGATTCGGGTCTTTCCCAGACCGGACATGCCGAACACGGCAACACGCCTGTGCGCGGCATCCCGCCATTGATTTGCAGTTCTGTGGTACATGCACGGCCCCGTGGTGTCGGTTTTCCCCCACCTATCCGCCGGGGCCGCGCGATGCAAGAATGGCCGGTTTCAGAACGAGTAGCCGACCCGCAGGCCGGCGAGCCAGACCGAGCCGTCATTGTAGTCGGTATCGAGGATGTTGTAGGTGTCGCCGAGCGAGCCGTAGCTGACGCCGCCCGAAAGGTTGAGCTTTTCGTTGATGTCGTAGCTGAGGCCGGCATTGACCGTGGTGCGTCCGTCATACGGGCCGAGCGTGGTCAGTTCGCCGCCGACGGAGGGCTCGTACGTCAGCGACAGGGTGCCGGAGAGGGTATCGCTGAACCGGCGGCCGACCCCGGCGGTATAGGTCCACCAGTCGTCCGTGTAGTCCACCAGCGGCCGGCCGATTGGGCGGATTTCACGCGGCCATGCCGGTCGGGACCGACGCACCGCTCTGGTCCGAACGGGGCACTCGGCGAAACCGCGCCTGCCGGGTGACCAGGACTGTCCCAGAGCGATTCCGGAATTCCGGAATCCCGGTATGGTTCAACGAGATGCAACACGTTGAAAAATTTTAGTTAAATTCGGCCGGTGAACGAAAATCCGAAGCGGGTTTGCAGCCGGAATGCCCCCTTCTCGTAGTCAAACGATCGGACCGCCCCGTCGCGTGTCGGGACGGTCCGTGGTTGCCATGACTAACGCTTCGGGTGGTCGCGCATGATGGATTTCACCATCTTGCCGAACTTCCGGCCCCTCGCGTGGGCTTCGGCCAGGGTCTCGGCGTTGTAGCTGTCCTCGCGCCTCAGTTTTT
>JAUIHM010000096.1 GCA_030432315.1 Alphaproteobacteria bacterium | reverse complement strand
GCCATGAACTGAATAACAGAAATCATCTGATTGCCCTGGCGCTCGGCTTCTTCCAAAAGCCCGGCTTCAGCGGCTTACCCGCCGCATCCTGACTGAGATCGAGCGACTTCGTTCCGGGGAGGATTTTCCGCCCGCCAAGCGTGTCATAGAGAAACAGCCCGAACCTGATCAGCCACGCCGGACGGCGACCCTTCATCCACGGCATGACCACGCTCAAAGCCCGCGACGCCGGTGTTTCGCTTTCAAACCGCATGTCCCGGTGAAACGGCAGCACGAACCGCATCGGCCAGCTTATGTGCGGCATTGCCCGCAGCAGCACCTCGCGCTCGATCAGCGCCTCGCGCACCAGACGAACCTCAAAATATTCCAGATACCGCAGGCCACCGTGAAACAGCTTGGTCGACGCCGAGGAGGTGGCCGAGGCAAGGTCGCCCATTTCCGCGAGCACCACCGAAAGCCCCCGGCCCGCCGCGTCGCGGGCAATTCCGCACCCGTTGATGCCCCCGCCGATCACGAACAGGTCGGCAACCGGTGCAGTCGTGGTTTCGCCAGTCATATGTTCCCGTTCCTCACGATTCGCAGCCCACGGCCCGTCGCACCGTCCCCGGATTGTTACGGGTCACGCCGGACGGGAACAACCGGCAACATCCCCGAACAGGCCCTCGCGTTCCCCGTTGCACCGGAGGCGCGTATCAGTCATTGCTACCGGCTTCCGCAGCCAGACGAAAGCTATCCCGGTGATGGACTTCATCACGACCCACCTCGACCCGGCGACCTGGCTGGGCGCAGTCCTGCTGACGATGTTCGGCGCAACGACCCCCATGCCTGCGGAAGTCACCTCGCTGACCGTTGCCATGAAACACGCGGCCGTTCCGGCCTTCATCCTGATCTGGGTCGGCACCATGCTTGGCGCCGTGCTCTCCTACGGCCTCGCGACCTGGCTCGGAACCCTGCCTATCGTCCGCCGACTCGGGATCCTCGCCCGCGCCCGTGAGACCCTCGAGAACCTCACCCGCGAAGGCCGGTCGGGGTTTGTGGGCATGGCCGGCCTTCGGCTGATCCCCATAGTCCCCTTCTCCGCGCTCAGCATCGCTGCCGGACTGCTTGGCGTCTCGCGGCGCGACTACTACCTCGGCACGGCGGTCGGCATCCTTCCCGCCGTGCTGGTCATCACCCTCGCCGGTCAGGGCCTGACCAGCGGCAACGGCTGGGTGATCGCCATGACGGTCCTTGGCCTGCTGGTCGTCGCGGCACTGGTCTGGTGGGAATCGCGCAGCCGAAAACGCCGGACGGCATTGCGGCACGACCGCAAGCCCCATATAGACTGAACACCTGCCACACGGACGGGATCACAGATGATCGGTCGCCTCAACCACGTCGCCATTGCCGTTCCGGACCTCGGGGCCGCCTGCGCGCAATACGCCAACACCCTCGGCGCCACGGTCGGGCCGGCCCAGGACGAGCCGGATCACGGCGTCACCGTGGTGTTCATCGAACTGCCCAACACCAAGATTGAACTGCTGCATCCCCTTGGGGAAAATTCCCCCATCGCCGGGTTTCTCGAAAAGAACCCCTCCGGGGGCATTCACCACATCTGCTACGAGGTGGCGGACATTTTTGAGGCCCGCGACCGGCTCAAGGCCTCCGGCGCACGGGTGCTCGGCAACGGCGAGCCCAGGATCGGGGCCCATGGCAAGCCGGTGCTGTTCCTGCACCCGAAGGACTTCACCGGCACCCTCGTCGAACTGGAACAGGCATGAGCATTACCGCTTCCGTCGTCGTCTTTGCCGTGCTGTGGTTCCTGACCCTGCTGGTCGCCCTGCCGATCCGGGTGAAGAGCCAGGCCGAGGACGGGCACATCGTGCCCGGCACCCCGGCATCCGCCCCGGCCGACCCGATGATCCGCCGGAAGATGTTCTGGGTCACGATCGTCGCCGCGGTTCTCTGGGCGGTGATCTGCTCGGTCATCCTCTGGGGCGGTATCACCATCAGCGACATTGACTTCTTTGACCGGCTGAACTGGCACAACTGATCATTGCCACGCCGGCCACAACGCCTACACTCCGGCCGGAATACGGACAGGGGGCGGACATCATGAAAACCAGCGACAGAACCATCATCACCTGTGCCGTTACCGGCGCGATCCATACGCCTTCCATGTCGCCGCATCTGCCGGTCACCGCCCAGGAGATTGCCGACGCCGCCCTCGGTGCCGCCGAAGCCGGCGCATCCGTCGTCCACCTGCATGCCCGCAATCCTCAGGACGGCCGGCCCGACCAGACCCCGGAGGCGTTTGAACCCTTCCTGCGCCTGATCCGCCAGCAATCCGATGTGGTCGTCAACCTCACCACCGGCGGCGCGCCGTGGATGACCATCGAGGAACGCCTGAAACCCGCCGCCACCTGGAAACCGGAAGTGGCCTCGCTCAACATGGGTTCGATGAATTTCGGCCTGTTTCCGATGCTGAAGCGCTACACGGAATTCCGGCACGAATGGGAACGCGAGGCGCTTGAGGCCTCCCGCGACCTCGTCTTCCGCAATTCCTACGCCGATATCGAACTGGCCCTGACCACCCTCACCGCCTCCGGCACGCGGTTCGAGTTCGAATGTTACGACACCAGCCACCTTTACAACCTGCATTATTTCTACCGCGAAGGCGTCGTCAAAGGGCCGCTGTTCATCCAGACCGTGTTCGGCCTGATGGGCGGCATCGGCAGCCATGAGGAGGACGTCATGCACATGAAGCGCACCGCCGACCGCCTGTTCGGCGACGACTATGTCTGGTCGGTTCTGGGCGCAGGTGCGGCCCAGCTGCGCATCGCCGCCATGTCTGCGGCCATGGGCGGCAACATCCGCGTCGGGCTGGAGGATTCTCTCTGGATCGGCAAGGGCCGCCCCGCCACCTCGAACGCCCAGCAGGTCACCGCCGCCCGCCAGATCATCGAGGGCCTCGGAAAATCCGTCGCCAGCCCCGACGAGGCCCGCGAGATTCTTGCGCTCAAGGGCGGCGACGCCGTCGCTTTCTGAGCCCGCTCAGGCCACCTCATCCATGCCGGTGATGATCCGCTCAACCCTTTCGACGCTGGATTTCTTCGGATCCACGTCATCGGCCACGACCTTGCCGCGCCGCATGACAACGATCCGGTCCACCACCTGAAACACGTGGTGAATGTTGTGGGCGATGAAGATGCAGGAATGCCCGGAATCCCGCGCCGAGCGCACAAAGTTCAGAACCCCCTGAACCTCCGCCACCCCGAGATTGTTGGTCGGCTCGTCGAGTATGATCAGGTCGCTCTCGAAATGCATCGCCCGGGCGATCGCAACCGCCTGCCGCTCACCGCCCGACAGGGCCCCGATCGGCGTGGTCGGCGGAATGCTCTTGGTGATCCCCACCCGCCGCAGCAGGTCGCTCGCCACCGCATTCATCGCCTCGTCATCCAGCCGGTTGAAGAACCACGGCCCCTTCACCGGCTCCCTCCCGAGGAACAGGTTCCGCGCAATCGAAAGCTGCGTCACCAGCGCCGAATCCTGATAGATCGTCTCGATGCCGTGGGCGATGGCATCGGTCGTGCTGCCGATCACCACCTTCCTGCCGCGCACGTAGATGTCGCCGCTGCTGATCGGCACCGCTCCGGACAGGGTCTTGATCAGCGTCGATTTCCCGGCGCCGTTATCCCCCAGCAGCCCGACGATTTCCCTCTCGCCAACCGTGAAGGTCACGTCGTCCAGCGCATGAATGCGCCCGTAATACTTGTGGATGTGATCCATCCGGATCAGTTCGCCGGCCATGTCAGCGCACCCCCGCATTGTGACGGCGTTCCAGCCATGAATGGAGTGACATCATGCCCAGAATGATCGCGCCGATGAAGATGTTGTAGGCCAGTCCCGGCACCCCGATCAGAACGATGCCGTTGCGCATCACCCGCAGAATCAGCACGCCCAGCACCGTACCGATGATCGTACCCCGGCCACCGGTCAGAACCGTGCCGCCGATCACCACCATGGCGATGACTTCCAGTTCATAGCCTGTGCCGGAATTGGGGTTCGCCGCCGCGGTTCGGATGGACGAGATCACGCCCGCAAACGCCGCCATGGACGAGCAGAGGATGAACAGCCAGATCTTGGTCGCCCGCACCTTCACCCCGCGCGCCCGCGCCGCGTCGGGATTGCCGCCGGAAGCCTGGATCCAGTTCCCGGCCCTGGTTTTGGTCAGAACGTAATGCAGCAGCAGCGCCGCGCCGATGAACCAGAACAGCGAGGCATAGATGCGCAGACTGCCGATATAGAAATCCCCGACCAGAATTTCCGCCAGCCACTGCCCCTCGGAACTCCAGGTCCGCTGCGGAAACCCGTTGGTGATGAACAGCGCCGTGCCCCGCACCACCAGCAGCATGCCCAGCGTCACCAGAAACGACGGGATCTTCAGCTGCGTCACGAACAATCCGCTGACCAGCCCGATCAGCGCCGCAATGCCCATGGCAATCAGAAACGACAGTTCCAGCGAGGTGATGCCGGTATTGAAAAGCGTCCACATCACCACTGGCGCAAAACCGAATACCGAACCGACCGACAGGTCAAATTCGCCTGACGTCATCAGCATGGTCATGGCCAGTGCGATCAGGCCCAGTTCCACCGTGAAGGCCAGCGTGTTGCCGATATTGAGCACCGACAGAAACGCCGGGTTTATCGCCCAGAATACAAAAATCTCGGCAATCAGAAGGACCAGCGGCGCAAATTCCGGCGTCGAAATCAGCCGCTGCAGAGCCGTGCGGTTTTCCACGTAAAATTCCCGTTTCGAGCAAAAATCAAACCTGCCAAACCTTCATGCCCGACGCATGGAGCCGGCAGTCTGACAGGATATCGCGAATGAATGCGTCCGCGGCCGATCCGGCGGCGGACGCATGAAGCGCTTATTTCCCCGACAGAATGTCGTCATAGACCTGCGCGGTGTCGGCCTCGTAAAGCGCCCCGGTGATCACGTCGAAGCCCGGAGGAATGCCGCTCGCCGCCATGTTGGCCATCGACAGGGCGATGTAGCTGGTCGCCTGCGGATCCTGCCACTGCCCGGCATTCACGTAGCCGGTGAGGACCTCCTGGGTGGTGTCGAGCGAATTGCCCCAGCCGACCACCGGAATCTCGCCCGGTGCCACGCCGACCTGGTCAAACACACGCTTGATGCTGCCGGTTACCAGGTCGCCCAGACCGATGATCGCATCGATCCTGTCGCGGTTCGCGGTCAGGTAATCGGTCATCCGGGTGATGACCTCACCCTGGTCGAGGGTGCTGTCGGTCACCTCCCAGGTCACGCCGAGCGGTTCGAACACCGAAGCAATGCCCTCTTCTTCCTGCACACCGTAGGTCGCGCCCGGAATCTCAACCGGCATCCAGACGAAGCTGCCCTCGCTGACGTGGCCGTTGTCGACCATGTACTGCGCCCAGCCGGCGCCGAACTTGACGTTGTCGCCACCGACATAGGCATCGAAATCCGCCGTCGGATCGGGCGTGTTGAAGTTGATGATCGGAATCCCGGCCGCTTTGACCTCTGCAGTCACCTCGACCAGGCTGCCCGGATCGGGGCTGGTGGTTGTGATGCCGTCGGCACCTGCCGCAATCGCCGCCCGGACCGCCTCCTGATGCGAGGCCACGTCGCCGTTGTGGAACGACGTGTTCACGGTATTTCCGGTGTCCTCGGCCCACTGGTTGGCACCGTCAAGAAAATAGGTCCAGACCGGGTCCGCCGGCGTGCCGTGCGAAATCCAGTAGAACGTCTTGCCCTGCGCCAGGGCCGCCCCAGACACACCGGTCGCCAGCGCCGCGGCAATCACAACACTTTTCAGTGCTCTCATCGTCATCCCTCCCAGAATGTTCGGGGTATGTCCCCCGTGCCGCAAGACTGCGTTTCCCGGGACCACATTGCAACCACTCAGATCGCATGTAAGGTCAAATTTGGCCAAGAGCATGCCGTTTCAACCGGCAGATGCAGTCCCGCCCCCGCTCCCGCAGCCGTGAACTCAAACAGTTTTGTATTTTTCAGCGGCCATGCTAACGTCGGCCTCACCGAAGCAGAGGAAAGGACCCGCATTTGATGAGACTCCTGACCAGTATGCTCGCCGCTCTCGCCTTCATGAGCTTTGCGGGCGCGGCATCGGCCATGTGCAACGGCATGGAACACAAGGTTCCGGCGGACCAGACGGCGGAGGTGCCGCCCATCCTGATCCCGCCACAAGCCGACACCTGATCCGAACAACTGACCTGCGAAACGAAATCGGCGGCTCATTGAGCCGCCTTTTTTCCGTCCCCCCCCGCCCGTCGCTCAGGCGCCGTATTCCGAAGCTCGAACCATCCGGTGGAACTGATGGGTAAACACCGCCACCCCCAGCACCGGCACGATCAGGTTGAGCAGCGGCACCGACAATGGCACCGTCATCGCCGTGCCGGCCAGCCAGATCTGCGGAAGGTTGCGCTTCCACAGCCGCCGCGCCCCGTCGGGCCCCAGCCTGCGCATCGCCACAAGGGTGAAATACTCGCGCCCCAGCAGATAACCGTTGACGATCCAGAAAATGAACGGCGCCAGCGGCGCAACCAGCAGATAGATGACCAGTGCGAACAGGTTTGCAACCACTACCAGACCAAAAAACCTTAGTGAATCAACAACCTGCTGCCCAATGCTTACATCTTCGATTTCCGGCAGACCGGGATGATACCGCGCCTCTACCGCCGAAACGATCGAGTCGAGGAAAAAACCCACCACCACCGCGGCCGCCGGCACCATCAGCACCACCGACAGCGCCAGCATGACGCCGATTGCCGCCACGGACAGCAGGTTGTCGACAAACGTAACCTCGCCGACGAAGGGAAGAACCACCGTCTCCGGCAGCACCAGCCCGAGAAGAATCATCATTGCCCAGAACACTGCCGCCAGCGCCAGAAAGGTCAGCGCCACCGACCAGAGCAGCACCCGCAGGAACCGCCCGTCGCTGAGCATCTGACTGACGGCCCGGCCCAGATCGGCGAAGAGTGTCACCGCGTGACCCATTCGGTGATCGCCGCCATGTCCGGGCGCGGACGGTCCGGCGGCGCCTCGGCATAGCTGCCGACATGCACGAAGGCCGCCACCCATTCTCCATCCCGCAACCCGAACGTCGATGAGAGCAGTTCCGGATCCCTCGAGGCCCAGCCCGACAGCCAGTTCGCGCCCCAGCCCAGCGCCAGGGCCGCGGTAAGAACGTTGAACGCGGCACAGCCGGCCGAAAGGGTCTGCTCGATGGCCGGAATCTTGCGCGTGTCGCGCGGCACCCCGACAACGACAATCGCCACCGGCGCGCCTTCAAACGCCAGCGCCGCCTTGCTTCCGTCTTCACCGATCGCCTCGGCCCGCGCCCGTATCGCCGCCGCCACCCGGGTCAGCGCCGCGCCCTCCAGCACGATAAAGCGCCAGGGTTCCAGCTTGCCATGGTCCGGGACCCGCCCGCCAACCGCCAGAATTGTCTCCAGGTCGCTCCGGTCCGGTCCAGGCGCGGTCAGCAGCTTCGCCGGACGCGACCGCCGCGTCTGCAGAAAATCGATCACCGCATTCATGCAAAATCCTTCCGCCGGGAGAACCCGGCTATTCCCGTTGCAATATTCGATCCACCAGGAAACTCGATGCGGCGCTGGCTCTGTAGCTGGCCATCAGGGCCTTCTGGTCGTACTCCGTGTATACCCACTCCCGAAACGATACGCCGGTTTCCGCCGCCACCGCTTCGTAAGTATCGAGCATGTAATCCAGAACCCCGGTTTTGGAACCCCGGAAATGCAGATACCGCGCGGAAAGCTGTTTCTTCGCCTCTGCTACCGGCACATCGGTATGCAGCAGCAGGTACAGCGCCGAGGCAATACCCGCCCGGTCGGCACCCGACTTGCAGTGCATCAGCAGCGGTTTTTCCAGCCGGGCAAACAGCGCGTCGAGCTGCCGCACCTTCCAGACTTCCGGCAGCTGCCGCGAGTGCATGCGGATGTCCGCAAGCTCCAGCCCCAGCGCCGCGCAGGCCTGCTTCTCCAGCAGATACGAACCATACCCGTTCTCGCCACGCAGATTGAGTACCGAACGAAACCCGCGCCGGGCCAGCCGGCCGATCATCCGCGGATCCGGCTGGTTCGACCGCCACACCCCGTCATGCACCCGGTGCAGGTTGCGCCACACCGCCCGGAAAGCCCCATGATCGAACACCATCATGTCGATCCAGGCGTTGCGCCGCCCGCGCGGCGTGTCCATGCTCCCGGTCCAGCCGCGCTTCCACGCCCGCATCCGGCGGGCAAAATACGACCGTTTTTTCCCGCTCATGTGAGCCACGGGTCGGACGCCACCCGGCCAGGTGCGGTCAGATCTCCCAGCGACCGGCGCTGCCGTCCTGCCGCATCGAAATTCTCCGGCGCCAGCCATGTCAGCCAGCCCCGCCGCAGGGTTGTCCAGTCCTCCCGCGTCATCGCAAACCATGCCGTGTCGCGGTTGCACCCCTTGACCACCAGATGATTGCGAAACACCCCCTCGAACGAAAAGCCGAACCGTTGCGCCGCCCGCCGGGATGGAGCGTTTAGCGCATTGCACTTCCATTCAAACCGCCGGTAGCCGAGCCCAAACACATGCTCGGCAAAGAGGAAGATCGCTTCGCTCGCGGCCCGGGTCCGCTGCAACTCCGGCGAAAAGCAGATTCCGCCCACCTCCACCGATCCACCCGCCGGATCGATCCGCATCAGACTGGCCACACCGCCCGGCCGCCCGGTCGCCAGATCGGTGACAATGTGATAACAGGGATCGTCCCGTAAGACCGCTGCCGCCACCCAGTCCCGGTAGGCCGCCTCGCCGGCGAACGGACCGATGAACATGTAATCCCAGAGCGTGTCGTCCACCGCGAAGGCGGCATGCAGCGCCGAAGCATGATCTTCCGTGAGCGGCTCGATCTGCGCGGCAGCCCCCCGCAGCGTCACCGGACGCACCGGCTCCGCGCCCCGCCAGCCCTCAACCGGCCGCCCAATTTCACGCATTCGCGCCTCCCGGCAAACATGACCGGGAACTTCTGCCCGAAATACGCCCGGCAGGGCAAGGCGTTTCCGAAGCCTTCCGGCGCCCGAACCCGGCGGGCCGCAGCAACTTTGTTTGGGAGAAAAGCCGGACACATGATATGGTTAACGCCGATCCGGCCCCTGCCGGCACGCTCCGCCGGGAGGGACGGGCAACATGTCGGATTCCGTCGACACTGACATCCAGCGCATCAACGAACTGTCGCAGATGGGCCGTTCGGTCTGGATCTCGATGCTGCTCTATCTCGCCTTCATCTTTGTCACCATCCTCGGAATGGACGACGCCGACCTGCTGGTCTCGTCGCGCCGCACCGACCTGCCGATCGCCGGCATCGGCATTCCGACCACCTGGTTCCTCGCCCTCTCACCGGTGGTCGGCGCCTCGCTCTATGTCTACCTGCACCAGTATCTGCTGAAACTCTGGGATGCGATCCACGACGCCCCCGCCACCGTCAACGGGCGCCCGCTCGGCGACTGCGTCAATCCTTGGCTGGTGACGGAACTCGGCACCAAGCTCAAGGGCGAGGAGGCCACCCGCCGACGCCCGCTCGGCCTGCTGACCCGCTTCGTCACCCGGCTGCTGGTCTGGTACGCCGGCGGCCTCGTGCTGCTCCTGTTCTGGATCCGCTCGCTTCCGCTGCAGAACATGGCAATCTCGATCCTGTGCCTGATCTGCCTGTTTGTCACCCTCTACGCCGGCATGGTCAGTTCCGCCGCCGCCCGCCGGACGCTGCTGGGCCGGTTTGGCTGGCTTCTGCGCGGGACCCGGCTCCTGTTCGCCGTCGGCCTTGTCGCCTCCCTCACCGGGATCACCTTCTTCGACGTGATCGTCGACCCGGCGGAGGAAAGCGCCACCCTGGCCGAGGCCCTGCCCGGTAACGGGCCGAATGTCGGCGAAAAGGTCCACCGGATCAATGTCCCCGACGAGGAACTTGTCCCCCTGCCGCCCGAATGGCGCTCCCACGCCGTCGCCCGCAAGGCGTTCCGCGTCAGCTGGTGCGCCCGCGAGGCGCTGCCGATGAACGTCTGCGACCACTACCCCGAACCGCAGCGTCCGGCGCCGCCGCAACTGGCGTTCGAACGGCGTGCCTGGTGCGCCGAACATGACCTGCCGCTCACCGCCGGAGCCTGCGAGCGGGTGTTCAGCGAATACGACGCCCGGTTTCTCTCCGACTGGTACGAGGAAAGAACAAGCAACCTGCGCGCCCTGCCCGATCTGGTGCTGCGCGACCGCGACCTGCGGGAGGCCAATGCCTCCGGCGCCGGCCTGACCGGCGCCGAGTTCCATTCCGTCGATCTGCGCGGCGCGGATTTCACCGGCGCCAATCTTGAAGGCGTCGCCTCCTACCCGAGCGGCACCGACCCGGAAAATCCACAGGCAAACTCCGACATGTCCTGGGCCGACTTCACCTCCGCACACATGGAACTGACCCGTCTCGCCGGGGTGACGATGACCGGCGCCGCGTTCAACGGCACCAACCTGAATTACGCCGACCTGTCGTCCACGGAACTCAGCGGGGCCAGCTTCGCCGGCGCGGTACTGGTCAACAGCGATCTTTCCGGTTCGGTTCTGGCCGGCGCCAACCTGTCCGGGGCGAAACTGTTCCGCGCCTGGCTGTTCTATTCCGACCTCTCCGGCGCCATCCTCGACCTCGCCGATCTGCGCGAGGTCGACATCGAAGACACCGTGACCGAGGCTGCGATTGCCCGCGCTGCCGACATGCGCGGCATGCTGTTCCTCACCCAGGCGCAGCTGGACGGAATGGTTGGCGACGCCATGACCCTGCTGCCCGATACCCCCGCCCCGGATACCGGCCTGCCCTACACGATACCGTCCTGTCGCACCGGTTTCCCGGCCGACCTGCTGGAAATCCGCTCCGGGCTTGAACAGACGTCACGGAACCCTGTCACCGGCGTGTCCTACACTGAAGGCGATCTGACATCTGCCCTCATCTGCCCCGACAATCGGCCACCCCGGGCGACCGGCACCCCGCTGGCCCTCGACGCACCCTATCCCGAGGGACACCCCCTCAGGACAGGACGCTAGAACGGGACGCGGCAGCGGTCAGTTGACGAA
>JAUIHM010000004.1 GCA_030432315.1 Alphaproteobacteria bacterium | reverse complement strand
CTGGTCTTCGTCCTTGCATTTTTATGCGGCCCGGTAACACGGCCACGGTCCCCATTAAAGCGAAAACTGCCGAGCTCCCACCATTGGTTGACAAGCTGTCGGCCCTTCGCCACACGTGCGCCATGCTGGCATTCAAGAACATCGGCTTTACGCTCGAAGGCAAACGACTCTTTGATGACTGTTCCGCGGTAATTCCCGCGGGACACAAGGTCGGTTTTGTCGGTCGCAACGGAACGGGCAAAACGACCCTGTTCCGTCTTATCCGCGGAGAATTCGCGCTCGACACGGGCGAGATTGAGGTCCCCACGCGCGCCCGTATCGGTGGCGTGGCGCAGGAGGCCCCGGCCACGGAGCACAGCCTGCTCGACACGGTGCTCGCCGCCGACACGGAACGGGCGGAGCTTATGGCACGCGCCGGGAAAGCCAGCGATCCCATGGAGATCGCGGAAATTCAGACGCGCCTCGCCGACATTGACGCTCATTCCGCGGAGGCGCGGGCCGCGACCATTCTGCGCGGTCTCGGGTTTGATGCGGAAGCGCAAATGCGCGCCTGCTCGGAGTTTTCCGGCGGCTGGCGGATGCGCGTGGCGCTCGCGGCCGTGCTGTTTTCCCGCCCTGACGTTCTGCTGCTCGACGAGCCCACAAACTACCTGGACCTTGAGGGCACGATCTGGCTGGAACAGTTCCTGGCCCGGTATCCGCACACGGTTCTGGTGATCAGCCATGACCGCGATCTGCTCAACCGCTCTGTCGGAGCGATTCTGCACCTGCATGACCAGAAACTGACGCTCTACCAGGGCAACTACGACACGTTCGACAACACCCGCCGCGCACGCCTCGAGCAGCAGATTTCCGAGAAGCGCAAACAGGACGCAGCCCGCGAACACATGCAGTCGTTCGTTGACCGGTTCCGCGCCAAGGCGTCTAAAGCGAAGCAGGCGCAGAGCCGCCTCAAGGCGCTTGAACGGATGAAACCGATTGCCGGTGTGGTGGAAACCTCCGTTGCGGCATTTTCCTTCCCCACCCCAACCGAACTTTCTCCGCCGATCCTGCGGCTGGAAGATGCGAGCGTCGGCTACAACGGCAAACCGGTCCTGCGCAATCTTGACCTGCGAATCGACCAGGACGACCGGATCGCGCTGCTGGGTGCGAACGGCCAGGGCAAGTCCACCCTTTCGAAGCTCTTTGCCGACCGGCTGCAGCCGATCGATGGCCGCAAAATCGCTGCCTCGAAGCTCCGCGTAGGATATTTTGCCCAGCACCAGGTGGATGAACTGCATCTGGATGAAACGCCGATTCAGCACGTCGCGCGCCTGCGTCCCGAGGAAACCCCGGCCAGACGCCGGGCGCGGCTCGCGGCGGGCGGTCTCGGCGCGGATGTGGCCGACGTCACCGTCGAACGCCTTTCAGGCGGGCAAAAGGCCCGGCTCAGCCTGCTGCTGGTAACGATCGACGCGCCGCACATGATCATCCTCGACGAGCCAACCAACCACCTCGACATCGAAAGCCGCGAGGCGCTGGTGCAGGCCCTGACCGAATATGGCGGCGCGGTGATCCTCGTCAGCCATGATCCGCATCTGGTGGAACTGGTCGCCGACCGGCTCTGGCTGGTACAGGACGGCAGGGTCCAGGCCTTCGACGGCGACATGGAAGCCTACCGCCGGCTGCTGCAGACCGATCGCAGCGGCCAGACCACTAAACCCGCGAAGGCGGAACCAAAAGCCAAACCGGCGGCCCGTTCGGAAATCGCCGTCCTCAAATCCGAAGTGCACAAATGCGAGACCCGTATCGCCAAACTTGAGGAAATGCTCGAAGCGGTCGACGGTCGACTGGCAAACCCGATTATCTACGGCCGGGGCGACAGCGACAAGATCGCGGAACTGCAAAAGAAACGCGCCGAAATCGTCGAAGGCGTCACCCGTGCCGAATCCCTGTGGATGCAGGCGGTTGAACGGCTCGAAGCCATGAACAGACGCGCCTGATGCTGTTCGAGCGGCTGATCACCGATTTCGTTACGCTCTTCGTGATCATTGATCCGATCGGCCTGGCGCCGCTGTTTGTCGCGCTCACCCGGGGGGCGAGCGCCGCCGAACGCAAACGCATCTGCCTGCGCGCCCTGACCGTGGCCGCATTCCTGCTCGCCGCGTTCGGCCTCGCAGGCGAAAAGCTTCTGGAAGTAATCGGTATCGGCATGCCTGCCTTCCGTATCTCCGGCGGCATTCTGCTGTTCGTCATCGCCTTCGACATGCTGTTCGAGCGGCGCGGCGAGCGCCGGGAGAAACAGTCCTCCGACAGCCCCCCCGATCCTTCGGTATTTCCGCTGGCAATGCCGCTGCTGGCCGGTCCAGGCGCCCTCGCAACCATGATCCTGCTGACCAGTGAAAAATCCGGCGATCCGGCGGGCCAAGCCGGGGTCTTCCTGATGATGCTCGCAGTGCTCGCCGTCACCTTCGTGCTGTTCCGCCTTGGCGGCATCATCGAACGCGGTCTCGGCCACACCGGAATCGTACTGGTCACGCGGCTGTTCGGAGTGCTGCTCGCCGCACTGGCGATTCAGTTCGTGCTCGACGGCTTTTTCGCCCTGGGAATGCTGGGTTCCGCCGATGTTGCCGGATAATCCCGACGACATCGCCCGTCTGATCTACCTCGGAATTCTGCTGCTGGCACTGGTCTTCTTTTCCTTTGGCGGCGCACAGCGCCTTGGCGGCAGGCTGCGCGACCTTGCGATTTGGGGGCTGATCTTCGCCACTGCGATGGTACTTTACGGATTTCGCGACCTGATCGGACGCGATCTGTTCCCCGGCACGGCCTTTTCCACGTCCGAGACCAGCATGGAGCTCACCCGTTCACCTGACGGTCACTTCTGGACCGATGCCCGGATCGGCGGCCAGCGGATTGACTTCATGGTCGATACCGGCGCCACCGACATCGTGCTGACCGAAAGGGCAGCGCGCAGCATCGGCATTGATCCGGACGGCCTGCGCTATTCCGGTCAGGCGAACACCGCAAACGGCGTGGTCGCCACGGCCCAGGTGCGGATTCCCGACCTCACCATCGGTCCGTTCACCGACCGCAATCTGCCCGCGCAGGTCACCTCAGGCGCACTGGAAACTCCACTTCTGGGCATGTCCTGGCTCAAACGGTTCGACAGCATCGAGATCCGCGGCGACCGGATGTATCTCGCGCGCTGACCGGCACGCTACCGGATCAGACGGTAACCACGCCCCCAGACCGCAGAAATCCTGTCCGAATGGCGTCCGAGCTTTTTGCGCAGCCGGCAGATCAGCACGTCCGCTGTCTTTGAACCCGCCGCATCTTCCTGTCGGCCATAGAGCGCCCCGAGGATCATCGCCGTGGTAACCACCGCACCGTCCGCTTCCGCCAGGGCGGTGAGGATGATCCATTCAGATGGCGAAGTGTCGATCTCCAGGCCGCCGAGGAGCAGCACCTCCCGGTCGAGATCGATGCACATCTCCCCGGCAGTCACCACGCCCCCGGAACGGACCCGTGGCCGGTCGGTCCAGATCATGTCGCGGCTGGCCAAAGGGGTGGACAGAACCCGCCATTCGTCGAGTTCCTCAACCGTCATGCCATAGCGACGCAGGACCTCACCGGTTTCGATCAGTCCCAAATCATGACATTCGACGACCGCGCGCTTGCGCAGCCGCGTCCAGCGCGTATTTCGCGGCGGAAGTTCACTCAGGCACACCATGCTGCCGTCTTCGCGTCTTGCGGAAACCCGTTCCGGCATCCAGCCGATCCGGCCCCTGTTCCGGTCCAAGCCCCCCTTGAGGAGAGGCAGACCCTGTGGCCGGTCGACAACGGCGAAAAATGTATGCTGTTCACGAAAACTCATTGATGCACCCAAATTGCTTCTCGGCCCTCGGGAAGTCGCGGGCCGTTAACCAATAAAACGTGCGGAAATCCGCTTTATTCCAATCAGAGCAAAAAAAACTTTTGACAATCCGGAATCGATACGGAAGCGGCTCAGGCTGCAAGTGCACATATTGATAGATTAGTTATGTGATCGCAAAAGCTTACGACATTTTTCCAATAAAGAAGATTACCAAAGACCAGGCAGGGTTCACGAGAATGTTTTTCGTTCCGGACCAGCGCGGTCCGCATCGGGAGCGCCCGGCAGGGTAGTTCCCCCCGACTTGCCGCGCGTTGAAAGCCTCGACGTCACCGGCGGCGCGGCCCGAAAACTGCGCGGGCGTCCCGGACCATCCCGCCGGAGACGGAGAGCGGCTGGAACCGGCCCGCGCCGGTCATGACGTTGCCTTCTTTACCCATCTTTCATCGTCCTGCGCCCAGTAGACCGCCGTGTGCCCCGCCGCCACGACCGCGCGCCAGTCGCCGCGCGCCGCATCGACCGCCGCAGGATCGCTGCCGTCAAAGAACAGGCAGGTGCGGGTGAATCCCGCCATCTCCTCCGGGCGGGCTCTCGCGCCTTCGACCAGCATCAGCACTTCCGCCTGGTTCGGATTGCCGGTCTCCAGAGTGAGGCAGATCGGCTGGCGCGCGGAGTTCTTACCGGGAGAAACCCCGTGCGGCAGAAACGCGCTCCGGTCGAAGGTCCAGATTGCCTCGTCCAGCCGTTCCAGCGCCGGTCGCGAGCCGACCCGGATCACCACCCGCCAGCCCCGCTCGAGAGACATCCCCAGCACCTGCGGCAGGGTCCGCTCCACGCGGCTTGCCGTCAGGTGGTAAAACAGAACCTCCGACACGCCCGGTTACGCCTCGAAGCGGGCCCGCACCAGTGCGTCGAGGGCCCGCACGCCCCATCCGGTCGCACCTTTGCGGGCGAATGTGGTATCCTTGGAGACATACGCCGCTCCGGCGATGTCGAGATGGATCCAAGGCACCTCCGGCTTGACGAAACGCTGCAGGAACTGCGCCGCCGTCACCGCTCCGGCCGCCCGCCCACCGACATTGGCGATATCCGCGATCCGGCTCTTGAGCAGTTCGTCATAGGCCTCGCTGAGCGGCAGGCGCCAGGCCCCTTCGTCCTCGGCCCGGGCCGCAGCCAGAAACGCATCGGCAAAATCGTCATTGTTGGAAAAGACACCGGCGTTTTCATGCCCCAAAGCCACGATCACGGCGCCGGTCAGCGTCGCGAGATCGACGATCGCTGACGGACTGAACCTTTCCTGCGCGTACCACAGCACGTCGGCCAGAACCAGACGACCCTCCGCATCGGTGTTGATGACCTCGACCGTGTCGCCCTTCATGGTTTTGACGACGTCCCCTGGACGCTGCGCCCTGCCATCCGGCATGTTTTCCACCAGTCCGACGAGCCCGACCACATTGGCCGCCGCCTTGCGCAGGGCGAGGCATTTCATGACCCCGGACACCACGCCCGCGCCGCCCATGTCCATGGTCATTTCTTCCATGCCCGCGGCCGGTTTGATCGAAATGCCGCCGGTGTCGAACACAACGCCCTTGCCGACGAGCGCGAACGGTGCCTCGTCGCCACCGCCGTTCCAGCGCATGACCACCACCTTCGATGGCATCTCCGACCCCTGACCGACCGCCAGCAGCGTGCGCATTCCGAGTGCCACGAGGTCCGCTTCTTCAAGGACCTCCACCTCGACACCATGTTCCGCCAGTGCGACCAGCCGGTTGGCGAATTCGGTGGTGGTCAGCACATTGGCCGGTTCGCTTATCAGGTCGCGGGTAAAATAGACACCTTCTGCCTGGGCGCGCAGCGCGGCATGCGCTGCAGTCGCTGCGGCGACATCGCGCACCTGAACCGTCAGGTCGCCGGTCGCAGCGCCGGCGGCCGCGTCGCCTGTGGTGCGGTAAGTGTTGAACTCATAGGCCTTGAGCACCGCTCCGAGCGCCAGATATTCGGGCCGCCGGAAACCCGCCGCCAGAAGGTTGGTCGGTTCGCCGGGTTTTCCGGCGGGAATCGACGCTCCGGCCCTGCGCGCATCGGCAATATTGGCGTCGCGCCCGATCTTCAGCACGATCACCGCATCGGCGGCCATTCCGGCGGGAAAGGCCAAGACATGTGCGGAACCGACCTTGGCGTCGGCGAAAGCCTTGCCCGCCACCAGCCGCGACACCGCCTTGCGGGTCAACCGGTCAACCCGCCGCGCCATCGCATCGAGCGTACCGTCCGGCGCTGCCAGGACCACAACCCGCCCCTGCAGATCCGCGAGACCCTCGGGGTTGATTTCGACAAATGCTGTTTCGGGTAGCGCGCTCACGACAATCTCCGTATGTTTTGCCTCAGAAACCCGGCCTAACGGCTTTGAGCAGACTTGACCAGACGAGCAGTGACTCCGTTGAGACAAAGGCACCCGGCGTGAAAAAGCTCGACCGCTACATGCTTCGGCTGCTGCTCGAGGCATTCGGTTTTTTTGTGCTGATATTCACCGGGGTTATCTGGCTTACCCAGGCGGTGCGGCTGATCGACACCGTCATTGCGAGCGGTCAGAGCGCCGCAACCTTTCTCGAATTTTCCGCCCTGGTGCTGCCCCAGGTTTTTGTGATCGTCTTCCCGCTCTCCGGCATCGGCGCCACGCTCTACACCCTCAACCGCCTGTACATGGATTCCGAACTGACGGTGATGATGGCTTCCGGCTTCGGTCCCACCGCCCTGCTGCGGCCGATCGTCATGTTTGGCGGCCTGATCGGAGCGGCCATGGCGGTGGTGACGATGTTTCTGGTACCGCTTGCCGGTACGGCGCTGGCCGACCGGACCCGTTCCATCCGCTCCGACCTTGCCAACGCGCTGATCGTCGAGCGGCAGTTTATTCATCCGATCAGCGGCCTGACCCTGTTCATCACCGACACCAACCGGGCGGGGGAAATGTCCGGACTGTTCCTCAACGACCAGCGCGATCCCGAGCAGACCGTGACCTATTCCGCCGAGCAGGCGCTGCTGTTGCGTGACGAGGAACAGGCGCGGCTGGTGATGATCGACGGCGTCGCCCTCTCTTCGGGCCGGTCCGGCAAGCAGATGAACTCCGTCAGCTTCGACCAGTTCGTGTTCGACCTGACGGAACTGGTCGCCGCCGACGATACCCGCATCCGGCGCCCGTCGGAATATTCCGTCAGCGCCCTGCTGAATCCTACACCGGAAATGCTGGCCGAAAAGTACCGTCTCGGCGACTACCTGTCCGAAGGCCATTACAAGATTACGATGCCGCTGCTTTCCGTCATTTTCCCGCTGATCGCCCTCGCCACCTTCCTCGCTGGCGGCTACCGGCGCAGCGGTTTTGGGCGCCGGGTGGTGGTTGCGGTCGCCGTGTCGGTGGTCGCCCAGGTGATCCTGTTCACCACCAAGGGTTCAGTGCAGAGCAAACCCGGCCTTTGGCCCGGGATGTACGCGGCCCATGTTCTCGGGCTGATCTACGTCACCGCCCTGCTGCTCTGGCTCGGGCGCACCCGAAAACGGCCAGTCGGGGTTCCGGCGTGACCCTTTGGCGATACATGCTGCGCAATTTCCTGAAATCCGTCGTTGGCGTGTTTCTGGTCATCGCGCTTGTGGTGGTCCTGTTCACCTCTGTGGAGAACGTCCGCCGACTGGGAGATACCGAGGCGAAGTTCACGGACATCCTCTGGATCACGCTGCTGCAGGCACCGGAAACGCTCTATCAGGTGATGCCGCTGGTGCTGATGCTAGCAAGCCTGCTGACCTTTTTGCGTCTCGCCCGGACGAGTGAACTGGTCATCATCCGCGCCTCCGGCGTTTCCGCGCTCCGGCTGATCGCCGTGCCGATGGTCGCGTCGCTGCTGGTCGGCGCCATCGCCATTGTTGCCATCAATCCGTTCGTTGCCGCCTCGATGAAACAGGGAGAGGAAATGGAAGACGGCTTTCGCGACAACCGTGACAGCCTGCTCTCGTTCTCGCGAGAAGGCATCTGGCTCCGCCAGGCCGACACCATCGGCCAGACCGTGATTCAGGCCGGCCGCACCAATGCCAACGGCACCAGGCTCTCCGGCGTCCGCCTCTACCGGTTCGACGGGGAGGGAACGCTCTACTCCCGCGTCGATGCCGCCGGTGCAAACCTGATCCCGGGGGTTTGGCGGCTCAGCGATGCAACCCTGTGGGAACTGGACAACGAGGGACGCTACGAACTGATCTCCACCGATGCCCCCCTCGACATTCCAACCGACCTGACCAACGAGCAGATCCTCGAAAGCTTTGCCCCGCCGCAAATGATCAGCCTCTGGAACCTCGGCTCGTTCATCGCCCAGATGGAAGATTCCGGTTTTTCCGGACGCCGCCACCGCCTCTACCTGCAGACCGAACTGGCGAAACCGGCCCTGTTCGCGGCGATGGTGCTGATCGGCGCGGCGTTCTCGCTGCGCCCGGCCCGGTTCGGCCAGGCCGGCATCATGATCCTGCTGGCGGTACTCGCCGGATTTTCCCTCTATTTTCTCAAGGACTTCGCGGAGTCCCTCGGCGCCCAGGGCCAGGTCCCGCTCGCCGTCGCCGCCTGGACACCCCCGGTGGCCGCCATCCTTCTCGCACTCAGCCTGCTGCTGCACCTCGAAGATGGGTGAGGTCTGCTGCAACCAGCCGGCCCGGCGCCGCCGCGGCATGCTCCGTCTGGTGCTGGCGCTGGTGTTGCTTACCCTCGCTCCCCTGCCGGGCGACCTCTTTGCCCAGACCCCCGCCCCGGCCAGTCTGATTGCCGATACCGTCAGCTATGACGGGGAAACCGACATCCTGACCGCCACCGGCAATGTGGAGGTGTTCTACGACGGCAGGGTGCTCAAGGCCGCGTCGGTGAGCTACGACCGCAATGCAGACCGCATCAGTGCCACCGGTCCCGTCACCCTGACCGATCCGGGCGGCACCGTGTTTCTGGCCGACGGCGCGTCCCTCTCCCCCGACCTCGCGGCCGGGCTGATCTCTGGAGCGCGTCTGCTGATCGCCGGGGAACTGCAGATGGCGGCGGCCGAGGCACAGCGCATCGACGACCGGTTCACGGTCCTGCACAACACCATCGCCACCTCCTGCATGATCTGCGAGGAAAACCCGCGCCCGACCTGGTCGATCCGCGCCCGCAGGATCACCCGCGACGAACTCGATCAGCGCATCTACCTCGAAGATGCGACTTTCCTCGCCTTCGGTGTTCCGATCGCCTGGTTGCCGCAGGCCAGCATCCCGGACCCGGCGGTCACCCGCGCCAGCGGCTTCCTGCTGCCGGAATACAACCAGTCCGAGATCTACGGCACCGGGCTTCAGATCCCCTATTACTGGGCCATCGACGACGAAAGTGACGCCACGGTGACGCCTTTCATCAGCACCGGCGGAGCGTTCCTGCTGGAAGGCGAATACCGCAAGCGCTTCAGCAACGGCGGCTTCGATCTTGGCGCGGTCCTGGCCATTTCCGACGGTCAGGGCGACAGCGGCCGCGGCGCCTGGTCGGGGAACGGGTCATTCGCGCTCCGCCACGGATTTACCGCCGAGTTTGACTTTGAACGGGCCAGCGACAAGAGCTTCCTGCAGCAGTTCGACTATTCCGACGCCGACCGCCTCACCAGCGAAGCCAGCATCTCCCGCTCGCGGCTGAACGAATACACCGAACTCACCGCCCTCAACTTCCAGACCCTGCGCGACGGTGAAAACCAGGATACGGTTCCGCTGATCCTGCCGACGTTCCGCTACCAGCTTGCCCAGCCGATGCCCGGCATTGGCGGTCGCTACGAGGTGCTTGCGGAAGCTCTCGGCGTCACGCGCAACGTCGGCGAGAAAATGTTCCGCATGGGCGGCGGGATGCAGTGGAACCGCACATCCACCGGTCCCGTGGGAATCCAGGCGCGCACCTTCGCCGGCGCCGACGTCGACGCCTACCAGGTCTGGGACAATCCCGAATTCGACGACGGCATCCTCTCCCGTATCTATCCCAACTTCGGCATCGACCTGCGCTGGCCGCTGCTGCGGGCCGGCGGCCGTGCCTCCCATGTGATCGAACCGATCGCCCAGGTGCTCTACTCCAAAATCTGGGGAGCCGAGTCGGTTCCGAACGAGGACAGCCGCCTGCCGGAACTCGATGAAACAAACCTGTTTTCACTCGACCGCTTTCCGGGGCGCGATGCGGTAGAGACCGGGCTTCGGGCTAACCTTGGCGTCCGCTACACCCGCTACGACCCTGCCGGATGGTCGATGGGCCTGACACTCGGCCAGATCCTTCGCGCCGAAGCTGACGAGGCATTTCCCGCTGGTTCCGGCCTTCAGGGGCCGCAGTCGGACTTTGTCGGCTCGGTCGCGCTGAATTTCGACTCCGGCCTGACGGTGACCAACCGGGCGCTGGTGGAGACAGACATGAAGATCCGACGCAACGAGTTCGCCCTCTACCACGACGCCGACTGGGGTTACGTCGGCGCCGGCTATACCTTTCTCGCCGAGGACGACAGCAATCCCACGCTCGGCGACCAGCCGGAAACCAACGAATTCGGCCTCGAGGCGAGCTACAGGGTTCACCGCAACTGGGACGTGCGCGGGCTGTGGCGGTATGATATGGCCACGGGCAGCAGCCTGAAGGCTGAAGGCGGAATAACCTACGGCAATGAATGTGCGGAATTTGATCTTTCTGTCTCGCGCAGGTTCACCTCGTCGGTTAATGTGCCGCCCTCCACATCCGTGAGTTTCGTAGTGCGGCTCGCGGGTCTGGGAAACAAGGGCGTCGAGGACTGGCCAAGCCGGACCTGTACGCTGAGCGGAATATAGTCTGTCGCACGGAGGACGGAAATTGCGGAAACTCCTCGGATGTCTGGCCGTCCTGTCTGCGCTGACCGGAGTCACGGCGCTGGCGGCCAATCCGTACGACGCCGTGATGACGGTGAATGGCGAAGCCATCACCGAATACGACATCACCCAGCGCGAACGACTGCTCGGGGCGCTCGGCGCCACCGACGACGTGCGGTCCCTCGCCACACAACAGCTGACCGAGGACCGCATCAAGGTCCAGCTTGCCGCGCGCTTCGGCCTGGAACTTCCCGAAGATGCGATCTTCGCCGGGGTCGAGGAGTTTGGCCAGCAGCGCGGTCTGAGCATCGACCAGGTGCTGGAGATCCTCGAAGAGCGCGACATCGACCGCCAGACCATGGACGATTTCGTCGAGGCCGGGCTGGTCTGGCGCGAACTGCTCGCTGCACGCTTTCGCAGCCTGTCCGAACCGGACGAAGCAGATGTCGACCGGGCACTGCAGAAATACCGCAACACGCCGTCCCAGGTCTATGTGCTTGCTGAAATTGCCCTGCCCTATGCCGAACGCGGCGAGGCGGAAACGGCCGCCCTTGCCCGGGAACTGGTGCGGCAGCTCAATCAGGGCGCCGACTTCGCCACCGCCGCCTTTCAGTTCAGCCGCAGCCCCACGGCGGAAAACGGCGGGCTGATTCCGGAAATGCCGATCAACCAGATGCCACCGGACATCCGTGCGCGGGTCGAAGGCATGAAGGCCGGCCAGGTCGCCGCGCCGGTTCCCATTACCGGCGGTCTGATCATCCTGAAAGTGGTCGAAATCAGAAACGAATACCCGACGCTGACCACCGAACAGGACGTGTTCGAAGTCCGCGAGCGGCTGCGCCTGCAAATTTTCTCCGAGCGGATCACCGCGTTTGGCGACGGCTTCATGCAGGAACTGGTCAGCGACGCAGACATCGTCCGGAAATGAAACCGGTTGCCCTGACGCTGGGAGATCCGTCCGGGATCGGCGGCGAACTTGCCCTGCAGGCCTGGACCGCACTGCATCAGGAAGTGCCGATGGCCCTGATCGGCGGGTTTGACCATGTCGCAGGGCTCGCCGCTCCTTCCGGTATTCCGGTGCGCCGGATCCACCGCATCGAAGAGGCGGCGGGCCAGTGCTCCGAGGCGCTTCCCGTCCTGGATGTACAGCTTCCCCATGCCGCACCCGCAGGCCGACCGGATCCGCGGAACGCGGCGGCAACGGTCGAATGCATCCGCCTTGGCGTCGAACTGGTCCGCAGCGGCGCCGCGCTCGCCCTCACCACCAACCCGATCAACAAGAACCAGCTCAGGACCGGTGCGGGTTTCGCCTTCCCCGGACATACCGAATACCTTGCCCGTCTCTGCGATGCGCCGCTGGCAGTGATGATGCTGGCCTCGCCGCTGCTGCGGGTCGTGCCCGTAACCATCCACATTCCGCTCGCAGAGGTTCCCCGCGCCCTCACCGCCGACCTGCTTGAGCAGACCATCCGCGTCACAGCGGCCAGCCTGCGGGTCGATTTCGGCTTCGCGGCACCACGGATCGCCGTTGCCGGTCTCAACCCCCATGCCGGAGAGGAGGGCATGCTGGGCACCGAGGATCGCGACATCATTGCCCCGGTCGTTGCGCGGCTGCGGGCCGAAGGCCACGTCGTCACCGGCCCGCATTCCGCCGACACCATGTTCCATCCCGCCGCCCGCGCGACCTGCGACGTGGCAATCTGCATGTATCACGACCAGGCGCTGATCCCGATCAAGACGCTGGATTTCGACGGTGGTGTCAATGTCACCCTCGGTCTCGATTTCGTCCGCACCTCGCCGGACCACGGCACCGCCTACGACATTGCCGGAACCGGCCGCGCCAATCCCTCGAGCCTGATCGCGGCACTGCGGCTTGCCCGCGACATGGGGCTGCGCCGCGGGGCCGGCACATGACCGGCGCTTCGGACGGCCTGCCATCCCTCGCGGAGGTCATCGGCACCCACGGGCTGAGCGCACGCAAGTCACTGGGGCAGAACTTCCTGCTCGACCTCAACATCACCCGCAAGATTGCCCGTCGCGCCGGGGATCTGAGCCGGTGCGACGTACTGGAAATCGGACCCGGGCCAGGCGGGCTGACCCGCGGTCTGCTGATGGAGGGCGCACGCAGGGTCACCGCGGTCGAACGCGACAGCCGCTGCATCCCGGCGCTGGAGGAAATCGCCGCTGCCTACCCCGGTCGGCTGCAGATTGTCGCCGACGACGCAATGACCTTCGATCCGCGCCGTCTCCTGACCGACCCGGTGCGGGTGGTTGCAAACCTGCCCTACAACATCGGCACCGAACTGCTGATCCGCTGGCTCAGCCCACCTGCATGGCCGCCTTACTGGTCAAGCCTTACGCTGATGTTTCAAAAAGAAGTCGCCGAGCGCATTACCGCGACCCCCGGCTCGAAATCCTGGGGCCGGCTCGCCATTCTGTGCCAGTGGCGCAGCGCGCCGAAGATCGTCATGGAACTGCCGGCGCGCGCCTTCACCCCACCCCCGAAGGTCAACAGCGCCGTGGTGCATTTCGAAACACTCCACACGCCGCGTTTCCCCGCGTCCGCGACCGTGCTGTCACGCGTGACAGCCGCCGCATTCGGCCAGCGGCGCAAGATGCTCCGCAGCAGCCTCAAATCCCTGACCCCCGCAGCCGAAGACCTGCTGGTCGCGGCGGGGATCGCTCCGACCGAACGCGCGGAACAGATCTCACTCGAAGGTTTCTGTACCCTCAGCCGCCTGCTGGAAAGCGGTCAGTACGGTGGAGAACTTTCGACCCCGGACCGCGAAAGCTGACCGCACCTTTCCCTGCACGGGGCAACTGGCCGAAAACCGTTACGGAAGCCAGGTTGCGACCCGGCCCTGCCGATGGGCGCGGCACTCACCCGGGAGCAGTCCCGGCGTTATTGGCCGACGCCCCCATTCCGGAAGCGGCCGGCACCGCGACGCCTACTCGGTGACAGGTGCGGCAGTATCGGTGTTTTCCTTTGGCGCACGCGGCTTGCGCGGAGCGCGCGGCCGGCGCGGTTTCTTCGCCGGAGCTTCCGCTGTCGCATCTGCGGGCACATCCTGGCCGGCGGTGCTTTCACTGCCGTTCGGCACCGGAGGCACCTGCACGTCAGACGATACGGGCGTCTGCGAAGAACCGGCGTCGCCGTTCTGATAATGCGGCACCGCACGCTGGGTTGGCCGCTCGCCACGGCTCTCCGGCGTATCCACCGGACCGGACGCGCTGTCATCCTCGCGCGGATCGATGGTTGTCAGACCGGATCCGGTGGCCTGCGGGCTGTCCTGTTGCGGCTGCGGCTGGTGCTGCTGTTTCTGCTGCGGCTGCCCGTCGTCATTGCGCTGACCATCCCGCTGGGAACGCTCCTCACGCTGCTGCTGCTGCTCGTCGCGCTGCTGGTCCTGCTGCTGGCGCTGTTCCTGCTGCTGCCGCAGAGCCTCACCCAACAGCCGGTTGTAATGCTCGGCATGCTGCAGATGGTTTTCACCGGCCACCCTGTCGCCGGAAAGCTGCGCATCCCTTGCAAGCAGATTGTATTTGTCGATGATCTGCTGCGGCGTGCCGCGCACCTTGCCGTCCGGTCCGGAACTGTCAAAAACCCTGTTGATGACGTTTCCCGCACTGCGGCGCTGGCCGTTGTTGCCGTTATTGTTGTTCGACTTGTTTCTTGAACGTGACTTGTTCGATGGTCTCATGCCTAGGAGTTTCTGCCAATTTTATGGCTTTGCTGGCCGGGGCCGCCGCTCAAAAGAACCGCGTCCCACCGGGCCATGTGTCAGTGCACTTCTGAAACCGCCCCGCGCTTCACATAACAGTGGCGCTCCTGCGGCGGTATGTTTCGAGTTTATAGCCGGGTTATCCGTATTGACAAGCCAAAAGCTGACGAAAACACCGCCATATCTACAATTTTAACTCTATTATTCGGTCACAACCGTTCAAATCCCGGTACAAACGGACCTCGCCGCCGCTGGATTGCGACAGGATCCGCCCAACACTCTGCCCCTGATCCGCGCCGATTTCGAACAGGGCCCGGCCGCCAGGCGCCATGAACCGCCGAAGTTCCGAGGCAATGCGTTCATAGGCTTCAACACCGGTCACACCCGGGGTCAGCGCCACATGCGGCTCCCAGTCGCGCACGTCCCGCGACAGGTCCGCCATTTCGGTTTCGGAGATGTAGGGCGGATTGCAGACCACAAGATCGAATTCTCCGTCGATGTTGCTGAACCAGTCCGACCGCACGAACGCCACACGATCCGAAAGCCCCAGCGCCTGCGCATTGGCCCGCGCCACTTCGAGCGCCTCGGCGCTGACATCCCCGCCGACTCCCGACGCCTCCGGCAGATCGTGCAGCAGGCTGAGAATGATCGCCCCGGACCCGGTACCGAGATCGAGAATCCGCCGCGCCGCTGCGCTTTCCAAAGCCAGTTCCACCAGCAGCTCCGTCTCCGGGCGCGGGTCGAGCACCGCCCCGGTGACCTGAAACTCATGCTTCCAGAACGCCCGTCTGCCCAGAATCTGCGACACCGGACGAAACCGCACTCGCTGGCCGACCAGGTCCTCAAAACGAACCGCCTCCGCAGCAGTCACGCCATCCGACGATTTGCCCCCAAGCGACCCTCCGGCCACTCCAAGGGCCTCCGCCAACAGCAGCCGCGCATCCCGTGCCGGGTCCGGTATCCCCGCCGCCCGCAGCCGCTCGGTGCCCTGCCGCAGCAGGTCCCGCACCAGCCCTGCGCTCATTCCTCGAGTTCCGCCAGCCGGCTCGCCTGATCCGCCGCCACCAGGCCGCCGATCAGTTCATCCAGATCGCCCTGCATCACCTGTTCGAGCTTGTAGAGCGTCAGTCCGATCCGATGGTCCGTCACCCGGCCCTGAGGGAAATTATAGGTGCGGATCCGCTCCGAACGGTCGCCCGTCCCGACCTGCCCCTTGCGGTCGGCGGAACGCGCATCGTCCAGCCGCTGCCGCTCCAGATCATAGAGCCGCGCCCGCAGCACCTGCATCGCCTTCGCCCGGTTCTGGTGCTGCGACTTTTCCGACGAGGTCACGACGATGCCGGTCGGCAGATGGGTGATCCGCACCGCCGAATCCGTGGTATTGACGTGCTGCCCGCCGGCGCCGGAGGCCCGCATCGTGTCAATGCGGACATCTTCGGCGGGGATGTCGATATCCACCTCCTCGGCTTCCGGCAGCACCGCCACCGTCGCCGCAGAGGTATGGATCCGCCCGCCGGATTCCGTCACCGGTACCCGCTGCACCCGATGCACGCCGGATTCAAATTTCAGTTCGGCGAACACCCCCCTGCCGCTGACTTCAGCGACAAGCTCCCGGTAGCCGCCGAGTTCGGTCGCCGCTTCCTCGACCACTTCCCAGCGCCAGCCGCGCAGTTCCGCCAGACGCTGGTACATCCTCGCCAGATCGCCGGCAAACAGCGCCGCCTCATCACCACCGGTCCCGGCCCGGATCTCGACGATGGCCGAACGCTCGTCCGCCGCATCCTTCGGCAACAGGGCAAGCTGCACCGCCTTCTCCACTTCCGGCAGTTCCTGACGGATCCGGAACAGCTCCTCCTCCGCCAGTGCCTTCATGTCCGGGTCGCGCAGCAGGGCACGGGTTTCATCCGCCTCCCGCGTCAGGTCCAGGTAGCGGTCGATCTCCTCGACCACCGGACGCAGCTGCGCATATTCCCGCGACACGCCCGCCAGATCGGCAACCGCCGCCCCCTCGTTAAGCTGCGCCTCGAGAAACTCGAAGCGGCTCTTTATCTGGCCAAGTTTTTCAATCGGGATCATGAATGCGGTTTCCTGGATCAGACGGGGGCGGTCAAGAGAAAGCGGTACCGCCGGCTACTGCACCGGGCCAACCGGATCAGGCAGTGCCGCGAGCCAGCGCTCTACCCGCACCCCATTGACGCCGAGATCGGAGCGGCCATACCGCGACCGGGAAAACACCGCCACCCCGGACATACCATCGCCCTCCGGGAACACCCTGACGGAAACAAAATCCGGAAAGCCGAACACCGCGCTGCGCTGAACATAGGTCACCCACAGATCTTCGGGCGTGCCGGCGAGCCTGCGCGTATCCGGCTCGGACAGCGCCACCCGGTCGAGCGCCCCGGCAAGCTCCATGGCGTCGACCGGATAGACCGCCGTGCGCAGATCGACCCCTTCCGACCCCATGGCCTCCGGCACGGCCCGGAACGCGTTGTCCGTGTCAGGCTTTGGCGCCGTCACCGGATCAACATGCCAGTCCTCGACGGCAACCGGCGCGGTTCGCACGTAAACCGCACCACCGAGCAGCGCGACGACGATGCCCGCAACCAGAAAAACCAGAATCCGTCTCACTCCGCGGCGGTTCCCACCGGAATCTCCGCTGCGGTCTCCGCCTCTATTTCCGCCGCGCGTTTCTCCACCAGATCGACGATATGGTCGATCATCCCGGCATTGCCGAGTTTGTGGTGCTGACGGCCCGCCAGGTACACCATGCCCGATCCCGCGCCGCCGCCGGTGAAGCCCACATCGGTCATCAGCGCCTCGCCCGGCCCGTTGACCACGCAGCCGATGATCGAAAGCGATAGCGGTGTCTTGATATGTTCCAGCCGCTGCTCCAGCACTTCGACGGTCCTGATCACGTCAAACCCCTGCCGCGCACAGGACGGACAGGAAATGATGTTCACCCCCCGATGCCGCAGTCCCAGCGATTTCAGGATCTCGAACCCGGCCTTCACCTCCTCGACCGGATCGGCCGAGAGACTGATCCGCAGCGTGTCACCGATCCCGGCCCAGAGCAGCGACCCCAGACCAACCGCCGATTTCACCGTCCCGGCCATCAGACTGCCCGCCTCGGTGATGCCGAGATGGATCGGTGCATCGGTCGCGTCGGCCAGCATCTGATAGGCGGCAGCGGCCATGAACACGTCCGACGCCTTCACGCTGATCTTGAATTCGTGAAAATCGTTGTCCTCGAGAATACGGATATGCTCCAGACCGCTCTCAACCATCGCATCGGGACAGGGCTCGCCGTATTTTTCCAGCAGATGCTTTTCCAGCGACCCGGCATTCACCCCGATCCGCATCGAACAGCCGTGATCCCGCGCCGCCTGGATAACCTCACGAACCCGCGCCGCGGAACCGATGTTGCCCGGATTGATCCGCAGGCAGGCCGCCCCGGCCTCTGCCGCCTCGATGCCGCGTCTGTAATGGAAGTGAATGTCGGCAACGATCGGAACCGGGCTTTCCCGGACGATTTCCTTCAGTGCCCGGCTCGACGCCTCGTCGGGCACCGACACGCGGACGATGTCCGCCCCGGCGTCCGCGGCCCGCTGCACCTGGTCGATGGTGCCGCGGACATCAGTGGTCAGTGTGTTGGTCATGGTCTGCACGGTGATCGGCGCGCCGCCGCCCACCGGAACGTTGCCGACCATGATCTGCCGGGACTTGCGGCGGGTAATGTCCCGCCAGGGACGTATTGGGTTGTGGGACACGCGGCACCTGATCCGTAGAGGATGTTTCAGCCCGTACCTAGTTCACCAGGGCGGGTTTGTCATCCCACCATCGCGCGGATCGGGCCCGGACCCGTCACTGAATGACGACCGGTCCGGTCCGCTCAAGATCCGAAGGAAACGCCTGCGAGATCACCTCCGGCACTTCCCTGACCACCTCAAAGCTCTCGGCGATGGCCGCCGGCGCCAGCGACACGTCCCGAACCGCCCGGGTGCCGCGTCCCAACGGCCCGCGCAGCACGTCGCCGGAACGGACATAGACCGAGCCGGAATTGCCGGCCCAGATCAGCGGCGAGCCCACGCCTTCCGGCGGAGTATAGGTCTCGCCCTTTTCGAGGATCCGCTCGAAAATCACCGTGCCGTTTTCGAGATAGACCCTGATCCAGGCTGCACGTTCCGCGATTACCGTCACCTGAGCGGAAACGGCGGTGCCGTCGACGGGATCCGGCGCAGTTTCCGGCACGTCGCCGGTGGCGTAGGAGGCTGCGACCAGCGAACCGACGCTCTGTTCCGGGCCGCTCCCCTCCTGCTCCAGCATCGCCGCCCGGACCAGATCCTGGATCGGACGCACCGTCGGAGCCCTGACCACATCGGGATCGATCGAGGCGATCGGTCCGTCACGCGGCGACAGGATCGGCACCTCAAGTTCCTGCTGTCTGTAGAGATCACTCAAGGAAGCGGCGGCAACCGGCTGGGAAAGCTTGATATATTGTGGATCTTCCAGACCGGCATCAACTGGCGCTTCCATCAGGTCCACGTCCGCAACCGCCAGCGGCAGATCCTCGACCGGCGCAAACTGTACCCGCTGGATATTCTCCAGAACCATCCATCCGCCATACCCGAGTCCGCCAACCAGAACGATCAGCACCCCCAGCGAGCCGATTGCCGACAGCCGCACGCCGGAAAACGCACTGCCGCGCGCCTCCGAGAGTGGATATTTCGGCTGAAACGACAGCGCTTCGGCGCCGGATTTGCGCGTGCTGCGTCCCGTGGCGCGGTTGGTGGCGGACCCGGCTGTTTTCGAGCCCTGAAAGCCGCTTTCCTCGCAGAACCTGCGGAACACCGCGTCGGGCGGCATCGACAGATACCTGGCATAGGAACGGACATAGCCGGAAATGAAGCTCGGGTTGGGAAACGCCGAGACGTCACAATCCTCAATTGCAGCGATATACGACGCCTGGATGCGCAATTCCCGCTGTACGTCCAGCAGGGTCTTGCCCATGGTCGCACGCTCGCCGCGAAGCTCATCACCCAGTGCATATTCCGGCGAAATGCCGGATTCGGAGACAGTGCCGCTATTTTGGCCCATGGATCCGCCTCGAGACCCCATAACTCTTGTCCTGCTCAACCGCGCCATGACCGAATCGGGTCTGACAACATTTGTTGGTTTTCAGCACGATAACACGCTTACAACCGGAAGGGCAGTCAAGACTTTGCTTCAACATGAAGTATTGCAGGACATTCATAACTGTTGCACCCCTGCAATACATCTTCTCCGTGCAGGTTTAGTAAATGTAGCGGATCTGATCGGTCCAGTAACGCTCCATCCGACGCAGGCTGGCATTGATGTCGGCCAGTTCCACGTCGCCGGTGACTTCGCGGCTCATGATCCCCTGGGCGTGGCGCTGGAACAGGTCGGCAACGATCTTGCGCACGTTCTGACCCTTTTCGGTCAGCCGCACCCGCACTGCGCGCCGGTCCACGGCACATTTCTGGTGGTGCATGTAGCCGTATTCGACCAGCTTCTTCAGGTTGTAGGACACGTTCGACCCCTGGTAATATCCACGGGTCTTCAGTTCCCCGGCCGTGACCTCGTTTTCGCCAATGTTGAACAGCAGCAGGGCCTGAACGGCATTGATGTCAATGATTCCAAGTCGTTCGAACTCATCCTTGATGACGTCGAGAAGCAGCCGATGCAGCCGCTCAACCATGGAGAGGGTGTCAAGATATTCGACGAGAAAGTCCTCACTGGGTGAGGTCTCCTCAACGCGCGCCACCTCGGCATGCATACTCATGATTTTTCTCCGGACAATCGGTACTCGCCACGACATTCCCGGATAAACTTCTACAAGTCGTTAAGAAATCGCCGCCAATTCGGCGCACCTCAAAACCCGTGGTAGCTCCGGATCAGGTCAAGCGCCCGCGCATGCCGCTCAGGCGCCTCTGCCTGACGGCTGTACCAGCGGTACAGATCCTGATCGTTCTCGTTGAGCAGCGACTCGTAGGCGTCCAGATCCGCCGCCGCAAGATCCGCCAGCGCGCCGTCGGCATAGGGCCCGAGGATCAGGTCCATTTCCTTGGTGCCACGCCGCCAGCTGCGGATCCGGTTGCGTTTCAGCCGCTGTACGGACGCCGTATCGGCGTCGCCGGTCCGCGTCATTCCGGCATCATGCCGGTGTTGTGCGCGAACAGCCCCTGCATGTCACCGTATCCCTTGAACTCAAGGGCATTTCCGGACGGATCGAGGACGAAAAACGTCCCCTGCTGGCCGGGCTGGCCCGGAAACCGGATCTGCGGCTCAAGCAGAAACGGCACTTCCGCCGCCCGGATCCGGTCTGACAGGGCCACCCACTCGTTCATCGACAGCACTGCGCCGAAATGGGGGATCGGCACGTTCTGCCCGTCGACCTGGCCGCTGCCATCCCGGACCGATTCGGTCACATGGGCGCTGAGCTGATGACCGAAGAAATCAAAATCCTGCCAGGTCGGCGCATCGCGCCCAATGGCGCAGCCGAGAACGCCGCCGTAAAACGCCCGCGTCTCGTCAAGATCGCGTACGGGAAACGCCATGTGAAAAGGTACGGGCATTCGGCCTACTCCAATGCGGCGCGCAGCCGCTCCTCGATTCGGACGATCCGGTCGCCCAGCCGTTCCTGTTCCGCGCGCATCAGCCGCAGCTCGCGAAGGCACCCGGAAACCGCCTCCTCCCCGCCGCGACCGGCACGGCCGGGCGGCGTGCCCCGACCGCTCAGCAGCCAGACGATCGACACGTTCATCATGCCGGCCAGCATGTTCAGGCGGTTTGCCCGCGGTTCGGCCCGGTCCTCTTCCCAGCCGCGCAGGGTCCTGTGCTTCACCCCCAACCGCTGGGCAAGTTCCTCTTGGCTGAGCCCGAGACTTTCCCGTGCCCAGGTGAGCCGGTCGCCAAATGTCACGGAACTGTCGGAAAAATCATCCGCGCCAGCGCCGTCCGGCAGGGCCTTCGTGTCACCCCCGCCATGATCGGTATCCGTTCGGGAAAATTCCAAAACAGTCCTCCAAACCCGTGTTGATGTTCATTGGCGCGGAACCTATGACAGGCGAAGGTCGATTGCAAACGGTGAGCCCCATGAAACTGATCTCCGATGCCCTGTCGCGCATCAAGGCATCGCCAACGATGGCGCTGACCGCCCAGGCCCAGGAGCTGAAGGCCGCCGGCCACGACATCATCGGCCTGAGCGCCGGCGAGCCGGATTTCGACACGCCGCAGAACATCCGCGACGCGGCAAAAAGGGCGATGGACGCGGGCAAAACCCGCTATACCGCACCCGAGGGCATCATCGAGTTGCGCCGCGCGGTCTGCGACAAGTTCGCCCGCGACAACGACCTCACCTACGACCCGAAGCAGATCATCATCACGTCCGGCGGTAAACAGGCCATTTTCAACGCCTTGCTATCCACGGTTAATCCGGGGGACGAGGTGGTGATCCCGGCCCCCTACTGGGTCAGCTATCCCGACATCGTCAAACTTGCCGGCGGCAGTCCGGTGATCGTCGGGACCGGGCCGGAAACCGGCTTCAAGGTCACCGCCGCAGCGCTGGAAGCCGCAATCACGCCAGCCACCAAATGGCTGATCCTGAACACACCCTCCAACCCGAGCGGCGCCGCCTATTCGCGCACCGAAATGAAGGCGCTCACCGACGTCCTTCTGCGCCACCCGGACGTCTGGGTGCTTTCCGACGACATCTACGAGCACATCAGCTACCCGCCGTTCGAATTCTGCACCCCGGCGCAGGTCGAACCGAACCTGATCGACCGCACGCTGACCATCAACGGCGTCTCCAAGGCCTATGCGATGACCGGCTGGCGCATCGGCTACGCCGGCGGCCCGGAACCGCTGATCCGCGCCATGACCAAGATCCAGAGCCAGTCGACCACCGGCGCCAGTTCGATCGGCCAGTGGGCGGCGGTCGAGGCCCTCTCCGGCCCGCAGGACTACATCCCGATGTCCCGCGCCGTGTTCCAGCGCCGCCGCGACAGCGTGGTTGCCGCGCTCAACGCCTGCCGGGGCATCGACTGTCCGGTTCCGGAAGGCGCCTTCTACGTCTACCCGTCGGTGCGCGACCTGATCGGGACGCAGACGCCGGACGGCAAACGGATCGCCAGTGACGAGGATTTCGTCGCCGCCCTGCTCGCGGCCGAAGGCGTCGCCACCGTGTTCGGCGCCGCTTTTGGCACCAGCCCGAATTTCCGAATAAGCTACGCCGCTGCCGACGACGTCCTGGCGGAAGCCTGTAACCGGATCGCCCGGTTCTGCGAATCACTGCGCGAGGGCTGACCGGCCGCGCAGTCCGGCGGTACCCGGCACCCAACCGCCGGAGCTGAAAACAACCGACATGCGGTGCGCCGCGGCCCCGGCGATGGTGGCAATGCGCCACGATCCGCCGGCTCACGGGGTCCGCCGGGCCTATTTTGCAGGCCACACAGCCGTGACGGCTTCACTTCTGCGGGTTTTTGCACTATATGCCTTGGCACAACCGGGGCACTGCTCCGGTTTTTTGATCGGATGAACAATCATAAGGATGTTTCGGCCATAGCCCGCAGACCACACAATGCACCGCCCACCCGCGAAACCGGCCCAAGGGTCAACGATCGCATTCGTTCAAGTGAAATTCGGCTGATCGGTGCGGAGGGGGAGAACGTCGGCGTCGTTACGCCCGACCAGGCCATGATCATGGCCGCCGAGGCCGGTCTGGACCTCGTCGAGATTTCTCCAAACGCCAATCCGCCGGTTGCGAAGATCATGGATTTCGGCAAGTTCAAGTACGAACAGCAGAAAAAGGAATCCGAGGCGCGCAAGAAGCAGAAGACGATCGAGGTCAAGGAAATCAAGTTTCGGCCAAACACCGACACCCATGACTACGACGTCAAGATGCGCTCCGTGTTCAAGTTTCTCGAAGGCGGCGACAAGGTGAAGGTGACCTTGCGCTTCCGCGGCCGCGAAATGGCCCATGCAGACCTCGGCCGCAAGCTGCTCGAACGTGTCGCGACCGACGTCGAGGAATACGGCAAGATCGAATCCATCCCCCGACTCGAAGGCCGGCAGATGGTGATGCTGATCAACCCCGTCAAGAACTGACGTTCCCTCCGGGCCCGGCGCCTGGTGACCGGTGAATTCGACCCTTCGGCGCCGGGTTCACCTCCGCCGCCGAGGCCGGAAAACGGAAGGCCCGCGCGCCATGAGCCGGAAAAACCGCAACCCAAAACTCGACCGGGCCGGTGCCGCCGCGCTCAACACGCTGATCGGCGGCATGAATCTGCTTCCCTACCGTGGCCGTCTGGCCCTTGCCGGCGCCCTCGGCCGCGCCGCCGTGACCCGCCTGCCCCGGTTGATGCGGCGCGTGAACGGCAATCTTCTGCATGTGCTGCCCGACCTCTCGGACGCCGAGCGCCGGGAGGTCGCCCGCGAGGTTGGCGACACCTTCGGCCGGACATTCTTTGAGATCCTGAACAACGCGGCCTTCCACGGCCACGGCGCCTGGTCCGCGCCGTCCGGTCCCGGCGTCGATGCGGTTCGGACGGCGGCACGCGAGGGAACCGGCGCGGTTCTCGTCACCGGTCATTTCGGCCAGTGGGAAGCGGTCCGCGCCTGGCTTAAATCCGAAGACATCAACTGCGGCGCAATCTACCGTCCCACCGACAATCCTGCGATCAACGCCCGCTACCTTGCAAACCTCGAATACGGCGGCACGCCGATTTTCCCGAAAAGCCGCCGCGGCTTCCGCAGCCTCGTCAGCCACCTCGGACGCGGCAATTTTGTTGCCATCCTCACTGACCAGTATGAAAAACGCGCCCGCCGGATCGATTTCGTCGGCCAGCCGGCCCCGACATCGTTTGTTGCCGCCGATCTGGCGCTCAAGTTCGGCGTGCCACTGATCCCGGCCTATGGTATCCGCGACGCCGACCGCGAACACGTCACCCTGGCGGTGGAACCGCCGATTGCCCACAGCACCTCAGCGCAGATGATGGAAGCGGTCAACGACAGCCTCGCCAGCCGCATCCGTGCCCATCCCGGACAGTATTACTGGCTGCACCGGCGCTGGGAGAAACAGCTTCCCGGCTTCAGCGCCTGATCCGTCTCAGCGGCAGATCACCGGAACGCCGCCGCTGCCATCACCGGCCCGGTGGCGCGTTCCTGCACGATCACCACCAGCGGCCCCTCCTCGCCATAGCCGTCAACGCTGAACGTCGCCGGCTCAATACCGTCCCAACTCGCAACGGTGGTCCAGTCGGTGACGATGTTGGTGTAATTGATGGTCCTGCCCGCATTCTCGCCACCACGGATCAGTACCTCATGCGAGGGCACGTAGCGCACCACGTGAATGTCGAGCGGGCCTTTGAGACGCGCCGGCGACGAAACGTCGATATCCAGCCTGCCATCGGTCCGCGCCACGTTCAGCGCCACCTTCGGCGGCCGCGCCTGGTGCTGCCGAACGCTGTCGAGTATCTTCTGCCCCTTGTGCCCGACCAGCGCGGTTTCCCCCTGGACGATCATCTGCGGCGTATAGATCGACCGGTGCCGCATCGCCTTGGAATAGCCCCGCTGCCGTTTGGTGAACTTGGCCTGACCGAACGTGTCCTTCCAGCCGAGATAGTCCCAGTAGTCGACATGCAGCGCCAGCGCCACCACTCCCGGCAGTGCCGCGAACTCCGGCAGCAGCTCATCGGCGGGCGGACAGGAGGAACATCCCTGGCTGGTGAAAAGTTCCATCAGAACCACGTTCTGCTGTGCCCTGGTCGCCTCCGGCAAAACGGCGAAAATCATTCCGAGCACCAACAGCAGTACGACAGGCATTCCGGCTTCCTTGAGTTCCCTGCATCACACCTACCCCCAAGTCCAGCCCGCATACCAGTCAAGCCTTCGCGATCAGATGTGACGAAAACCACTGCGTTGCAGCGGCACAACAGCGTCCGCGGGTGCAATCCGGAGGCGTCGATTTCCCCACGATTCCGCAGAGGCCCCCCCCCATGCGTCCGCCGGTGCCCGGTGCCACGGCACCGTCCCGGCAGCGCAATGGCGCGAAAGGCGATACGGTGGTTTCCAAAACGCTGTAGAGTGATCCGTCAAGGATCTGGCCGGGGGGTGAGTCGGAATGTGGATCAAACGGGCATGCCGCCTGCTGGCGGTGCTGGGCGCCTCCTGCCTTCTGACCGGGATCGCAGCCGCCGAAGAACTGTGCGACCTGCCGGACCTGCAGACCGGCGAGCGCCCCGATCCCGAAGGAACCCCCACCGAGGTCACCATGTCGTTTCTGGTGCTCGACGTTCTTGGTGTCGATGACGCGGACCAGCAGATCGACACCGACATCCGGCTGACCATGACCTGGCGTGACCCGCGCCTTGCCGGCTTCCCCGGCTGCCGCTTTGCCGTCACCGACGTCTGGTTTCCACAACTGACCCTGGTCAATTCCTCGCAGCTGCGCACCACCTACCAGCAGGCGCGCGAACAGGTGGTAATCGGGGACGACGGCGCGGTCACCTACGTCCAGCGCTACACGGGAATGATTTCAACCTACCACGAACTGCACCGCTTTCCATTCGACACCCAGGCTTTCAATCTGGAGTTTGTCGTCCCCAACCGCTCCAGCGAGGAACTGCGGCTGATCCCGGATGAAACCGGTTCGCACCTCTCACCGCGCCTCAACATCGAAGGCTGGGACGTCACCGGCATCGGGCTCGACGAACGCGTTGCCATGGCGGAGATGCTGGGCCGGGATCTGAGCATCATGACCCTGACGATCAACGCCGACCGCATTCCGGTCTATTACATCTACCGGGTCTTCCTGCCGTTGCTGCTGGTGGTCGCCATGTCCTGGATTGTCTTCTGGGTGCCCGTGGGAAAACTGGAGTTTCAGATCGGTCTCGGAGCGACCGCAATGCTGACCACAATCGCTTTCACCCTGTCGATCTCGACCAAACTTCCCGATCTCAGCTACCTCACCATTCTCGACAAGATGCTGATCTGGGCGCTGGCCCTGGTGTTCCTGTCGATGGTCGAGGCACTGACCACCGGACTGCTCGCCGGATCAGGCCGCGACCGCCTGGCCCGGCAGATCGACATTGCCTCCCGCATGCTGTTTCCGCTCCTGCTCGCGGCGGGCTGGATCGGACTGATCTACTAAGCCCTGCGCGCTCCGAAGGTCCGGTCTCACGCCCCGTCCAAAATTCCGTCCAAACCAAAGCGGGCGAAGATTTCCGCCGGCGCCTCGTGCTGCTCCAGCAACTCCGCCATCCGCCGGTAACAGGCCTCGCTGCGGGCCGCGTCGTTCAGCGGATTCGTCTGACCGGGGTCGGAGGAAAGGTCGAACAGCGCGTCGCTGGCGTCGAGGAGCGGATAGCGTCCAATCATGTTGGCCCTCGCGTCGGCTTTCATCGGCAGGCGCCAGACAGGAAAGCCGCGGGAATAGGGCATGTCCGCAACCGTTTCCGCACCTTCGAATTCCAGCCGTTCAAAATGGCTGCGCATGTGGGTCGGCATGAGGGTGTACTGGTTGAGGTCACCTGCATCCGCGCGCGGATAGCGAAAGCAGGTCGTGATCCCGTCGGTGTAATTGAGGGCCGCGCCAAACTGCCCGTAGAGAATGCCGTCGTGGATACTCTTCACTTCTGCCCTGAGAAGCGGCAGCAGCGAACGCCCGGCAATGTCGGGCTGTGCCGGACAGCCGAAGACATCGAGGAACGTCGGCATCAGGTCGATTGTCTGGGTCAGCGCGGGAACACGCGGCATGGCCGGTGCGACAGATTCGGGAGCGGCGACAATCAGCGGGATGTGCGCCACCTCGTTGTAGAAGGGAGGCCGGTTCTTGCCGAGGAATTCCTTCTCGCCCAGCATCAGGCCATGGTCGGTCGTCAGGATTACCACCGTGTCGTCCCAGAGGCCGCGTTCATCAAGTTCATCAAGCAGCCGCCCCAGTTCGCGGTCACAGCGCTCGACCAGAGTGCGATAACGGCTGCGCAACTGATCCAGCCTGTCCGGTTCAAGCGTGTTCCGACCATAGGCCGGCCAGTCGAAAATCGCCGCTTCCCCGGCCTCCGCCGGCTCTTCATCCCCCAAAAAGAACGGCTCATGCGGATCGAAACATTCGAGCTGGAGAAACCAGTTGTCCGTTTCGGCATGGGCGCCAACAAAATCAATTGCCGCATCAAAGCACCGGGTAAGCGGGAACCCTCCGGTTTCGCTGAGATGACGGTGGCTGGCGTAATAGGCGGCTTTCCCGTTCGGATCGGTGGTATGATCGCGCTGCGACGGATCAAACCGTTGCTGCCAGTCGTCGAGTCCCGGAGCGATGGTCGGGCGCCATTTGTCCTTTTCCTGCCCCCGAATGAAATCCCAGCTGTCGTATCGGCCGTGATACCCGAAGCCGCCATCCTCGAAATAATGGTAATGGTCGGTAATCAGGTGCGAATAGATCCCGGAGTCCCGAAGCAGGTCCGGGAACGACAGATCGAACGGTTCGAGCGGCCCCCACCCCCGATGCAGAAAATTGAGTTTGCCGGTCATCATGTCGCGACGGGCGGGCATGCAGGGCATGCTGCCGACATAATGGTTCTCAAAAACCGTGCCGCGCGCCGCGAGTCGGGCGAAATTCGGCAGCATGGTGCCGCCATACGCCGGCAGTGCGGCACGGTTCAGACTGTCAAACAGGATAAAAATGCATCTCATGCAGTCTTTATATAAGACCTGAAGCCGGTACGGCAATTTTGCATTTTGACTGCGGGAGCCTTTTTCGCCCGTCCCCTGCACTCGGACGATGCCGACAATGGCGTTGTGCGCACGGAGACCGAGAAATCTGACCGCGCTCTGCCCTGCCCCGGCATGTCACGGAAACGACGGCAGCCCAAGCAAGAAGTCCCGCCCTGACCCCAGGACGGGACTGCTCTGAAACAGGGACCGCTTCAACCTGAAGCGGTCATGGTCTGACAGACATCAGGCCGAGCGGGCGAGGTTGCGCAGAACGTAATGCAGCACCCCGCCGTTCTCCACATACTCAATCTCGACAGCCGTATCGATCCGGCATTTGAGGGTGATCTCCTTAACCGATCCATCCGCATATGTGATGGTGGCCGGAACCTCGGCCAGCGGCTTCACCCCGCCGGCCAGACCTGAAATCGACACCGTCTCGTCACCGGTCAGCTTCAGCGACTTGCGCGTATCGCCGCCGGTGAACTCAAACGGGATCACACCCATGCCAACCAGGTTGGAGCGGTGGATACGCTCGAAGTTCTCGGCGATCACCGCCTTGACGCCCAGCAGCGCGGTACCTTTCGCCGCCCAGTCCCGCGAAGACCCCGCGCCATACTGCTCGCCGCCGAAAATAACCAGAGGCGTGCCCTGTTCCTGGTATGCCATTGCCGCATCGAAGATCGAGGTCTGCGCGCCGTCCGGGCCTTTGGTGTAACCGCCCTCTACCCCGTCCAGCATCTCGTTTTTGATCCGGATGTTGGCAAAGGTGCCGCGCATCATGATCTCATGGTTGCCCCGGCGCGAGCCGTAGGAGTTGAACTGACGCGGCTCCACCTGGCGTTCGATCAGATATTTGCCGGCCGGTGTGGTTTCCTTGAACGAGCCTGCGGGCGAAATGTGGTCGGTGGTGATCATGTCCCCAAGCAGCGCCAGTATCTTGGCGTCCTTGATGTCAGAAATCACACCGGCGTCCTTGCCCATCCCCTGGAAATACGGCGGGTTCTGCACATAGGTCGAGGTCGGCGGCCAGTCGTAGGTCAGGCTGTCGGTGGTCTCGACGCCCTGCCATTTCTCGTCGCCCTTGAATACGTCGGCATATTTCGACTGGAACGCCTCGCGGGTCACGGTCTTTTCGACCAGGTCCGCGATCTCCTGGGTCGTCGGCCAGACATCCTTCAGATAGACGTCCTGACCGTCACTGCCCTGCCCGAGCGGCTCGGTGGTCAGGTCGATGTTCATGTCGCCGGCCAGCGCATAGGCGACGACCAGCGGCGGCGAGGCGAGATAGTTCGCCCGCACGTCGGGGCTGATCCGGCCCTCGAAATTGCGGTTGCCCGAGAGAACCGACGTTGCCATCAGCTCACCCTCGGCGATCGCCGCACTGAGTTCGGGGGCAATCGGTCCCGAGTTGCCGATACAGGTGGTGCAGCCGTATCCGACCAGGTTGAAGCCCACCGCGTCGAGATCTTCCTGCAGACCGGCGGCCTCCAGATATTCCGAAACCACCTGAGAGCCCGGAGCCAGCGAGGTCTTGACCCACGGCTTGCGGTTCAGCCCCAGCGCCCGCGCCTTGCGGGCGACAAGCCCCGCGCCGATCATCACATAGGGGTTCGAGGTATTGGTGCACGAGGTGATCGAGGCGATCACCACCGATCCGTCCCGCAGGCTGTAATCCTGCCCCTTGACCGCGACCGATTTGCGCGGATCGGCGGGCGCAGCCGGCGCCGGACCTTCGGCGGCCATTTCCTTCGCGCCCTCGGACGCGTCGACGCCACGGTACTGGGACACGACCTTGAGGAATTCCGATGCCGAAGCGTCGAGCGATACGTAATCCTGCGGCCGTTTCGGTCCGGAAATCGCCGGAACGATCTCGCCCATGTCGAGATGCAGCGTGTCGGTGTAAACCGGATCGTAGTCCGGCCCGCGCCAGAAACCGTTTTCCCGGGCATAGGCTTCGACGAGGGCGATCCGGTCCTCATCGCGACCGGTGACCCGCAGATAGCGCAGCGTCTCGTCGTCAATCGGGAAGAAACCGCAGGTCGCACCGTATTCCGGCGCCATGTTGGCGATCGTCGCCCGGTCCGCCAGCGGCAGACGGTCAAGACCCTCGCCATAGAACTCGACGAACTTGCCGACCACACCCTTCTTGCGCAGCATCTGCACGACCTTGAGCACCAGGTCGGTCGCCGTGGTGCCCTCGACCATAGCTCCGGTCAGCTTGAAACCGACGACCTCGGGGATCAGCATCGACACAGGCTGGCCGAGCATCGCGGCTTCCGCCTCGATTCCGCCCACGCCCCAGCCAAGCACCGCGAGGCCGTTGACCATGGTAGTGTGGCTGTCGGTGCCAACCAGCGTATCGGGATAGGCCACCGTCACGCCCTGCTGATCAGTGTCGGTCCAGACGGTCTGCGACAGATACTCCAGGTTCACCTGGTGGCAGATGCCGGTGCCCGGCGGCACGACGCGGAAATTGTCAAACGCGCTCTGCCCCCATTTCAGGAAGGTATAGCGCTCCATGTTGCGCTCGTATTCCCGGTCCACGTTCATCTGGAACGCGCGCGGATTGCCGAACTCGTCGATCATCACGCTGTGGTCGATCACCAGATCCACCGGGTTGAGCGGGTTGATCTTTTCCGGATCACCCCCGAGCGACACCATCGCATCCCGCATCGCAGCAAGGTCGACCACCGCCGGAACCCCGGTGAAATCCTGCATCAGCACCCGCGCAGGCCGATAGGCGATTTCGCGCGGGTTCTGCCCGCCCTGCGCCGCCCATTCCGAAAACGCCCTGATGTCGTCGACCGACACCGTCTTGTCATCTTCAAAACGAAGCAGATTTTCCAGGACCACCTTCAGCGACGCCGGCAGCGAACCGAACTGCCCCAGGCCCGCCTCCTCTGCGGCGGCGATGGAGTAATAGGCATACTCCCTGCCGTTGACATTCAGAGTTCTGCGGGTTCCGGCTGTATCGATCCCAACTGAAATAGGCATGGTGGCTCTTTGCTCCCTTCGGATGTCAGCACTGAGCCAAGATATGCCGCAATGCAGCGCCGATTACAAGCAGCCCCGGACCGATTGTATGCAAATGCACACCGAAAAAATCGGGCTTTTTACCGTCGCGCGCGGCGAAAGCGGCTCCGGTGGTGACCGCACCGTGCGACCGCGCCGCTTCCCGCACGCCCTTCCCCCGCCGCTGCCGCCAGGCTATGCGAAGACCATGGCACTCGAATTCACCGACCTCTGCTGCAGCCGCGCCGGACTGCCCGTGCTCACCGGCCTCTCGCACCGCGTTGAGGACGGCGGCATCACGCTGCTGCGCGGGCCGAACGGTGCCGGAAAGTCGACCCTGCTGCGGGTCCTCGCCGGCCTGCTGCCGCCCGAATCCGGCACCGCAACCCTCGACGGCATCCACCTTGGCTCCAGCCGCGACGCCTGGACCGAAGCCGTCGCCTTCGCCGGGCATCTCGACGCGGTCAAACCACAGCTGACCGTCGCGGAAAACCTGCGCTTCTGGGCCGCCCTGCTCGGTGCCGCCGGTATCGACGCGGCCCTCGACGCCTTCGACCTTGGCGCGCTGGCCGACCGCGCCGCCCATGCCTGCTCCGCCGGCCAGAAGCGCCGCCTCGGCCTCGCCCGCCTCGCCCTCGTCCCACGGCGGCTCTGGCTGCTCGACGAACCGGCCGTCTCACTCGACGCCGCGGCCACCACCGCACTGACCCGGCTTGTCGGCGCCCACCGCGCCGCAGGCGGCATGGCCCTGATCGCCACCCACACCGATCTCGACCTCGCCGGTGCCGCCACCCTGACCCTGTCCCCCGCGCCGCCGGGCATCACCACCGGTCCCGCGCGCCCGGATCCGTTTCTCGCGGACATCGCCCGGTGAGCCCGCTGCGCGCCGTCCTCGGCCGCGAACTGCGGCTCGCCCTGCGCTCCGGGGGCGGTGCCGGCCTCGGGCTGGCGTTCTTTCTCACGGTCATCCTGCTGGTCCCGTTCGGCACCGGCCCCGACCCCGACCGCCTCGCCACCATCGCCGTGGGAACCCTGTGGATCGGCGCGCTGCTCGCCTGCCTGCTGTCGCTCGACCGGCTGTTCCAGACCGATTTTGAGGACGGCACCCTCGACATCCTCGCCCTCTCGCCGCTGCCGATGGAAATGACCGTCGCGCTCAAATGCCTCGCGCACTGGCTGACCACCGGCCTGCCGCTGGTGATCGCCGCCCCGGTGCTCGCCATCACCCTGAACCTGCCAGGCGCCGCCGCGCCCTGGCTTATTGCCAGCCTCGCCGTCGGCACCCCGGCCCTGAGCTTCCTCGGCGCCATCGGCGGGGCGCTGACCGTCGGCATCCGCCGCGGCGGCCTGCTGCTCTCGATCCTCGTCCTGCCGCTCTACATCCCCACGCTGATCTTCGGCGCCGCCACCGTCCGCGCCGCCATCGACGGCACCGACCCGACACCGCCGCTGCTGCTGCTCACCGGCCTGACCCTCGCCATCCTCGCCCTCGCCCCTTTCGCCGCCGCCGCCGCCCTGCGCATCAACCTGCGGTGAGCGGGCACGGCCCGAAGCCGAACCCTGTTGCACCGCCCCCCCGCTCTCCCGTAAATGCACCCCATGTCGATCTGGCGCTACGCAAATCCCGTCGAATTTCTCCGCGTCTCCGGCGCGGCGCTGCCGTGGTTCTGGGCGGGCACCGCGCTCTGTCTCGCCACCGGCCTCGCCTGGGGCTTCTTCGGCACCCCGGACGACTACCGCCAGGGATCCACGGTCAAGATCCTGTTCCTGCACGTCCCAGCCGCGCTGATGGCGATCAACGCCTGGCTGATGATGCTGGCCGCCTCGCTGATCTGGATCATCCGCCGCCACCATGTCTCCGCCCTCGCTGCCCGCGCCGCCGCACCGGTCGGCGCGGTGATGACCGTGATCGCGCTTTTCACCGGCGCGGTCTGGGGCCAGCCGATGTGGGGCACCTGGTGGGTCTGGGATCCGCGCCTGACCTCGTTTTTCATCCTGTTCGTGTTCTACCTCGGCTACATCGCCCTCTGGAACGCCATCGATGAGCCGGACCGCGCCGCCGACCTCACCGCCGTGCTCTGCCTCGTCGGCTCGGTCTTCGCGCTGCTGTCCCGCTATGCGGTGTTCTTCTGGTCCCAGGGCCTGCACCAGGGCCCCTCGCTCTCGCTCGACAGACAGGAGAACGTCGACAACGCCTTCTACTGGCCCCTGCTGATCTGTATCGCCGGCTTCATCCTGCTGTTCCTCAGTCTCGTGCTGCTGCGCACCCGCACCGAAATCCGCGCCCGCCGCCTGCGCGCCCTGCAGAACCTCCAGGCCCGCGCATGATGCCCGATCTGGGAAAGTACGCCGCGACCGTGCTGCTGGCCTATGGCGTCTCGCTCGGCCTGATCGCCGCGCTGATCGCCGCCTCGCTGCTGCGCTCTGCCCGCCTGCGCCGCGCCCTCGCCCGCGCCGAAGCGGAAGTCCGAAAGAGCAAAGCATGAAACCACCCCGCTTCAACCTGCTGATCCTGCTGCCGCCGCTGCTGTTCGCCGGCTTTGCCGCCGCCGCCTTCCTCGCCCTGAAACGCGAGAACCCGGACGAGTTGCCGAGCGCCCTGATTGGCCGCACCGCCCCGCTGCTCGCTACCGCCGAACCGCTGGGCGACCTGCCGCTGCTGGGCGACGCCGACCTCTCCGGCCCGGGCCTGAAACTGGTCAATTTCTGGGCCAGCTGGTGCGCCCCCTGCCGCGCCGAACACCCGCTGCTGATGGACCTGACGGACGGCGAAATTCCCGTCTACGGCATCAACTACAAGGACCAGCCGGCCAATGCCGAAGGCTTCCTCGCCGAGCTGGGCAATCCCTACGACCGCATCGCCGCCGATCCCTCCGGGCGCACCGGCATCGACTGGGGCATCTATGGCGTGCCGGAAACCTTCCTCGTCGGCCCGGGCGGTGAAATCCTCACCCGCTTCCCCGGCCCCCTCACCCGCGCCGCCTTCGCCGACCGCCTGCAACCGGTGATCGACGCCAACTGAGCGCCGGCCGCCATGGCCACCTCAGATCCAGACCAGCACCTGGCCATGTGGTGCCGTCCAGGCCACCGGAACACCATCCACCGACATCAGGAACAGCCCCGCCGGTGCCGGTCCGACAAGCTTCGCTGCGGTTTGCGGGAAAACATCGGGCCATTCGCTGCTGATCCAGGTTGCCCCAAGCTCAGCGGTCGTGGCGGCAAACGCATCCCGCTCCGACTGCGCTTCGACATATCCCAGAACCGCAGTATGAAAGATCACCAGCCGCGCATCCGCAGGCGCCGTCGCCGCAAGTGCAGTGAGGTCGCGCCGCAGATCGCCGGATCTGACCCCGGGCGAAACCAGCCGCGCGACCTCGACGGCGGCGCGCAGCCGTTCCAGCCGCCCGACCTGTTCCGGCCAGACCAGCGTTTCCAGCCACGCCATGTCCGACGTGCTCTCCACCGCAAGCGGATTGATGTCCAGCCCCGCCCGCCAGACAACCTGCGGCGGTCTGCGCGGCAACGGCGTTTCCGCCGAGGCCTGACACCGGAGCACCGGCGCTACTGCCCTGGTGCGTTCCGGTGCATCGATCGTCAAACCGCCGTAATCGTACCCGTAGAGATCGGGCAGCAGACACAGCCCCGCAGACGCCCCCACCTCAAGCAGCGCCAGAGGTCCGGGCAATGCCGCCAGCAAAGGCAGCAGACTGGCGCAGCGCCCCGGCTCATTGGTCTGGGTGCGGCGCACCCGCATGGTCCGCGCGACATCCTCCGCGTGCCGCACCATCATCGCGTCCAGATCCGCCGGGTCCCGTGGTGTCCCGGCAACATGCCGCACCGCCGCCAGAAACAGGTTGGGCTGCTGCAGGGCCGACGGGAACTGCGCCAGAAACGCCAGCAGGCCGGGACTGCCCGCCACATGATGTGACAGATCCTGATAGAGCGGCGAGGAGCCCCGCGCCTCGTGTTCGGCAAACCGCCTGTACCGCTCTGCAATCAGTTCCGTATCCGAACCCGGATTCTCCATCACCGGACCTCCTTCAACCAATGCTCACGAACAGATCGAAGAACTTCTGTCTCCGTTAAATCGGCGCAGAAACAAAAGACACAACAATACATGCCGAACCGGCGAACAGGCACGACGGGCCATGGAATTCGGCCCGGATCGACGAAGCAATGAACGTAGGTATCAAATGGGTATCGGTCGGGTATCGAATGGGTACGCGCCTGCCAAGGACTGCGAAAGTAATCCGCAAGCCCCACGATTAACCGTTGCCGCGGCATGCCGCGACAAAAAACCGGTTCGGGCTTGATTTTTCCCGGTCAAAAGACAACCTGTCATTCCGTAAACACTCGCAGGGGGGACGCCCGTTGGCCTATTCCAAGAAGGCACTCGCCACCGTTGACCCGGTCTGGGAAACCGTCCGCTCCGACGCTCTGCAGATGGCGGAATCCGAGCCGCTGATGGCCAGTCTCGTCCATGCCGGTGTCCTGCACCATTCCAGCTTTGAACGTGCACTGAGCTACAGAATCGCCCAGAAACTCGCCTCTCCCGAAATGAGCGAGTTGATCATCCGCGAAATCGCAAATGAGGCACTGACAAACGACAGGTCAATCGGCGCCGCCGCCCGCGCCGACATTGTCGCCGTCTATGACCGCGATCCGGCCTGCCACGCCTATATTCAGCCGCTACTGTTCTTCAAGGGCTACCAGGCGCTTCAGTGCTACCGCATCGCCCACTGGCTCTGGACCAGCGGCCGTCAGGACATGGCCCGTTTTTTTCAGATGCGCACCTCCGAATGCTTCGGCGTCGACATCCATCCCAATGCCCGGATCGGTCGCGGCATCATGATCGACCACGCCCATTCCATCGTCATCGGTGAAACCTGCGTCGTCGCCGACAACGTCTCGATGCTGCATTCCGTCACCCTAGGCGGCACCGGCAAGGCCGACGGCGACCGCCATCCGAAAATTAACGAAGGCGTCCTCATCGGCGCCGGCGCTGCGGTGCTTGGCAATATAACCGTCGGAAAATGCTCACGAATTGCCGCCGGTTCCGTGGTCCTGGCAAACGTGCCGCCCTGCACGACCGTCGCCGGCGTTCCCGCGCGCATCGTCGGTGAGGCCGGCTGCGCCGAGCCCTCCAAGTCGATGGACCAGCTTCTCGGGCGCATCGAGGCCGGGGAATAGCCTCCCGGCCCACCCCGCAACCCTGAACCGGCAGACTAGTGGATGATGATCTCGTTTGCCCGGCCCAGCCCGAGAACGCTGCGCGCCTGACTGTCGAGCAGTTCGATATCCGGCTGCTGCCAGGACAACCGCTGAATCTTGTTGGATATTGCGGCGTTGGACTTCTGCAGATCCTGCAACTGCGCCGTGTACTGCCCCTCCAGGGACTTGATCTGATACAGGCGCAGCAGCCCGTAATCCCCATTCAGCGCCGTCAGCACCGTATAGAGAACAATCGAGACCGAAACCGCGACAAACACCACGTTTCCGGTCCTGCCGCCATGTGACAGGTCGCCCACTTCCGTTCGTCCACTACCAAAACTGCCTGATTCTCGCAGAAGTCCGAACGGAAGGGAATCCCCCAAACATATTGATTCGTGAAAATTCGAATCAACTTTGCCGGAATGTCACGGTCACGCGCGGCCCTTGTAGATGTCGACAAGTTTGTCGAGCATCGCCATCGCATCTTCCCGCGACCGCTGGAAGGTGTTTCGGCCGATGATCGACCCATTGCCGCCACCGTCGCGAATCGCCCGCGCATCGTCGAACACCGCGTCCTGTCCCTTGGCCGCGCCACCGGAGAACACCATGATGCGCCGGCCGTTGAAAGCCGACTGAACACAGTGCTTTACCCGGGCCGCCTGGGTCGCGACATCGATCTCCTGGGCCTGGTAGACCTTTTTCGCCTCCCCCAATTCCAGGTGATCGGTGGAAAGCTTGATCTTGATGATGTGCGCCCCGAGGAGGGCCGCGATCTGCGCCGCATAGGCGGCGATATCGATCGCGGTTTCCCCTTCCTTGGACACCGCCTCGCCGCGCGGATACGACCAGATCACCGTGGCGAGGCCCTTCGACGCCGCCTCTTCGCGCATGGCGGAGATTTCCTCGAACATGTCGAGTCCGGCGGCGGACCCGGGATAGATGGTGAAGCCGATCGCCGAACAACCGAGCCTCAGGGCGTCGTCCACCGACGCGGTTATCGCCTGATCCTTCAGCGCTTCCGACGGGATGAGCGAATTGGCCGAATTGACCTTCAGAATGGTCGGGATCTGCCCGGCGAACGTATCCGCCCCGGCCTCGATCATGCCGAGGGGAGCGGCATAGGCGTTCAGGCCGGCATCAACCGCAAGCTGATAGTGATAATGGGGATCATAGGCCGCCGGATTCGGTGCAAAACTGCGCGCCGGACCGTGTTCGAACCCCTGATCCACCGGCAGGATGATCATCTTGCCGGTGCCCCCCAGACGACCGTTCATCAGAATACGGCAAAGATTTCCCTTCACTCCCGCATTGTCAGCCTCGTAATTGCTGAGAATTTTCTGAACGATACGCGTGGTCTTCATGATTCTGGTCCCATCTCTGTTTGGCCGGTACTCAATAACGGATAAATGCGGCCACTGGCCGGATTCAGTGTTGCTTGGTTAATCACGCAGAGCAAGACGCGACGGCAGGTCATTCGTCAACCAGAACTCAAGCGCCTGCCGCGAAATTCGCGCACTTGTCTCGCCCCAAGCCTCCATGTCCTCCGGATCGGCCAGCCGCGCAAGATCATGTATCTGCTGCACGATATTCTCGGACGTGGCATCTCCCGCCGCCTGTCCAAGGGTTGCCCAGAACAGCGCCCGCTCATACGACCGTCCGGTGCCGCCTCCGCCGGACAGACTGTCGAGCGCCGCCTGGCGCAGGCTCCCGACGCTCACCCGTCCGGGCAGCAGAGGATCCCCACCGGCCGCCGCGGCCTGCAGATCCAGAACATCGCGCAGCGGCAGCCTGTCCTCAATGCCGTCCAGCACGGCCACCGCACCCGGCACACCCGCGGCACCCGCGATCAGAGCCCAGCCGTAGGCCGCCTCCGGGGCAGACCCCGCGGTCGCGCGGGCGATTGCCAATGCCGCTTCCGCGTCTCCCGACTGCGCAATCGGTTCGAGCAGCATCAGTGCCGTCGCCAGATCCACCGGCGCCCCCTCTCCGGTCAACAGCGCCATGCCGGCGCGGCGCCGATCCTCCACCGAAAGCGTGTCCGCACCGGAACCCGTCGCCGCCGCCACCAAAGCCGCCGGCAGCAGGTCCATCGCACTGCGCGGCGCCGTCGCCACAACCGGCTGAAGGTCCGCCACCATGGCGGTCGGCTCGGAGCCGTAACGTTCCAGATCGAGCGCGACCGGCTGATCCTGCGGAAATCCGGTTTCCACGACAAGCTGTTCGGGTGACCGGAGAAACGCAGTCCAGGCATCACTGACCGATGCAATCAACGCATTCAGCGCGTCCTCGGCCACGGGATCCATCACCTGCCCCGGGTCAGTCATCCCGGTGAGCGCACCGCCGAGCGCCATGCCGAGCATCGGGCCACCACTCTGCAGCGCCGTCATCGGCTCGGGCATCAGTGCGCCGAACACCGACCATGCCCCCCGGTCCTCCACGGTCAGGCGCGCCGAGCGCAGTTCGGCACGCAGCCCTGGCGCCTCCTCAGCCCCGCCCATGCCGGATTCAAACGCCAGATAGGCAAAGTCCGCGTCGATTGACACGGTGGCAAACCCGTCCATCCCGGCAACCAGCCCCAGCGCCGCCGCGCCAGAATTTACGTCGAACTCGCCGGACAGTGTCAGCTGCGGAATGGCGATCCCTGCCAGCCCCGCCATCGCGAACCCGACCCGGGCGTCCTCAGGCAGGCAGGCAAGAGGCGCCTCCAACCCATTGACATCGATACGAAACCGGCTGCGGTCGAGAACGTCCCAAGGCGAGCCGGTCAGGGTCAGTCGGGCAATGGCAATCTCACAGCTGCTGCCGTCCGGCCAGGGCATTTCCGGCCGCGCAACCACGCCCGAAAGGGTGATGCGCCCGCCCATGAAATCCACGCTAAGCCCTTCATAGGCAAGCGCGAACTGACTGCGCAGCACGCTGACACCGGCCTGAACGGCAACCCGCGCAATGCGGTCGGGATGAAAGAATTCCGCGAAGGAAGGACCGGTTTGCGCCTGGCCCGCTCCGGCCGCCAGCATAAGGCCGGCAGCGGCTGCCCCAAAACGTCGCATCAACACCTCCCGGTCATGCCTGGCGGACCCGCCCGCCCTGCACTGTCGCTGCATCAGGCCTGCAGTGCTGCAACGCCCGGCAGTTCCTTGCCTTCCAGCCATTCGAGAAAGGCCCCGCCTGCCGTGGAAACGTAGGTAAAATCGTCGGCCGTGCCGCTTGAATTCAGCGCCGCGATGGTATCGCCGCCGCCGGCGACCGACAGGAGCCGCCCGGCCCGCGTCAGCGCGGCGACCCGTTTGGCCGCAGCATCGGTCCCGGCATTGAACGGCTGAATCTCAAATGCACCAAGCGGACCGTTCCACAGTACGGTTTTTGCCTCCTCGAACCGGGAAGCGATCCGCGCAATGGTCGCCGGTCCGGCGTCAAGGATCATCGCGTCCGACGGGCAGGCATTGGCCGGAACCACCTCGCTCTCCGCGCCTTCGCGGAACTCACCTGCAACCACCACGTCAATCGGCAGCAGAATTTCGCAGCCGGCAGCCTCGGCCTTGGCAAGCACCTCTTTGGCCGCCCCGGTCATCTCATACTCGCACAGGGATTTCCCAACCTCGTGGCCCTGGGCGGCAAGAAACGTGTTTGCCATGCCGCCGCCGACGACCAGCACATCGGTCCGTCCGACCAGGTTGCCGAGCAGTGCCAGCTTGGTCGAAACCTTTGCGCCGCCCACCAGCGCCACCACCGGCCGCTCAGGCGAAAGCAGCGACTTTTCCAGCGCCCGCAACTCCGACTGCATCAGACGTCCGGCACAGCATGGCAGCAGACGGGCGAGCGCCTCGGTAGAAGCATGGGCCCGGTGCGCCGCTGAAAACGCATCATTGCAGTAGACATCACCAAGCTCGGCAAGAGCGGCGGCAAATTCGGGATCGTTTTCTTCCTCCCCCGCGTGGAAACGGGTATTCTCCAGCAGCAGAACCTCGCCGTCTCCCAAAGCCGCGACCGCGTCCCGTGCCACCGGCCCGACACAGTCCTCTGCGAACCGGACGGGAACGCCGAATGCGCGCTCCAACGCATCAAGGGTGACCCGAAGGCTCATCCCAGGCACCACTTTTCCCTTCGGGCGGCCGAAATGCGCCAGCAGCACCGGCTTGCCGCCGGCAGCCAGAATTGCCGCGACGGTTGGCGCGATACGCTCAATCCGGGTAGCATCCGTGACCAGCCCGTCACTGACCGGAACGTTGATGTCAACGCGGGTCAGAACGCTTTTCCCGGCAAGTTCAAGATCGTCCAGAGTTTTCCAGGTCACACCGCAACGCTCCATCTATTCCCGGGAAGTATGTGCCGTCTCCGTCAGAGCAGACTCCGCGTCCGCTCCGCCACCGCCTCTGCGGTAATGCCGAAATGCCTGAAAAGATCACCCGCCTCACCGGAGGCCCCGAACCCTTCCATGCCGACGAAGCCGGCCTTTTTCTCCGATCCACGCTCGCCCAGGAGCCAGCGGTCCCACCCCATGCGCAGCGCCGCCTCGACGCCAACGCGCACCGGTCCCGATGGCAGAACGCTGCGGCGGTACTTCAGGTCCTGGGCCTCGAACAGTTCCCAGCACGGCATCGATACGACGCGCGTGCCGATACCCTCTGCCTGCAGTACCGCGCGGGCCGCCATGGCGACCTCCACTTCCGAACCGCTGGCCATCAGGATCACCTGACGCCGACCCTCGGCATCTGCGAGCACGTAGGCACCGCGCGCCGAGAGGTTCTGCCGTGTCGGTTCGGTCCTGAGGGTCGGCAGCCCCTGACGGGTCAGCGCCAGCACCGACGGCTGCTCCGCACCGGTCAGCGCCATCTCCCATGCCTCCGCCGTCTCGACCACATCCGCCGGTCGGAACACGTTGAGGTTGGGCATCGCCCGCAGCGCAGCCAGATGCTCGACCGGCTGATGTGTCGGTCCATCCTCGCCAAGGCCGATCGAATCGTGGGTCAGCACGTACACCACCCGCTGCTTCATCAGCGCCGACAGCCGCATCGCCCCGCGGGCATAGTCGCTGAAGACCAGAAACGTGCCGCCGTACGGCACCGTGCCGCGATGCAGGGCGATGCCGTTCATCGCCGCCGCCATGCCGTGCTCGCGAATGCCGTAATGCACATAGCGTCCGGCGCGGTTCTCCGGGGAAAAGATCCCGAGATCCTTGGTCAGGGTGTTGTTCGATCCGGTCAGGTCCGCCGAGCCGCCGATCAGTTCCGGCGACACCGGGTTGATGACCTCGAGCACCATCTCCGACGCCCGGCGCGTTGCCACCTTCGGCGCCGCCACGGCCTGCTCTTTCCGGAACGCCGCCAGGGCCTTGACCTGCGCCTTCGGCGCGGTGCCCGACATCACCCGGTCGAACTCCGTCTGCTTGCGCCCGGACAGCTTCGCCAGACGCCCTTCCCAGCTTTGCCGGTCCGACGCACCGCGCGCGCCCACGCCGCGCCAGGCCGCGAGCGTTTCCTGCGGAATCTCGAACGCCGGCAACGTCCAGCCGTAAATTTCGCGCACTTTGGCGATTTCTTCCGCACCAAGCGGCGAACCGTGTGCCCCCTTGGTGTCCTGCTTGGTTGGCGCGCCGAAACCAATATGGGTCTTGCAGGCGATCATCGCCGGACGGTCCGTCGCCTTGGCTTCGGCAATCGCCCGTTCGATGTCGTCCGGGTCATGCCCGTCACAGGAATGAACGGACCAACCCGCTGCTGCGAACCGCTCCGCCTGGTCGGTAATGTCCGAAAGCTTCACCGCGCCATCAATGGAGATGCCGTTGTCGTCCCAGAACACCACCAGCCGCGACAGCTTCTGCATGCCTGCAAGACCGATCGCCTCATGGCTCACACCCTCCATCAGGCAGCCGTCGCCGGCGATCACATAGGTGTGGTGATCAACGATGTTCCTCCCGAACCGCGCCGCCAGGTTTTCCTCGGCAATCGCCATGCCCACCGCCGTCGCCAGCCCCTGGCCGAGAGGACCGGTCGTGGTCTCGATTCCCGGCAGATGCCCGTATTCCGGGTGCCCGGCGGTCGGATGGCCAAGCTGCCGGAAGTTTTTGATGTTATCGAGGCTGATCCCGGGATAGCCGCAAAGGTGCAGCAGCGAATAAAGCAGCATCGACCCGTGGCCCGCCGACAGAACGAACCGGTCGCGGTCCGGCCAGTCCGGTATCGAGGCGTCGAACTTCAGATGATTGCGAAACAGCACCGTCGCCACGTCGGCCATGCCCATCGGCATCCCAGGATGGCCGGAATTTGCGGCCTGCACCGCATCGATGGACAGCATTCGAATCGCGGCGGCCATCTGCCAGTGTTCAGGATGCTTCTGACGGAGGTCGCTGATATTCACGGTAATCCTGCTTTCCATTTGAACGGACTGGACAACGACAGCGGGCCGGTCCCATGTGCGGGAAACTGATAACAGGCCTGAATAATGGGTCAACCCGGTTTCATCACGCATTCCGGGTGCAAACTGCCGTTTTGCGCCCGTCAAAGGACAAACCCCGCCGACCGGGCGCAAAGCTAATTTCGATCCACCAATTGCATTGTTCAGCCTGCCTGCATATGAAAGTCCATGTATTAACCGGAACGTCTGACATGAGTGAGATCAACAAACTGGAAACTCAATTTGCCAAGGCACTCGACCGCCTGCGCGCCGCACTGGCGCAACGCAGCGCGGCGGGCGGTACGGCCGATGACACCGCGCTGGACCAGCGCGTTGCGTCCCTCGAGGCAGACAAGAGCCGTCTGCTCCAGGAACTGGTTGCGGTCAGGGCAAAACGTGACAAGGACATCTCAGCCCTCGACGACCTGATTTCGCAGCTCAAGCCCCTGATTGAGGAAAAATGACATGCCCGAACTGATTCTCGAAATTGGCGGCCGCGTCTTTGAGGTGGCCTGCGAAGCCGGTCAGGAAGCGTCGCTGCAGAAAGCCGCGAGCCTTCTCGACGCGGAAGCCGGCCGCATTCTGGAATCCGCCTCGGCGACGACGGAAAAGCGGCTGCTGCTGCTCTCGGGACTGATGCTGGCCGATACCATGGCCGGTCTGCAGGATGAACTGCGCAACGCCGCTGAGGTTCTGCGCGCATCCGAGGAACGTGTCCGCATCGCCGAAGCCAAGGCGGCAATGCTGGCGGCGAACGCCGCCAAATCCTCGTCGAGCCACCCGTCCCTCGCCCTTGGCCAGGACGCCCAGCAGCTCATCGCCGAAAACGAGGCCGCGGTCGAACTGCTGTCGAAAGTCCTCTCCGACCTGAACGAGATCGCCGACCAGGTCGAAGCAGAACTCTCCTGAAGGCGGCTCCGCCGACCCGGTCGGTGCCTGCCGCGATCAGCCGTTGGCTTCGCGGATCTTGTCGGCAGCTTCCTTGTTGAAGGCAATGCCCTTTTCGCCGAACAGGGTATCCAGTTCGCCGGACAGCGTCATTTCCGTGACGATATCGCAGCCGCCGACAAACTCACCTTTGACGTAAAGCTGCGGAATCGTCGGCCAGTCGGAAAAACTCTTGATCCCGTCACGGATCGACTCGTCTGCAAGCACGTTCACGTCCTTGTAGGTTACGCCCATGTAGTTGAGCACCCCGGCCACGCGGCTTGAGAACCCGCATTGCGGCATCGACGCCGTGCCCTTCATGAAAAGGACCACGTCGTTTGCGTCGATATTCGCCTTGATCGCATCATGTGCTGGATTGGACATCTGTTTACTCCGGTATCTTTGTTGTCAGCGCGAGAGCGTGCAGCTGCCCCTGGGAGCCCTGCAGCTTGTCCTTCAGTGCGGCATAGACCATCTGGTGCTGCTTGACACGGTTCAGACCCCGGAACGCCTCGGCGACGACCGTCGCGGCATAGTGGTTGCCGTCACCCGCCAGGTCCGTGACCTCGATCTCGGCATCCGGGAATTCCGCCCGTATCAGGCTTTCTATCTCTGCCGCCTCGATCGCCATTCCAAATACTCCCACACCCGGGTTTCACTGACTGAGTTAAATCGCGGGGCGCCTCCCCGCAAGGGTCACGCAAGAAGTTTTCCGAGGCCCGACGCATGCAGCCCCTGCAACTCGTCGAGTGGAACCGTCGCTTCGCCCAGCGCCACCAGGGGGCCGCCGACCACACCGACCCGGGTGGCGGCAACACCGGCCTCTCGGGCCTGCGCCTGCAGCGCCTCCACGTCTCCAGGGGCACAGCCGAGCAGATACCGCCCCTGGTCCTCGCCAAAAAACCACGCGATCCCGTCGAGAGTCGCATGGGCCCGCAGCCGCACCCCCTGACCGGCGGCAAACGCCATTTCAGCGGCCGCTACCGCGAGCCCGCCGCACGAGAGGTCATGTGCCGCCGTTATCAGCCTGGCCGCCTTCAGCGCCCGTACCAGATCACCTGCCTTCCTTTCCTGAGCGAGGTAGACCGGGGGTGGCGCTCCCTCCTCGCGCTGGAAACATTCGGCGAGAATCGCCGACTGGCCGAGATGCCCCGACGTCTCGCCGAGCAGCACCAGCACGTCACCCTCCCGGGGTGCAGCACCGATCAGCCCGTCCACGTCGGACAGCAGTCCAACCGCACCGATCGTCGGCGTCGGATGGATTCCCGTGCCGTCGGTCTCGTTGTAGAGGCTGACATTGCCCGAGACGATCGGCATGTCGAGCGCCAGACAGGCGGCACCGATTCCCTGGATGCAGCCGACCAGCTGCCCCATGATTTCCGGTTTTTCCGGATTGCCGAAATTGAGGTTGTCGGTTGCCGCCAACGGAACCGCCCCCACCGCCGACAGATTACGGTAAGCTTCCGCCACCGCCTGGCGCCCGCCGCTGACCGGATCGGCGAAACAGTAGCGCGGATTGACGTCCGACGTGAAGGCAATGGCCTTGCGCGTGCCATGCACCCGCACCACACCGGCATCGCCACCGGGCACCCTGACGGTATCGCCCATCACCATCTGGTCATACTGGGACCACACCCAGCTGCGGCTGCAATGGTTCGGACCCGCCATCAGTGCCTTGAGTGCCACGACCGGATCCACATCGAGAATCTCATCGAAATCGTCCGGAGCCCGGGTGGCCGTCCACGGCCGGTCATATTCCGGGGCCTCGCCGGACAATGCCTTGAGCGGCAGATCCGCCTTGATCTCGCCATCCATTTTCACAACGAAGCGGTCCTCGGCAATCGTGTGCCCGACCACGGCAAAATCGAGATCCCAGCGGTCGAATACCGCCCGCGCCTCCGCCTCCATCTCCGGCTTGAGAACCATCAGCATCCGCTCCTGGCTCTCCGACAGCATCATCTCATAGGCCGACATGCCCTCTTCGCGGGCCGGGACATTCTCCAGGTTCAACTCGATGCCAAGGTTGCCCTTGTCGCCCATCTCGACCGCCGAACAGGTCAGACCCGCTGCCCCCATGTCCTGAATCGAGATCACCGCTCCCAAAGCCATCAGCTCAAGGCTGGCCTCCATCAGGCGCTTCTCGGTGAACGGATCGCCGACCTGCACGGTCGGACGTTTTTCCTCGATGCCCGCATCGAACTCGGAGCTGGCCATGGTCGCACCGCCAACCCCGTCCCGCCCGGTCTTGGCCCCGAGATAGACCACCGGCATGCCGACACCACTCGCCGCCGAGTAGAAAATCCCGTCCGCCTCCGCGAGGCCCGCCGCGAAGGCATTGACGAGGCAGTTGCCGTTGTAGGAGGGATGAAACCGCATCTCGCCGCCGACATTGGGCACGCCGAAACAGTTGCCGTATCCGCCAATGCCGGCCACCACCCCCTCGACCAGCGAATGGGTTTTGGGATGGTCCGGCATGCCGAAAGACAGCGCGTCCATCACCGCAATCGGACGGGCGCCCATGGTGAAAACGTCGCGCAGAATGCCGCCGATCCCGGTCGCCGCCCCCTGATAGGGCTCGATATAGGACGGATGGTTGTGGCTCTCCATCTTGAACACCAGCGCCTGCCCGTCACCGATGTCGACCACCCCGGCATTTTCCCCCGGTCCACAGATCACCTGCGGCCCTTCCGTTGGCAGCGTCCTGAGCCATTTTTTCGACGACTTGTAGGAACAGTGCTCATTCCACATCGCCGAGAAGATCCCCAGTTCGGTAATCGTCGGCTGCCGGCCGATCAGGGCAATGATCCGCTCGAATTCGTCGGGCTTCAGGCCATGTGCCTGAATGACCTCCGGGGTAATCTCAAGAGCCGGGTCCGGGTGGGAGTCGTTCATTGCCTGTGTCGCCTGTCAGGGATTCCAATGCCTGTTCCTAAGCCTCCCGGCCCGGGATTTGAAGGGCAATCCGTGCGCCCCCTCCGCGACGGGTTTGCACCGTCGCGATTTTACCGGCGATCCCGCGCCGAGGCGGCAACATCCGCACAATCCGCGCGAAATCTCGTCAAACGCAATGGACCGGCGGCACCGCATAATCTATCTCTGTCCGGCGCAATGCCATGACGGCAATCGAAATTCGCGCCGCAGCGCAGGAAAAACGACACTGGCGGACCGCTCGAAGGTCCCGGCATTTTTTGGGGGCAACGTGTGCCATGACTGAGTTTAATCCAATCCGAACCCTTCCCGATCCGGCAGGCTACCGGCCCGGTGACGTGCTCGTGGTCTTTGGCGAGGTTTTTGGACGGGGCTATGTCAACGGCCTGATCGAGGCGGCCGAAACCATCGGCATGAAGGTGATCTACGGCACCGTCGGCCGCCGCGAAAAAGACGGCACCCTGCGCGGACTTACCGAGGCGGAACTGGCGGAGAAAGGCCATGGTCCAATCATCAACGTGCCGCTCGAAGCCGGTTTCACCTCCGCCGAGCCCGGCGCCGACACCTCACTTTCCGACGTCCTGGCGACGGTGGGCCGGGACTGGGTCAATGCCAAACTGGATTTCAACACCATTGAAACCCTCCGCGCCTCTGGCGAACGCCGGTTTCGCGCCTCCGTCACCGACTTCCTTGCCGAACTGCGCCCCCACATCCCCGCCGGAGCCAACGTCGTTTTCGCCCATACCATGGCCGGCGGCATACCCGCCTCCAAACAACTGCTGGTCGTCACCAACCGGATTTTCAAGGGCACCGGCGCCCGTCACCAGTCGAGCCGCGAATTCTGGGACAGCGACCTTGGCCGGCTCAGTGCCATTTCCTTCGAAGAGGTCTCCGCCCGCACCTTCGGCCACCTGATTGACCTCAGCAGTGCGCTTCGCGACGAAATCACCGCTGCCGGCGGCCGTGTCGCCTACACCGCGTACGGCTATCACGGAACCGAATGCCTGATTGACGGCGCCTACCGCTGGCAGAGCTATGTGCCCTATCTCCAGGGCCTCGCCAAAATCGAACTGGAAAACATCGCCGCCACCGCCCACGCCAACGGCATCAACGCCGCAGTCTACAACGCCCCGGAAATCCTCACCAATTCCAGCGGCATCTTCGTCGGCGTCGAACTGCCGCTCTACCGGCTGATCCAGGCGATCGAGCACGAGGAAACCGAACCGAAGCTTTCCAGCGCCATCCGCGCCCAGTGCGCCGCCAAACTGACCGACGGTGCCGGCGGGCTTGACCAGGCCTGGGCCATTCTCGAAGCCTACCATGCCGCGCCGGAGACCGGCTTCATCTACGACTTCCCGTCATGGCCGCAGCACAATACCGCCGAACAGATGGACCTGATGGTCGACAGCGCCATGGCCCTGCGCAAGCTGCACCGCGACGACCACGATCTGATAACCACCGATCTCAGCCACCTCGTTTACCGCGCCTGCGGCCACATCATGCTGCACGCAAGCTGGTCGCTGGACGCGCCGACCTGGTGGATGGGACACGATATCGTCGCGAAAACGCTGATCGAAATCGGCACCGGCGACTGAGCCGGCCGGACGCCCCGTACCGGACAAAAGGACCCTGACGGCTCCGGAAACGGAAACCGCCAGGGTCAGTCCCTGGGGAGGGAGAGTTCCGGGCAGACCGCCCCTGAACCAGGCGGTCCGCCTACTACGCCAGATAGCGTTTGAGTGTGGCGGCGGTCCCGTCCTGCCAGACGGATTTCAGCGCTGCAGCGAATGCAGCCTGCAGCCGCGGATCGCGTCCGGCGGCGCCGTAGACATCCTCCATGCCGAGCCAGGCCGACGGGTCCTGCCGTGCCGCCTTCGACATCGTCACCAGATGATCCCAATTGGGATCGTTCGGTTCCGTCACCGCGCCGCTGTCGGTGGTGCCGAAACAGTACCGGCACCAGAGCGCGCTGACCAGCGCCAGCCCATCCACCGACTTGCCGGCCGCGAGCCGGTCAACAATCGACGGCACGATGAATTTTGGCTGGCGGTTGGAACCGTCGAGGCAGAGCCTGCGAATGGTGTCCTCAACGCTCGGATTGGAAAACCGCTCGCGCACCAGAGTGAAGTACGCGTCCAGCGACGTATCCGGCACCGGCGGTACCACCGGAATGACCTCGTCACGCTCGACCTTCTCCAGCAGCCCCGACACCAGCGGATGCGCCATCGCGTCATGGGCAAACTCAAGATCCAGCAGCCCGCCGGAATAGGCGATGATCGCGTGACCGCCGTTGAGGATGCGGATCTTCATGTTTTCGTAGGGCGTCACGTCCGGCACGAACTGTACGCCAACCTCTTCCAGCGCCGGCCGCCCGGCGGGAAACCGGTCCTCCAGAACCCACTGCCGAAACGGTTCGCAAAAGACCGGAACCCGGTCGTCGAGGCCGAAACCGTCTGCGAGCACCTTGCGCCGCCGGTCCGTGGTCGCCGGCGTGATCCGGTCTACCATGCCGTTGGGAAAGGCCACATTGGCCTCGATCCAGTCCGCCAGATCCGGGTCCTGCTCCCGCGCCACGCCCAAAACCGCGTTGCGCGTGACCACACCGTTGTGCGGCACGTTGTCACAGGACATCACCGTAAAGGGTTTCTGCCCCGCCGCCCGCCGCGCCCGCAGCCCGGCGACAATCGCCCCGAAAACCGTGCCCGGCGACTCCGGCTGGTCGATATCGCGCCGGATCGCAGGATGGGTCCTGTCAAACCTGCCGGTGGCAGCGTCGATAAAATAGCCGCCCTCGGTAACGGTCAGCGAAACGATGCGGATGTCCGGATCCGCCATTGCCTCAAGGATCGGTCCGTGCCCGTCCTCGACGGCGAGAAAACCCGTCATCGCCCCGATCACCCGCGCGTTGGTTCCCGCCGCGGACTGTTCGACAACCGTGTAGAGAAAATCCTGCGCGGCCAACCCCTCGCGCATCCGACCGTCGGCCGGCATGACGCCCGCGCCCAGAATACCCCAGTCGCGTCCGCCACCCTGCTCGAGCAGGTCCTCAAGATAGACCGCCTGGTGGGCCCGGTGAAAATTGCCCATGCCGACATGCAGGATACCCGCCCGCACATCCCTGCGGTCATAGGCCGGAACCCGAATCCCGCCGTTCAGCTTCGGAAGAGTTTCCGTGGAAAGCTCCATGGTTCAAATTCCTCCCAATTCGCGGCGTCGGGGTCCCTCCCCGACGCCAGCCTTGCCCATGGCGGCGTTCATCTGATCGCCAGCCCGTCCGGTCCGAACCGGTGCAGATGCATCGCCTGCGGCGTGAGATAGACCGTGTCGCCCCGGTGAACTGCAAACTCGCCGCTGGCCCGCACGGTTATGGTCCCGAGATCGCCGACATCGACCCGCAGGAACGTGTCGGACCCGAGATGCTCGGAAACCCCGACAACACCCTTCCACATCCCTTCCGTGGTCGAAAGGTCGATATGCTCCGGCCGGATGCCGATGGTTGTGGCACCGTGTTTGGCGGCCTCCGCGCCGGTGATGTGGTTCATCTTCGGCGAACCGATGAATCCCGACACGAACAGATTGCGCGGGCTGCGGTAGAGTTCGAGCGGTGACCCCACCTGTTCAATGTGGCCGGCCTGCAGGACGACGATCTTGTCGGCCATGGTCATCGCCTCGACCTGGTCATGGGTGACATAGATCATCGTCGTCGCCAGCGTCGAATGCAGCTCGGAAATCTCCAAGCGCATGTTGACCCGCAGCGCGGCGTCGAGGTTGGACAGGGGTTCGTCGAACAGAAACGCATCCGGCTCGCGGACAATCGCCCGTCCGATCGCCACACGCTGCCGCTGCCCGCCCGAAAGCTGCCCCGGCCGGCGGTCGATATAGTCGCCGAGGTTCAGAACCTTGGCGGCGGCATTGACCTTGGCATCCTGCTCCGCCTGGCTCATCCCCGCCATGCGCAGCGGAAAGGCGATGTTCTTGCGCACCGACATGTGTGGATAGAGCGCATAGGACTGGAACACCATTGCCAGCCCCCGTTTCGCCGGAGGGACGCTGGTCGCGTCCTTCCCGTTGATCTCGATCGTGCCGCCGGAAACGTCCTCCAGACCGGCAATCAGCCGCAGCAGGGTCGACTTGCCGCAGCCCGAAGGCCCGACGAACACCACGAAATCCCCGTCCTCGATCTCGAGATCCAGTGGTGGAATGACCACAACGTCGCCAAACCGCTTCTCGACTTTCTTGAGTTGAATGCTTCCCATGTCGAAATATCCCTACTTAACCGCGCCGAAGGTGAGACCCCGGACGAGCTGTTTCTGGCTGAACCAGCCAAGAATGAGAATTGGTGCGATCGCCATGGTGGAAGCCGCACTGAGCTTTGCGTAGAACAGTCCCTCGGGACTGGAATAGCTGGCGATGAAGGCCGTGAGCGGTGCCGCCTTGGCCGCCGTCAGGTTCAGGGTCCAGAACGCCTCGTTCCAGGCGAGAATGACGTTGAGCAGCAGCGTCGAGGCAATGCCCGGAACCGCCATTGGCGTCAGCACGTAGAGGATCTCCGAGCGCAGCGTCGCTCCATCCATCCGCGAAGCCTCGAGGATCTCCCCCGGGATCTCCTTGAAATAGGTGAACAGCATCCAGACGATGATCGGAAGATTGATCAGGGTCAGCACCACAACCAGACCGATCCTTGTGTCGAGCAGCCCGGTATCGCGGAACATCAGGTAGATCGGGATCAGAACCCCCACCGGCGGCAGCATCTTGGTTGAGAGCATCCACATCAGAACGTCCTTGGTGCGCTTGGTCGGCACGAAGGCCATCGACCAGGCGGCCGGAATGGCAATCGCCAGCCCGAGCAGCGTCGATCCCAGCGAGATCACCACCGAGTTCCAGAAGTGCCGGAAGTAGTTCGACCGCTCCTGCACGGCGAAATAGTTTTCCAGCGTCCAGTGGAAATTGAACAGGCTCGGCGGCGAGGCGATGGCTTCCGCCTCGGTCTTGAAGCTGGTGATGATGGTCCAGAGGATCGGAAAGAAGATCGCGAGTCCGATGGTCCAGGCAGCGGCTGTGGTAATCGCCTTGCGGCGGGTTGATACGGCGCGGCTCATGACTCAGGTCTCCAGATTCTTGCCGATCATGCGCATCAGGAAGATGGCAACGATGTTGGCCAGGATGATGGCAATCACACCGCCCGCCGATCCGCCGCCAACGTCGAACTGAAGCAGCGACTGGGCATAGACAAGATAGGTCAGGTTGGTGGACGCCGTGCCGGGACCGCCATTGGTGGTCACGAGGATTTCCGCGAAGATCGACAGAAGAAAGATCGTCTGGATCAGGATCACCACGGTAATCGCCCGGCTCAGATGCGGCAGCATGATGAACAGGAACCGGCTGACGGGACTGGCCCCGTCCATTTCCGCCGCCTCGAGCTGCTCGCTGTCGAGCGACTGGAACGCGGTCAGCAGGATCAGCGTCGCGAACGGCAGCCACTGCCACGAGACGATCAGAATGATCGACATCAGCGGCGCCTGGGCGAGGAAGTCAAACGGCTCCAGCCCAAGCCCCTTGGCAAGAAAGGCGAACAACCCGCTCACCGGGTTCATGAACATGTTCTTCCACACCAGCGCCGACACCGTCGGCATGACGAAGAACGGTGCGATCACCAGCACCCGCACGATGCCCTGACCCCAGAACGGCTGGTCCATCAGCATCGCGAGGAACACGCCGCCGACCACGGTGATGAACAGCACGCCGCCGACCAGAAGCAGCGTATTGGTCAGCGCCGAGAAAAACGCCGGGTCCGACAGAAAATATCTGTAGTTCTCAAAACCGACAAAACCGCCCTGTCCCGGCATCAGCAGGTTGTAGCGCTGAAACGAGAAATAGAGCGTCATTGCCAGGGGAACGATCATCCATCCGAGCAGCAGCAGCACAGCAGGTGAGATCATCAACCGTGCGGCGGAACGGGAATGTTGCGTAGCCATGGGACGCACCTTCCGAAATGTGGGATTCTGAATTCAGTGGTCGGGCCGGCGTGAGCACCGGCCCGAAGCGCAGGGGTTGCCTACTTGATGTAGCCTGCGCGGGTCATTTCGCGCGTCGCAAGGTTCTGGGCATTGGCCAGCGCATCCTCAACCGAGGTGGTGCCGGCAAGGGCTGCCGAGAACTGCTGACCGACGGCCGTGGCAATGCCCTGGAACTCCGGAATGGCCGCGAACTGCACGCCGACATAAGGCACCGGATCAACCGCAGGGTTGTTCGGATCGGCCGAATTGATGCTGTCGAGCGTCATCTTGGCAAACGGAATTTCCGCATATTCCGGATTTTCGTAGAGCGAAGTCCGGGTTCCCGGAGGCACGTTGGCCCAACCGTCCTTGGCCGCAACCAGTTCCAGATAGTCCTTCGAGGTCGCCCACTCGACGAATTTCTTCGCGGCTTCCTCTTTCTGGGTACCTGCCGGAATCGCGAGGGACCAGGCCCACAGCCAGTTGCCGCGCTTGCCCAGACCGTTGTCCGGCGCCAGGGCAAAGCCGACCTGGTCGGCGACGGTGGATTCCGCCGGATTGGTCACGAACGACGCCGCAACCGTGGCGTCGATCCACATGCCGCATTTGCCGGTCTGGAACAGGGCGAGGTTTTCGTTGAAGCCGTTCGACGACGCACCCGGAGGGCCGGCGTCGGTCATCAGGTTGATGTAGAAGTTGAGCGTATTCGCCCAGGCCTCGGTGTCGAACTGCGGTTTCCAGTCCATGTCGAACCAGCGCGCGCCGAACGAATTGCCCATTGCGGTGAGGAACGCCATGTTCTCGCCCCAGCCGGCCTTGCCGCGCAGGCAGATGCCGTAGATTTCCGCGTCCCTGTCGGTCATCGCACGGGCGGCTTCACCGATGAACTCCCAGGTCGGCGCCTCGGGCATTTCCAGTCCGGCCGCCTCCATCAGGTCCCTGCGGTACATGACCATCGAGCTTTCACCGTAGAACGGTGCCGCGTACAGCTCACCGTCAACGGTCAGACCGCCACGGATGGCGGGCAGAATGTCGTCGGCGTCGTAGCTTTCCGGCAGATCGCTGAGCGGGACCAGCCAGCCCTGCTTGCCCCAGATCGGAACCTCATAGGTGCCGATGGTCATCACGTCATACTGACCGCCCTTGGTGGCCACGTCCGTGGTAACGCGCTGGCGCAGGATGTTCTCTTCCAGCGTGACCCACTCGACATCGATGTCCGGATTTTTCGCCGTGAAATCATCGGTCAGACCCTGCATCTGGATCATCTGTCCGTTGTTCACCGTGGCGATCGTGATGGTTTCGGCAGTTGCGCCTGTCGACAGCGCGGCAACCGCACAGGCACCCATGAGGGCGCGATACGTCAGCTTCATTTGTTCCTCCCAACAGTATGAGCAATTTCTCATAATGTGGGCTATTGCTCACACGAAATCATGCCTCGAGTCAAGCCTGTTGATGGGCCCGCTGCGGTCCGTGCGCAGAAGATTCAGTCGAGAAGCGCCCGCGCGGTTATCTCATCCGTCACCAGGCCATTGATAAGATTGCCGAAGATTGCGCCCCTGATCGATCCGAGCTTGACGGTCCCCGCCGCGACTCCGATCACGTCCGCCTCCAGCCCCGGCTCGACCCGAACGCCGGCCACCCGCAGATTGGCACCCGACTCAAGGTATTTTCCCTCCGAATCGTAGACCCAGCCGACGATCTCCCCGACCGCGCCGTCCGCGCGCATCTTCGCCAGTTCCTCCCGGTCGATGAATCCGTCCATGACCAGCGGCGCCGCGTCATCGACCTGGCCGATGCCCACGAACATCACCGATGCCGACCGCGCCAGTTCGCGGGTGTGCTGCACCGGTTCGAGCGAATGGAACAGTTCGCGCTCCTCCGGCGAGCCGGCAATCACCGGCAGAGGCATCGGATAGTGCCGCGCCCTGACCCGGTCGGCGATCCGCATCACCACATCGTAGGACGAGGCCGACCCGTCCGGCGAAATATTGCCGTTGAGCGAGACGATCCGATGCTGCTCGCACTGCATCGCCGTCAGTTCCTCGACCCCGGCCCGCATGGTCCGGCCGGTGCCCACCGCCATCACGATCGGATCGGACGATGACAGATACCGCTCCATCAGCGCCGCGGTTTCCGCCGAAACCGACCGGACGGGATCGCCGCCCGGACCGAGCCCCAGCGAAACCCGGCATGTGCGCAACGCGTATTTTCGCTGCAGCGCCCGTTCCAGTTCCATGCAGGCGGACACCCTGTGCTCAAGGCGCACATGCACCAGGCCTTCCGACACCGCCCGCGACACCAGCCTTTGGGCCCGCTGGCGCGAAATGCCCAGCCCTTTGGCGATCTGGTCCTGGGTCTGATTTGCAACGTAGTAAAGCCAGGCGGCCCGCGCCGCCTCGTCCTGCGCACTGACGTCCTGATCCGACGGCCTGCTCTCATTCATCTACCGACTGCTCCTGCCGTGAGGGTCGCGCCCATCCTGAAAAATTCATCGTACGACGCGAACTGACCGTGCGGCGTCGCCTCGGACGTCCAGCTCAGATCGATGCCCCGAAGGTGGCTCCCCCCAGTGAACCGCCAGACCTGCATCCCTGCCGCAAGTCCGGCGCGTATGCCGTTGAGACTGTCCTCGATCACCAGGCAGCGCTCCGGCGCCACGCCCATCTTCTCACTCGCAAGCAGGAAAAGGTCCGGCGCCGGCTTTCCCCGCTGCACCTCCGACGCCGTCGTGGTGAGGCCTGCAAATATCTCCGACAGGCCGCAGATTTCGAGCGATCTCGCCAGCCGCTGCGGACTCGAACTTGTCGCAAGACAGTACGGCACCGCCAGATCACCGATCACCTTTCGCACACCCGGCATCTCCACCAGGTCCCGCTCGAATGCCTCCAGCAGCCGCCTGCGGTAATCGACCTCGAATTCCGGCGGCAGATCGACCCCGTAATCGCCACGGATCTGGGCAAGAACCACCGGATAGCTGCGCCCGAGGAAATTCCGGCTGACGTATTCCGGCGTCACCTCCACGCCACGCCGCGCGAGTTCCGCGATCAGCATCCGCGCGGAAATGTGCTCGCTGTCGATAACAACGCCGTCGCAGTCGAAAATGACCAGATCGATGCTCCCCAAACCAGTCCCTCCCAAGACACGTTCCCTGCGGCAGAGGATGAGCATTTGCTCAAAAGCGCGCGAATGTCCACGGTCAAGCTTGCCCGACGCCACCCGAACCGACCGCGGGACCGTCAACGGCAGCCGCCACGGATCAACTTCCGCGAGCAGATGCGCGCATGCTTGCTTTTTCGTTAACGCGGGTCCTAGAGTGTCTCATCCGCCCAAACAGAGAGGGATCTGAACGCAATGAAAATAGGACGCATAACCTGCGCCGCCCTGTCGGTCTCCCTGCTGGCCCTCGCCGCAGGCACGGCCGGTGCCGTGACGTATCAGCGCGGCAACGACGGCAACCCGGAAACCCTCGATCAGCACAAGACGTCGACGGTTGCCGAAGCAAACATTCTCCGTGACCTCTATGAGGGCCTGGTGGTCTACAACACCAAGGCCGAGGTCATCCCCGGAGTCGCGGAATCCTGGGAAGTTTCCGACGACGGCACCGTCTATACCTTCCACCTGCGCGACGACGCCAAATGGTCGAACGGCGATCCGGTTGTCGCCGGCGACTTCGTGTTCTCGCTGCGCCGGATCATGACGCCCGAAACCGGTGCAAAATACGCCAACATCCTCTATCCGATCGCCGGTGCCGAGGCGGTAAACAAGGGCGAGGCCGCACCCGAAACCATGGGCGTCGAAGCCCCGGACGATCACACCCTGGTCATTACCCTGGCCCAGGCCACGCCCTACTTTCTCGAACTGCTGACCCACCAGACCGGCCTGCCGCTGCACCCGGCATCGGTTGAGCAGTTCGGCGCCGATTTCGTCCAACCCGGCAACATGGTTTCCAATGGCGCCTTCGTTCTGGAATCCAACACGCTGAACGACAAGATCGCGCTGGTAAAGAACGAAAACTTTCATGACGCGGCCAATGTCGCGCTCGACGGGGTGAACTTCCTGCCCTTCGAGGAACGCGCCACCTGTGTCCGTGCCTGGGAAGCCGGCGAGGTACAGTCCTGCTCCGACCTGCCGACCGAGGATGTCGACCGGCTGCGCGCGGAATACGGCGACGCGGTCCGGGTGGTGCCCTATCTCGGCACCTACTATTACGCCTTCAACCACGACGACGAACTGCTGTCCGACCCTGAGGTCCGTGAGGCCCTGTCAATGGTGATCGACCGGCAGTTCCTCGCCGACGAAATCTTCGAGGGCATGCTTCCCGCCGAGAGCTTCGTCCCGCCGGGGATCGGCAACTACTCGACCGGCTCGCCGAAAACCGACTATTTCGACATGTCGATGCTCGACCGTGAGGACAAGGCAATCGAAATCCTCTCGGCCAAGGGCATCACGCCGGAAACTCCGGCCACGATCGAGCTGATGTACAACACCTCGGAGAACCACAAGAACGTGGCGACCGCGATTGCGGAGATGTGGGCAAACGTCGGCGTGAATGTCGAATTCAACGTCCGCGATGCCTCCGCCCACTACGCCCATCTGCGCGACAAGGGCGATTTCGACGTCGCCCGCGCCGGCTGGATCGGCGACTATTCCGACCCGCAGAACTTCCTGTTCATGGTCGAAAGCGACAACGACGGCTTCAACTACGCCAACTACAACAACCCGGAATACGACGGGCTGATGGACGCCGCCGCCGCCGAGATCGACCTCGACAAACGTGCGGCGCTGCTGCAGCAGGCGGAGGCGCTGTTCATGCGCGACCTGCCGTTCCTGCCGCTGCTCTACTATTCCTCGCATTCGCTGGTTTCGCCGAAGATCAGCGGCTGGGATGACAACATCCAGAACGTCCACCCGAGCCGGTTCATTTCGATCTCGGAATAGACGCAGACGATGCGGCGGATCCCTGACGGGGTCCGCCGCCGGGTCGGCACGCCGCCCGGAACATGACCGCAACATGGGGGACCCCGCCCGATGCTTGTCTATGCGCTGCGCCGCCTGGTAGGGGCAATTCCGACGATCTTCATCATCATCACCGCCGCATTCTTCATGATGCGCGTCGCCCCCGGCGGTCCGTTTGACCAGGAACGCACGCTGGAAGCGACGGTGATGGCCAATCTCAACAAGACCTTCGGCCTCGACCGCCCGCTTTATGAGCAATACGGCATGTACCTCGGCAACCTTGTCCGCGGCGACATGGGACCGTCCTTCATCTACCGCGACAAGCGGGTGCATGAGATCCTCGCCGAAGGTCTGCCGATTTCGATGCAGCTTGGCATGACCGCGCTTCTGCTGGCGCTGGCGGTCGGAACCCTGCTCGGCACCCTCGCCGCCCTGCGCCAGAACACCAAGACCGACTACGCCGTGATTGCCGTGGCCACCTTCGGCATTACCGTGCCCAATTTCGTGGTCGCCCCCGTGCTTTCGCTGGTTTTCGCCGTGATTCTCTCGTGGCTGCCGGCCCAGGGATGGGGCGACTGGCGGCAGATGATCCTGCCGGTGATCGCCCTCGCCCTGCCCCAGGTTGCGGTGATCGCCCGCCTCGTGCGCGGCTCGATGATCGAGGCCCTGCGCTCCGACCACGTCCGCACCGCCCGTGCCTACGGCCTGCCCTCACGCATGGTCGTCGTCAAACACGCCCTGCGCGCGGCGATCCTTCCGGCGGTCAGCTACCTCGGCCCGGCCGCCGCCGCCCTGCTGACCGGGTCCATCGTCGTCGAACAGGTGTTCAACCTTCCAGGCATCGGCCGCTATTTCGTCCAGGGCGCCCTGAACCGCGACTACACCCTGGTAATGGGAACGGTCGTGATCGTCGCCGTGTTCGTCGTGGTCTTCAACCTCATCGTCGATCTGCTCTACGCGATGCTTGATCCGAGGGTCCGCTATGACTGACATGACCGCCGACGCCACCCCCGTCCTTGCCACGCAGAGCCGCTCGCTCTGGGCCACCGCCCTGATCCGCCTGCGCCGCAACAGGGCGGCGATGCTGTCGCTCTTTGTGCTGATCTTCATGCTGCTCGCCGGCCTCTTCGGCCCGATGCTGGCCCCGCACAGCTACTCGAATGTCTACACCCAGTACGTCAAGGTGCCGCCCAGTCTCTCGCCCTATCCGCATGCCGAAAACATCATCCCCGCCGCCGAAAGCGCGCTCTCCCGCGCCCGCGTCGATATCGGCACCATCACCATCGAAAACGGCCGAGCGATCATCGAGGTCACCTCGGAGCGCGAAATCGACCCGCGCATCAGCCGCTATCTCGACCGCTCCGACGTGTTCTTCAACGGTGAAGTCACCGAAATCGCCGCCGACGGCCTCTCCGCAACGGTGGAAGCCGATGTCCAGGAACTCTACTTCATCATGGGCACCGACGCCAACGGCCGCGACCTCTTCGCCCGCATCCTGATCTCCCTGCGCATCTCACTGATGATCGGCGCCCTCGCCACCTCCGTCGCCCTGGTCATCGGCGTCACCTACGGCGCGACGGCAGGCTTCATCGGCGGGCGCGTCGACAACGTGATGATGCGCGTCGTCGACATCCTCTATTCGCTGCCGTTCGTGTTCTTCGTGATCCTGCTGGTGGTGTTCTTCGGCCGCAACCTGATTCTGATGTTCCTCGCCGTCGGCGCGGTCGAGTGGCTAGACATGGCCCGCATCGTCCGCGGCCAGACCCTCTCCTTGCGCCGCCGCGAATTCGTCCAGGCCGCGGAAACCCTCGGCGTTTCGGGCTGGAAAATCGTCCAGCGCCACATCATCCCCAATACCCTTGGCACCGTGATCATCTACATGACCCTGCTGGTGCCGAAGGTGATCCTGCTTGAAAGCTTCCTGTCCTTCCTCGGCCTCGGCGTGCAGGAACCGCTGACCTCGCTCGGCGTGCTGATCGCCGAAGGCGCCAAGAACATGCGCAACGCCCCGTTCATGCTGTTCTGGCCCGCCGCCACCATGACCGTGCTTCTCTTCGCCCTCAACTTTCTCGGCGACGGCCTGCGCGACGCCCTCGATCCGAAGGACCGCTGAACATGCGCCAAACCCGCACGGATCGCCCAGAGCCCGCGCCCGGCCCGTCAGGAATCCGACGGACCGTGCCGGGTGGCGCGGGCAATGGCATCGCCCTGCCGGACGGCAGTGACCACACCTGCCGCCAGGAGGGGCCGCCCCGGTCCGGCCGGTTCCCCTGGCCCCGTTCAGGGACCGCCGCCCTCCCCGCCCAACAGATCCAGCGTCCGCCGGTGCCGCACACCGCCATAGAACCGCTCCAGGGCACCCCTGAACGGCGAAGGATCCTCCGCCAGGACGGCGAACAGCGTCATCGACGCCTGAAACTTCTGCGCATCGATGCTGCCGAACAGCGCCACCGGATCCGCCTCTCCCGACCCGCAGGCCAGCGCCACCGCCTCGCGCAGCCGCGGCCCCAAGACCGCATCCCGCAGATACGCCCGCGCCTCCTCCGGCCCGGAAATGGCGAAATGCCGCGACATCGCACTCTGCCCCAGCCCGGCGATCTGCGGAAACACGAACCACATCCAGTGCGTCACCTTGCGCCCGGCGCGCAACTCGCGCCGCACCGCCTCCAGGCACCCGTCCTGCGCCTCGACAAAACGTGTCAGGTCCATCATTTCCAGCCCCCGGACATCACCCCATGACCCTCAGCGACCGCGTTCTCGAAATCAAGGATCTCCGCGTCAGCTTCGACACCCCCGACGGCGCCGTCGACGCGGTGCGCGGCGTCTCGATCCACGTCGACGCCGGTGAAACCGTGGCGGTGGTCGGCGAAAGCGGCTCGGGCAAGAGCCAGGCGATGATGGCGGCAATGGGGCTTCTCGCGTCCAACGGACGCGCCACCGGCTCGATCCGCTACCGCGGCACCGAGATCCTCAACACCCCGCCGAGCGAGTTGAACAGGCTGCGCGGCGCGAAGATCACGATGATCTTCCAGGAACCGATGACCTCTCTCGACCCGCTCTACACCATCCAGCAGCAGATGTCGGAACCGCTGCGCGTCCATGGCGGTCTCAGCCGCCGCGCCGCCGCCGACCGGGTGCTGGAACTGCTGAACCTCGTCCACATCCCCAACGCCAGGGCCCGGATGAAGGCCTACCCGCACGAGCTTTCCGGCGGTCAGCGTCAGCGGGTGATGATCGCCATGGCGCTGGCCAACGACCCGGACCTCTTGATCGCCGACGAGCCCACCACCGCGCTCGACGTCACCATCCAGGCGCAAATCCTCGCCCTTCTGGCCGAACTGCAGGCCCGGCTCGGCATGTCGATCCTGTTCATCACCCACGACCTCGGCATCGTCCGCGCCTTCGCCGACCGGGTCTATGTGATGGCCAGGGGCCAGGTGGAGGAGGAAGGCCCGACACGGCAGATCTTCACCGCTCCCTCCCGCGACTACACCAAGATGCTGCTCGCCGCCGAACCCGAAGGCCACAAACCGCCGGTGCCCGACAGCGCCGACATCCTGCTCCAGGGCGACAATGTCGAGGTCACCTTCGGCCGCCCGGCGGGCTTCCTGCGCAAGGACACCACGCTCCACGCCGTCCGCGGCATATCCCTTGCCCTGCGCGAGGGCCAGACCATCGGCGTCGTCGGCGAAAGCGGCTCGGGCAAATCCACCCTTGGCCGCGCCCTGCTGCAGATCATCCCCAACACCGGCCGGGTGGTCTATCTCGGCAGTGACATCTCCGGCCTCGACCGCCATGCGATGCTGCCCTACCGCCACGCGCTGCAGATGGTGTTCCAGGACCCCTACGGCTCGCTCTCGCCGCGCATGACAGTGGGCGAAATCATCACCGAGGGTCTGCTTGTCCATGAGCCGCAACTAAGCGGGAAGGAACGCGCGGCCCGCGCCGCCGAAGCCCTCTCCGACGTCGGCCTCGACCCGGCGGTGCGCAACCGCTTCCCGCACGAATTCTCCGGCGGCCAGCGCCAGCGCATTGCCATCGCCCGCGCGGTGATCCTGCGCCCTAAAATCATCGTCCTCGACGAACCCACCTCCGCCCTCGACCGCACGGTGCAGAAACAGGTGATCGAACTCCTGCGCCGCCTGCAGCGCGAACACACCCTGTCCTACATCTTCATCAGCCACGACCTCGCCGTGGTCCGCGCTCTGGCCGACTACGTCATCGTCATGAAGGAAGGTCTCGTCGTCGAGGAAGGCCCGACCGACGACCTGTTCGACACTCCGCAAACCGCCTACACCCGCGACCTGATGCGCGCCGCCTTCGACCTCAAGACCCTGCTGGTCCAGGCCGCGGCGGAATGACCCAGGGGACGATCGCACGATGACCCGCTACCCGAAGAACATGGTGCTGCTGCACTGGCTGCTGGCCTTCATGATCCTGGGCGCGCTGTTCGGCGGCACCGTCCTGCTCGAACCGAAAGCCAATACCGACCCCGGAAAACTCGTTTCGCTGCGCCTGCACGTCTCGCTGGCCACCGCGATCCTTGTGCTGATGCTGATCCGCGTCGCGGTCCGCCTGCGCAGCCGAACCCCGCCCGCCGCCGATATCGGCCACCCGGTCCTCAACCGCGCCGCCCCCTGGGTGCATTTCGGCCTCTACCTGCTGACCTTCGCCATGCTCGGCACCGGCATCGCCACCGCCATTGCATCCGGCCTGCCCGGCATCCTCCTCGGCCCTTCCGACGCACCCCTGCCCGAAAGCTTCGACATCTTTACCGCCCGCCTCGCGCACGGCATCTTCGCCAAACTGCTGATCCTGCTCATTGCCGCCCACATTGCCGCCGCCCTCTGGCACCAGTTCATCCGCAAAGACGCCCTGCTTGCCCGGATGAGTTTCGGCGGAAAAGAGTGAGCCGCTGCAGGCAGTGCGATGCAACGCACCGAAAAGCGCCCGACGCCCCCGGGGCGTGCACCGTCCTCCCGTCACGAAAACCCTAACGCCGCCCCACCCGCCGTGCCTGCCGCACACCGGAGCGCAGCACGATTTCCGACACCAGATGCTCGCGCCGATAGGCCATCACATGCACCCCGGCAACGCCGGGAATCGCCCGCACCGCCTGCATGATCTCGATACAGATCTCCGCCCCTTCCGCCGCCTGGTTCTTCGCCCCTTCCAGCCGGGCAATCACCGGATCCGGAATGTGGATGCCGGGCACATTGCTGCGCATCCACCGCGCCGCCCTGGCCGAGGCCAGCGGCCCGACTCCCGCCAGAATGAACACCTCCCTGTCGAGCCCCAGGTCCCGCACCCGCGCCATGAATGTCTCAAACAGCGGCAGATCAAAAATATAGTTGGTCTGGATGAACTGCGCCCCCGCCTCGACCTTCTTCGCCAACCGCTCGGGCCGCCAGTCAAACGGCGGCACACACGGGTTTTCCGCCGCCCCCAGAAACAGCCTCGGCGGCCGGGTAATCCTGCGCCCCGACAGAAACACCCCGTCATCGCGCATGGTCCGAATGGTCCGGAGCAGCGTCACGCTGTCAAAATCGAACACCGGTTTCGCCCCGGGCTGATCCCCCACCCCGACCCCGTCGCCGGTCAGGCACAGCACGTTGCGCACCCCCATCGCCGCGGCCCCCAGCACATCCCCCTGAATGGCGATACGGTTCCGGTCGCGGCAGGAAATCTGGTAGATCGTCCCGTACCCCGCCCGCGTCAGCAGCGAACAGATCCCCAGCGACGACATGTGGCAGTTCGCGCCGCTCGCATCCGTCGCATTGACCGCATCGGCCACTTCCGCCAACGGTCGTGCCGCCTCGAACACATCGCCCGGATCGGCCGAATCCGGCGGGTTCAGCTCCGCCGTCACCGCGAACTTGCCCGCCCGCAAGGCCCGTTCCAGCCGCGACCCGGACGACATGCCCGGCGGCGGCTGCGTGTAGGAGGGCAGCAGGTCGTCGTCGATCAGATCGATCACCGCTCCGCCCCCTCGACCGCCCGCGCCGGTTCCTGCGCCAGCGGTGCGGAGGCCGGCTCACTCTCGCGCGCCCCCGGAAACGCCTCCGCCATCGCCAGACGGTCCGCCTCCCGGGTCGCCCGCAGCCCTTCGGCCTTCTCGCGCGCCACCCTGAGCCAGGCTGAGGATCCCTTGAGACGCCGATCCACCGGCGGCAACACCTCACTGATCCGCTGCGCCTCCCGCATCCTTGCCGCCCCGTCCCAGGCCAGCACCCAGACACAGCGCATCTCCGGCTTCACCTCGCAGAACCCGCCTGGCCGGACCCCGCCACAGGGCCCGTTGCGCAATTCCTTGGGACAGTTCATCGGACAGGACATTCCGGTCGAGGACAGCACGCACTGCCCGCACATCCGGCAGTCAAACATCAGCCCCTTGAGCCCCCGCTCGACCAGCGCGACCGGCCGCTCGATCCGGTTGTAACCGATCCGCGCAAACACCGGATCGAGCGCCACCAGCGCCCGCTCCAGCCGCACATACATCCACTCGAAAACCCGCGCATGCCGCGTGGCAAAAAGCCGCAACCGGTACATTCAGCCCCCGCCGCACCGGTTGAGGTTCGATTCCGTTTCACACATCCAGCAATACCTCCCGTCCGGGTTCCCTCGACCCCACTCTGCCAGACTTTGCCGAAATCTGAATGCCGTTTCCGACCTTCGGTTGCCCGAATTGACGAAGCCGCAGGTTTGCGTCCCGCCGAAAGATGCCCCGAACACACAACCGGATCCGCCGCACCCCAAGGAGGCCGGCGTCCGCCAGTTTCGGTCAGCCGGAACCATCCGTGTCGTTTCCCGGACGCAGGCCCGCATCGGCGTTAACCCTTAAAAGGTTAACACCGGTCGTACCTACCGTTCGGGTATCGAAAGGGTACGGGTTGGGTATCCGGATGCCACCGGTTAACGCCCCGCCGTTAACCCTTCCGTTCGGCCAAAAGTGCCTCAATCTCAGCCTTCGACGGCATCGCCGGCGCGGTTCCGCGCCGCGTCACCGCAATCGCCGCCGTCGCCGCCCCAAAGCGCACCGCATCAACGGGCTTTAACCCGCGCGCCAAAGCCGCTGAAAAACCACCAACAAATGCATCTCCGGCCCCGGTCGTGTCCACCACCTGACCTGCATTCATCACCGGCACATGCACCGAAAGCTCCCGTGAATGACACAGCGCGCCACGCTCGCCGAGCGTAATCAGCGCCGTGCCCGCCCCCCGGTCCAACAGAACATCCCCTGCCCGTCGCGCGTCATCCAGCGTCGTCAGATCGAACCCGACGAGCATCGCCGCCTCCGTCTCATTCGGAGCGATATAGTCTGACAGTTCAAAGACTTCCTTGGCGAAATCAATTGCCGGGGCCGGGTTGAAGACCGTTGTGACCCCGGCTTTCCGCGCAATCTGCAACCCGCGCAGCGCCGCCTCCGCCGGCTGTTCGAGCTGTGTTACGAACACGGCCGATCCCTCGATCGCGCCACGCGACGCCTCAACATCCGCCGCCGTTATCGTCCCGGCCGCACCGGGGCAGACGATAATCGCATTGTCTCCAGTCCGGTCATTCACGAAAATGAAGGCAGCGCCCGTCGCTTCATCCTCCATCTGCTGAATGACCGGCTCAACCCCGGCATTTTTCCATGTTTTCAGACCGATATCGCCGAAAGTGTCCCTGCCGATCTTGGTGATGAACCGTGACCTCGCCCCGGCTCTCGCCACGGCGACGGCCTGGTTGGAGCCCTTTCCACCAGGGCCAACGGAAAAGCCGGAACCGATGACCGTCTCACCGATTGCCGGCATCCGCGCCGCGAGATACGCTGTATCTGCAACAAATATGCCAAGGATCGCAACGCCTTCACCCATATTACAATCCCTGCTCCGGCTCTGGCGCAATGACTCCCTTGGTCAGCAGGAAACAGCCGTAAAACCGCGTCTCACCGGTCTGAATGATCGCGTAGGCCTGCTTGGCCTTTTCATAAAATGCAAACCTTTCGATGCTATACATGGGCGCGGACTTCCCCTCCGCCGCATCGATCACCGCCTGAACTTCGACCTGAACCTCCGGCTGCTCCTCCGCGTCGCCCATCACCTCCATCCGCCCGACCGACGGCTGCAGCGGCGTATCGAGCGGCAAAACTGAAAGCACCGCCTCCATCGCCCGCGTCGAGGTTACATTGTCGATCCGCAGCAGCTTTCCCGTAACCGTCTGACGGGCAATGGAATCTCCAGGGAAATTCGCGTCCGCCACCACAATCGTATCCGCGTGCCCCATCGACCGCAGCGCACGCAGAACGTCTCCGTTCAGCATCGGATCAATATTCTTAAGCATGTCTCTCCCCGGTATTTTTTCGTTTATTCCCCGTAGGGTATCCAGATATTCTTCACGTCAATCGCCCGGTGCAGCCAAGCCCGTCCCTCTGCCTGCGCAGGGTCATACCAGTCCGTCGCCAGTCCGCCGTCCACAAAGGTACGTTTGAGATTGCCGACCGACAACCGCTCGACCGTCGCCGAAAGTTCCGCCGACCCAAACGCCCAGACCCCGTCCACATCGTTGTGCGCCGCCAGCGTCTTCGCCAGTTCCATCGCCTCGCCGGTGACGATGTTTATCACCCCGGGCGGCACGTCGGATGTTTCCAGCACCGAATAGAAGTCCGTCGCCGACAGGGGATGCACCTCACTCGGCACGACCACCACCCGGTTCCCCATTGCCACCAGCGGCGCCACGAGGCTCACCGGTGCAAGCAAAGGCGCCTCCGGCGGGCAGACCACCCCGACCACGCCAATCGGCTCAAGCATCGCCAGAGCTACGCCACGCAGGGGCGGCGCATGTACCGCTCCATCATATTTGTCGGCCCATGCCCCGTAACTGAACAGCCGCGAAACCGCCGCGTCCACTTCCGCCGCCGCCGCCTTCGGCGTGACCCCGGTCATCGCAACAATGCGCGCCGCGAATTCGTCGTGCCGGGCACTCAGGTTTTCCGCAATGTAATAAAGGATTTGCGCCCGATTGTGCGTGCTGGCCCGACCCCATGACCCCGCCTTGCCCGCGGCGGCCACCGCATTGCGGACATCCTTGCGATTGCCTTCGCCCACCTCACCGATCAGCCTGCCCTTCGGCGACAGAACCGGTCTCGAGTAGTTTCCGTCCGGGCGCGCCTGTTTGCCGCCGATAAAATTCTTGGCGGTCCTGTCAACCGCCAACGGCTCAAATCCATCCGTTGCCGTCACCGGCTTCAGCGCCGGCCGCGCCTTGCGTTTTGTCCAGGCAACCGGCTTGAGATATTCAAGACACCCCTCGCGGCCACCTTCCCTGCCAAAGCCCGATTCCTTCTTGCCACCAAACCCGACCGCGGCATCGAACATGTTGGTGCCGTTGACCCAGACCACGCCGGCCTGCACCTGCGCTGCAACCTGAAGCGCGAGGCCAATGGTTTCGCTCCAGATACTCGCCGCCAGTCCATAGCGCGTATGGTTCGCCAGCTGCACCGCTTCATCGGGCGTCCGGAACGTCATTGATACCGCCACCGGCCCGAAAATCTCCTCCGTCGCCACGATGGAGGTCGACGCCACCCCGGCCAGCAGCGTCGGCGGAAAGTAGTTTCCGCCCTCCGGCAAAGCACCCGACCCCTGGTGCTTAACCGCCCCGTCGGCCACGCCCTGATCGACCATCCGGCCGATACGCTCCAACTGTTCGGGCGAAATGATCGCCGCCATGTCAATCGTCTTGTCGAGCGGTGTCCCAACCCGCAGCGTATCCATCCGCCGCTTCAGACGCGCGTGAAACTCCGCCGCAATCCCTTCCTGTACCAGGATCCGCGACCCCGCACAGCAGACCTGCCCCTGGTTGAACCAAATCGCATCGACCACGCCTTCCACCGCCGCATCCAGATCGGCATCCTCAAAGACGATGAATGGCGATTTCCCGCCGAGCTCAAGCGTCAATGACTTGCCTGAACCAGCTGTTTTTTCGCGGATAATTCGACCAACTTCGGTCGAGCCGGTAAACGCAATCTTGTCCACACCGCCATGCTCGACAATCGCCGCGCCGGTCTCACCGGCCCCCGTGACAACATTCAGCACCCCGTTCGGCAACCCCGCCGCCGTCGCCAGTTCCGCGAACAGCAACGCCGAAAGCGACGTGAACTCCGCCGGTTTCAACACCACCGTATTTCCCAGCGCCAGCGCCGGCGCGACCTTCCAGGCCAGCATCAGGAACGGGAAATTCCACGGCACGATCTGCCCGATCACCCCCAGTGGCGCATGGTCGGCAAACTCGCTCTCCTGTAACTGTGCCCAACCCGCGTGATGATAGAAATGCCGCGCGGCCAGCGGCACATCGAGGTCGCGCGTTTCCCGGATCGGCTTGCCATTGTCCAGTGCCTCGATCACTGCGATCAGCCGCCCATGCCGCTGGATCATCCGCGCCAGAGCATACAGGTGCCGCGCCCGCGCCGGACCGCCGATCTCCGCCCAGGCCTTCGCCGCCCCCCGCGCCGCCTTTACCGCCCGATTCACATCGTCTTTGCCCGAATCCGCGATCGAGGCCAGCACCCGGCCCGTTCCCGGCTCATGGGTCTCAAAATGATATCCCGAGTCAGGATCGCGGAAAACACCATTGATATAATTGCCAAACCGTGCCCCGTGCCGTGCCAGCCACGCCCGCGCCTCCGCATCGGATTCCGGTGCCGTTCCATAGTCCATGCTGTCAAAAAACTCTGCCACGCCCATGATCTTATCCAATCGGATGCCGGTTGAGCGCCGAATAGGCGCCTGTCACGTGATGTTCCAACTGCCGCTCGATATCGCCCAACAGGGACGACGCGCCAAAGCGGAACAGGTCGGGCCTCAGCCACCGGTCGCCCAACTCCTCTTTCACCATCGCAAGGTACACCAACGCATCCTTGGCCTTGGAAATCCCGCCCGCAGGCTTGTACCCCACCCGCCAACCGGTGCGCGCGTAATAGTCGCGGATCGCCCGCAGCATCACCAGCGTCACGGGCAACGTGGCGTTCACGCTTTCCTTGCCGGTCGAGGTCTTGACGAAATCCGCCCCCGCCATCATGCAGACCAGCGACGCCCGCGCGACGTTCTGCAAAG